>JABBCA010000065.1 GCA_018607135.1 Opitutales bacterium
CTCGATTCCTCTATCTTTCTTTCGCCACTGAGGCGACTTCGTCTGAAAGTGGCGGGGCGCGTGGTAGGAACATGCGAACTTTATCTGCGCTACCCTGCATAATTGGTGTCGTTCGGGACTCGTGGAAGCAAGGCTATTTTTCCGTATATCCTATAGGGAAGGATTGGGCAGATTTGCCGACTGAGGACAATCTGCTGCTGAAATGCCCTGAAGGGCTGCACACGATCCACCTGAGCGAAAACTGGTCGGAAGCCCTCAAAGCGGGGCTTGTGGGCTCTTCGACCGAAATTTCTGAACTGTCCGGCCTGTCTTCGGGCAGAGTCCGGCAAATCATCCGCATGAGTAACATGCGGCCTGAAATCGTCTCGCACCTGAAAGGGCTGCACGGCAAAAAAGCCCTGAGAAAATACTCCCAAAGACAGGTGCAGGCGATTTCAGCGGCCAGACTCGAAGATCAGGTGAAACTCTTCGAGGAGGCCTTTTCGGTCAAACTCGGCGCTTAACTTGTTTCACTTGATTCATCGACCCTCGGTCGAGGCTCTTTCCCTTGAAAGCAAAAGGCTCCCCGCCTCGTGGCGGGGAGCCGATTTTTTAGTGATTCAGGAAGATGTGAACCTCGTCGAAGCGGGTTTGCATGGTGACGATGTCGCCGCTCATGTCCATGTCTCGCCCCATGCGCTCGTAATCGATGTAGAATTGCAAGTGCTCCGGCACTTCGCTGGTGCTCTCGGTGATTTCCTGTGCGTAGTCCGCTATGCTGGAATAGCTGCCCATGTAGTTTTCAAGGGCTCGTGTGGCGTCTTCGATGTCGCCGCAATAGTGATCCAGTGCCAAGGTGCCGACTTCGCCGTGCTCCTCCATGAACTCGGCCAGCTCGTGGACTCGCTCGATGCTCTCCCATTCGGAAAGGCGGATGCCTCCGAAACCTTCAAAGTCATGAATTGCCCATTCTTCCGCGTGTGGAATTGGCGAGGATGCCAAGACGTTGCGGATTCGGTTCCATGTTTCGTCGATGTCGTTTTCAATGTCGATCCATTCGCCGTGGAGGATTCCGCTGTTGTAGGCAGCAAGGCAGGCAACATAGATGCGGGGTTGGTCTTGGGTGGTGGTGATTTCTGCTGTGAGTGTCATTTTTATAGTCTCCGTTGGTTATGGCCTTCTTCAGTGAAAGCCTGATTTCCCCTGCCAAGCGGCGAGCGAAGCTAGAGAGTGCCCGAAGCGGACGGTGCAGCCGTCCAGTCAAGGTGGAGATTTTTTCGCGCAGCGCGGAAGCGAGGAGCTTGTGACGCGGCTGCACAAGTGAGCGCAAAAATACGACCTTTACGGGTTCAAGCGGAGGGATGGATAATCCTGTGACGCGGCAGCGGAAAACAGGCTTGGGGAACCCTGACCTTGGGGGCGCGTGCGCCCCGTGACTCAATCATCAGGGCAATTGAGTGACAACGTGCCGGAGCTTGCGTAGGCGCGTCGAACTTGTTTGCCCCATCAGTGTGCGGCGGTTTCTGTGCCGAGACTAGCGCAGCGATGGAGGCTCTGTAACCGACGCGAATCAGCCCATGGAAACCAAGCGTTTCCAGTGTTTGTGATACTTCGCAGTCCGCTTGAGGTCGTTCTCCGTGACGCGCTCAAGCTGCTTGAGGTTCATGTTGTCTTCAAGGTCTGCGATCTTGACCGCTCTGGCCACGGGGTTCGGAGCCAGACGGTCAATGAATTCCTTGTAGGACTCGCCGTCTCGGCGGCTTAGGCAATCCAGAGCTTCGATGAGTGGCTCGTCGAAGCCTTCTTTTCTCAAGTCTTCAAACGTCCATTCGGTGTCCTCGACTACGTCGTGGAGCACTGCCGCCATCTGCTGCAACTCGCCTTCGAGCTGAAACATCAGCCGGAGCGGGTGCAGAATGTATGGGCTACCATCAAGCCGCGTCTGCTCTCTGTGGGCAGTCGATGCGATTTCAATGGCTCTGGCTAGGTTGGACATTACTCAACCTTTCTTCCAGAAAACCACCCTCAAAGCGACTCATTTCCGAGAAGCAACAATTCCATCGTAAAAGTAGCCTAAGATGAATTGATCGAATTCATCCAATGATTCGATGCTGCTTATTTTCTCATGACCGACATCTGCAAATTCTGAGATTACTTGGTGGATACTCTTTTCATCAGACTCCAAGTCGATCAGACTGGAATCCTGTATCTTTCTGGAGATTATCCTCGGAAGGCCATACTCTTCTAGCTGATAGACTAAAACAGGAAGGAAGGCGTGAGCGGCCTTGGCCGCAAAGGATGAAATATCAATCGTGCTGCCAAAAATTTCACGATTGATTGCATTTATATCGTGCAGAAGCGTTGCAAGCTTGAAGGCGACATCCCGCTCAAGTTTGAAGAATTCATCAATTGCGATACCTCGACTCGCAGCTAACCTAATTGTTGCTGCAAGGCCTCGATTCCACCCCGAAGACATCACTTTGGCCGCTTCAACAATTTTAGTATACTGATGGCCTAAGTGCTTTAAGTGTTGAACCTTATAAAGAGCATTATCCCATCGGGAGGTGTCCGAGGAGTTGAGGTTTCGTAATTGGTTCCATGAATGTGGTTCTGCTTTGATTGAATTTACGATTTTCTTGGCTAGATCGTAGTCGGAACTCTGTAGAAATCCGCCTGAAAACAGGGTCTTCATCTGCTCGCTTGTCATCAATTCCTCAAGCTCTTCCTTATAGGCGATAATTACCGCTATCTGCTCTTTCGTAAGATGACGCTCTTGTTCTTCCTCATCCATTGAGATCAAAAGACTCTCTGGGATATCGAGGGTGATTTGGGCGTCTTCATCCTCTGGAGGCTCTGCAAGGATATGCACATGGCCGACGAAGTATCTGAACATTCTCCCACCGCGTCCGGCGAGGTTCTTGTAATCGAACGAGGTGAGCTTTGGCTGGCCATTTTTATTATGCCAGACGACGACCCGTTCGGCCGCAGTATTTACACCTTCAATAATGGAGGAGGTGGAAATCAAACCTGCCAAACCTTCCTGTTCCTCAAAGAGCTTCACCTGTATCTGCGACAAAGACCGATGTAGACTGCCATTGTGAATTCCATATTTTCGAGTAACCAAGTCTGCAAGGCTCCAGTCAGGTGAATAATTCTTACGAATCCATGCGCTAAATTGATCCAGTAAGCGGGTGGCGTGCGGGTCAGCACTTTCGCAAACCAGACTCATTAAGCGGTCAACCTCGGTGTATGTTCCTGCGTAAATGAGGGTCTTTGTATCCCCATTTTCCCGTCCTTCAACCAATAGCTTTTGGAGCACAACGGATTTCTGCTCAATTTTGGAATCCTTTGAACCTTTTATATCAAGATACTCCTCGTAGGTCTTCAGGAACACTGTGGACATCTTGAATTCATGAAAGGTCATCCCTTGAGTAAAGACGCTTTCGGTAAGCGCAGTAATATTGGGTGCTAGGAAATACCGCTGCTTTGCTTTTTTGCTCAGTTCGAGAATTGCTTTCAGAAGAATAAGCGCACGCTCATCGGACTTTCTCTGCGCGAATGCCTCGCTAGCTTTGTAAAACTCATCGACGATTAAGATGTCGATCTCATCTAGTTTGTCCAAATACCCGAATGCTCGCTCTTGGGGAAAGATGAGTATGTTTCTCTCTGCAAGAGGAACATCAGATGTAGTAATTACCTTATACAGCGATGAGAATTTTTTCGTTAGTCGTCTCCGTGCCTCGTCCATCAACGCAATTGTAGGCACGATAATGACGACGGTTCTTGGCTGCTTGATAGCTATGAACGAATCAATGACGAAGCTTTTCCCAAAACTGGTAGGAGCACTGATTGCCATGTCCCGCCCTTCGAGCAACATACGAAGAAGCTGAGATTGGTCTTTGTGAAGCGTTTTGGGTTCCTCCTCACCTGTATCCACCTTGAAAGCCTCATGGACGAGGCGATCTTCCCAGATTGAGGAGTCTGGGTCGATGTAGTGAAAGAATCCCAACCTTCGTGAGAGATGATTCACTAGCTCATCGGGTTTGGAATTCGCCTTGTGAATTTTGTCCAATACGCGGATAAGCTCCTCACGAGCATTATCCTCATCACCGGATTCGATGAGGCGGTTGATCTGGGCGCATTCTTCGAAGAACATACTCATCAGTGCTCCTTCTCCTCTTTGACTCTAGAAATGTATGCGTCTAAGATTTCTTCTTTCTTCGGAACTGGAAACAGTATCAGCGTGAAAGAAATCTGGTCATATTTGGTGATGTTCTGGAGCTGCTCGATTTGCTTTTTGAAGAATGCATTCGCTCGCTCTTTGTGATGCTCAATCAGCTCATCTCTAAGCGCATCATCGAAATCATTCTTTCCCGCGACGATGTCACACTCATGCAATATAAATATGGGAATATGAAGCTTAGGTTTTAGGCGGTCGGTCGTGGTATCTTCGTCGAGCAGATGCTTTAGCTCTTCGAGCATGTCAGGATCGCTGATGTATTTGCCTAACTGACATACGCCAGTAATGATTGAGTTTTCTTTCCTGATTTTGTCTGGGTCTAAAGAATTGGCTACTGACTTAATAATTCCAGCAAGGCGCGCATTCTCGATTGAGTTGTAAAATTTGGCTTCGCCATACCAAATTTGGAAATCGCCGTCCGCCACGGTGATGTGAACGCTATCAGCACCCTTTGCGTTATCTTTGACATTCTGCTTATAGAAAATCTTAGGAACTGCGGGAATAGCGCCAAAGTGCTTCCTCATGATTCCATATAAGAAAATCTCTGCCAACTCACTCCCTGCGCCCTTTGTTTCAGCCGTCTCATCTTTCGTAAGACGCATCCGAGATGCCGCTCGACCTAAAGCTGTGGCATGGTCACCTGCAAGAGCCTCTCGTTCTTCCTCAGAAAGAGCCGTTTCTGCCACATTATCCCAAACGAATCTGTGGAATGCTTTCGCTCGCCATATTCCTCCCTCATAGTCGTTACAAAAGCTAAGCAAGTTCTTGCGGTCAATAGGTGCCAGAGAAGAATCCTCGCAGAAATTTGCGAATGCTTCGTCTATGACGATGTTAAACTTGGTGGAGGACATTTAATTTCTGGTTTTTGGATACCTATATCTGCCCACCGACGCCCTTAAACTTCTCCACGAATGTAGAGATTTTCTCAAACACGGTTTGCTTCTTCGTTTTGTATTGCGGGTTGAGCGGACTCATTTTGGGAAGCGCGGCATTGAGTGCAGTGCCATTTTCAGTCGCGTATTCCCGCTTCAAGGATGCCTTGATGTAGCGCCTCGCCTCTTCTTCATTCAGCCCTTCGGACTGGATCAGTTCAACAGCCTCACGCTTTTGTTCCTTCTGAGCGAACTTGAAGAACGTATCAATCACAGTGGCTTTGTCACCAATGTCATCGAGGTTCGTCTGATTGATAAAATCGACAATCAAGCTTTCCTTCGCACGACTCCCAATGCTGGCTCGGATTACACGGCGCACTTCATCGATGAGGTCTTCCTTGTTCTTAGTCTTCTTGTTGTGCTCAAATATCAGCTCCAGAATGTAGTCGAGGTTGATCTCTTGGGATTTCAACAAGTCCACCTCAAAGACGACATCATCCCAATCCACGGTTGATGGCTCTTTTTGGTCGCCTTCCTTCTGGCGTCTTAGCCAGTCACGGGTGTCATTGTAGGTTGAGCGGTAGTCTTGAACCAGTCTATCAGATGGCACGTCGATCTTTCGCATCGCCTCAATGTCGTCATCGTTCAGGTAATGCTTCGCCTTAAATTCATCGACGGCTTCTTCATCTTCGAGGTCAATGTCCTGCAAGGCATTCAGTCCTGTAAATTCATCATAGTTACGCAGAATGTTCTCCACGCGGAGGTATTCTCCGAAGAGCTTTACGAACGCCTTCTTGTCCTGTTCTTTCTCAATCTCGCTCGGCTCCGGAAAACGTTCCTGCAACTCAGTAACCACATCCACATAACCACGGCACGCCCTTCCGGTGGCAATGTCCGTAAAGCCTTCCATGTATTCTTTGTAGCTCTTCTCCAGAACGACGTTCTTGGTATTCGCATTCCCGAAGAGCGTAATTGCATTGATCGTGCTCTGTTCCAAATCGCGGAAGGTCACGATGTTGCCGAAGGTCTTGGTCGCGTCATAGATGCGATTGGTGCGCGAATACGCCTGTAGTAGGCCATGGTAACGCAGGTTCTTGTCTACAAAGAGTGTGTTAAGCGACGGGGCGTCGAAGCCTGTCAGGAACATGCCTACGACGATAAGTAAGTCCACTTCTTGCTTTTTAACCCGTTGTGCTAGGTCACGGTAATAGTTCTGGAAGCCCTTACTATCGACGCCAAAGTTCGTTTTGAAAGTAGCATTGTAGTCACCAATCGCCGCGCTGAGAAATTCCTTTGCGCTGCTGTTCATGGCCGATACTTCGAAACTCTCATCAGGAATATCGCCGACAGCGTCCTGCTCTTCATTGGCCGCGAAGGAGAAAATGGTCGCCACGGTAAGCTGTTTCTTTTCCTCCACTCCAGCTTGCAGCTCACGAAATGCCTCATAGTAGGCTTTCGCTGCATCCACACTGCTCACTGCAAACATCGCATTGAAGCCCTTTGCTCCCATGTGAGCACGGTGCGTCTTATGTGAGAAATTCTTTAGGACATAGCCGGAAATCTCATGGATTCGATCAGGGTGAAGTAGTGCCTGTTTGTTTTCCGCAGCCGTAAGCTTTTTCTCATCTTGCTCGGTTTCGATAGCTTGGAACCTAGGGCGCACGTCATTGTAATCCACTTTGAACTTGAGCACTTTTTCGTCGCGTATGGCATCCGTGATGACATAGGAATGCAACTCACGGCCAAAGACGCTACCCGTAGTCTCGGCACCTGAAGCGTTCTCTGGGAAGATCGGCGTGCCCGTAAATCCGAATTGGTAATACCGCTTAAACTTCTTTTTGAGGTTTTTCTGCGCTTCCCCGAATTGGCTGCGGTGGCACTCGTCAAAAATAAAGACGACTTGCTTATTGTAGATAGGCAGGTCGCCTTCTCCCCGCATGAGGTTGTTGAGTTTTTGGATGGTGGTGACGATGATCTTGTTGTCGTCTTTATCTATATTACGCTTCAGCCCAGCCGTGCTATCAGAACCATTCACGCTGTCGGGCGAGAAGCGTTGATATTCCTTCATCGTCTGGTAATCGAGGTCTTTGCGATCCACCACGAAGAAAACCTTGTCGATAAACTCCAGCTCGGTGGCCAAACGTGCCGCTTTGAAGCTAGTGAGCGTCTTACCTGAACCTGTGGTGTGCCAGATGAAGCCGCCACTCTCAGCCTTGCTCCAGTTCTTCGCTTGGAACGCGCTCTTGATCTTCCACAAGATGCGTTCTGTTGCCGCAATCTGGTAGGGGCGCATCACTAGAAGCGTAGCACTCACATCAAAAACCGAATACTTCAGAAGCACTTCCAGCAGGGTGTGCTTCTGAAAAAAGGTCGCAGTAAAGTCCTTGAGGTCTTTAATTAAGGTATTGTCCGACTGCGCCCAGTTCATGGTGAAGTCGAAGCTGTTTTTGTTTCGCTTTACCGTATTCGCGAAGTAGCGGCTGTCTGTGCCGTTCGAGATGACAAAAAGCTGTAGATACTTGTAAAGAGAGTTCTCCGAATTGAAGCTCTCCTTGCTGTAGCGGTGCACTTGATTAAATGCTTCGCGGATCGCAACGCCGCGCTTCTTCAGCTCCACCTGCACCATGGGCAAGCCATTCACGAGAATGGTTACGTCATAGCGATTGGCATGGCTGCCTGCCTGCTCAAACTGCTTGATGACCTGAAGCTTGTTGTTGAGCACATTTTTCTTATCGAGCAGGTAAATGTTCTCAATATGCCCATCATCGAAGACAAAATCTTTGATGTAGTTCTCATGCAGCTTACGAGCCTTGTCTGTGCTGTTTTCACTGGCAGGATCGAGGTATTGCTCAACGAAGCGCTTCCATTCATCTTCTGTGAATGCCACGTCGTTTAGTTCCTGAAGCTGCACGCGAACATTAGCCAGCATAGCTTCAGGGGTGCGGATTTCCTGCGCATGTTCGTAGCCTTGGTTGACCAAATCCCCAATGAACTCACGCTCAAGGGCATCTTCACTCTGGTAATCCTCACCGACTACGCTGTCCCGCTCGTAACGATCTAGGACGATGAAGTTCTTGGATTCTGCGATGGTGTTATAGTTGGTCATGTTGCAGTTTCTGCCTGTTGAGTAGATTGTGCGCTTTCCTGCCTAAAATGAAAGCGGTTCTCCTGATTGATACTATCCGCAAGGAATCGGAGGACGCGCTTGTCTTCCTCATCCAAATCTCGGATTTCATCCCCCGCATGCTTGGAATGACTTCCCCAGTTTACGATGCGCTTGGCGTAGGCATCCGTTGTGCCGTCACTTGTTCTGGGCAAAAGCTCTTCCCAGTTTTTGTAGCCGAGGAAGGTTGAGGTCTTCTCCAAGATGTTCCGCAAGAAATTGAAATGATATTTGTGAATTTGCCCCGCCTCTATCGCTCTATTCAACTCAGCATTTAGAAAGAGGTGATAAGAGAATGGCGAGTCTGTGGGCTGGTCTTCCAAATCTGCAGTGCCATCCTCGAATTTAACCAGCTTGTGTTTACTGAACTGCTTGGCCTTCCATCCAAGCTTCTTATCGTCTCGGCTAAATTCGTTGCACAGAACGTTGTAAAAAAGTGGGTTGTGCGTTGTTACAATGAACTTCAGCCCCTGAAGGTCATAAAAATGACTACGCTTGATGAGCGTCGCGATGTCCACGGCCAGTCGGATCAAGTGATTGTCATCCAAAGAGCTGACGGGGTCATCAATGAAAATATACTTTAGGTCGTTAAACTGGTCGGTGTCGCGTTCATCCACTTCAGTAATATTCAGCGTTTCGACCACCTGATCGATCAAGGTGTAAAACACGCTCCAGATGAAATTGCTCTCTTCCCCCTTGGAAAGCTTGATGTTTTCTTCCTGCTGCTGATTTCCTCGCTCAAACGAGAATGTGACCTCGGAGTTTTTAGGCACTTTTCTGAGAACATTCCCATCCTTGCCCTTGATTTCATATGCTTCGTTGAAGTGCGGCGTGAGCTTGTCGCTAGTATAATATTGGAAGTTACTGATTATGTTTTGATCCTGCCCCTGATCGTTCAAAACCCAGCTCGTAAAACCATTCGGCTGTATGATGAGTTTGGGGGCAATATCTTCGGTTAAGTCGTTATCCCAATAAAACAGGTCTTCTGTGAACGCATTGTAGTATAGGATTTTTGGGAGAACGGTATCCGGTTCTTCATCTTCTGCTTCTTCTATATTCACAGGGGCTTTGGGCGCGACACGTTCTTTGAACTTCCGAGATAGGCGTGTTTTCCCGCTCCCATTGAAGGCGTATATGAGCTGCACCTTCTTCTCACTTGCCTCAAGTTGCTGGGCGATGGTTTCTAGTGTCTGGCTCATTTCAAGCAACTACCTCCCTTGGCTCTTCGGGTGTCGGAAAGCTCAACAACAAAGCACGGTAATACTCATATTGCTTCTGCCTCAGCTCGATCTCCCGAGGGAGGCCGTCGCTAATCGAGCTAGTGAGTGTATCAAATTTATCTAAAGTGCCGACAATGAGTTCCTTTCTCTCAGGCGATGGATTAGGAATTCTGATGCTGTTTAAATTCTTTTTGTTTAGTTTGGGTTGCGCAGCTCCTGATATGTATGGAGTTAGATCAATACCATTCAGATAATATTCTACGTAACGCCGCTCATGGTATGTTTCGAACCTAAGGACATGGGCATGATTGTTTACCCAACTTTTACCGCTGACGCTAAAAGCAATGGGAGTTTTTCTTGCTGTCAGGTTAGCACCATCTTCCGAAACTAACAGGAGATCTTCATCAAAGATATAGTCTTTAACGTAATCAACTACGCCTGATGCGCCGTAATATGGAATATCACCTGTTTCTCTTAGCCCTCCTTTAACAGGCTTTCGCTGAGAGTCCAAGTTTTCCGCAAGTTCGCCCAACGCTTTCCATTCAACGTCTCCCTCGTCAAAGGTCAGGAGCTTATTACGATAGTAGTTGTATTGCTTTCGTCGCGCTTTAAGCTCGGTCGTAAGCTCGGTCGTAAGCTCGGTGAAAGTGTCTAAGATGCGGACGATTTCCGCTTGGATGGCCAGCGACTTTTTAGGGTTATCTGGGCATGGGATGGGGATTTGAAGATTTACTATTTCACTTTTTTTCAAAGCAGGAATTCCTGCTCCATGCTGACAGTTTGTGAGCTTTTCTTGATTGAGCTTTAGGAAATGAAAAACATAGCGGTTATCGACAATCTCGAGCCTTGGAAGAACCACATAGCAGTGTGCATTTGCGTAGAATTTTGAAGTCACAAAATTGACGAAACCTGCTGAAGCTCCACCTTGACTGATTATCGTAGTGTTCTCGGAATAATTATAGCTGTCAGTGAAGCCAGAGTATGAAATACCACCGTTGTATGCTGGGAATAAACCCTCCTTAGACAACAACTCTTTATTGAGTTGTTTGCCTTTCTCTAGATCAACAGCGTCTCCGAGAGGAGACCACGTCACCTTCTCTCCATTGAGCAGCCTGTCTATAAAGATGCTGTTACTCATGCCTCGCTCCCTTCGATTTCAGCAACTATGGCATCGATGTCCTTGCGAAGCCCGTCGATCTTGCTGACGGTTGCCTCAATTTCTTGATTTAGTTCCGTGATATTAACGACTTCACGTGTATCCTTGGCTTCCACGTATGTGCTGACCGAGAGGTTGTAGTCGTTTTCTTCCGCAATGGCCTCCATGCGAACAGATTTAGCGACATGCTCCACATCCTCCTTGCGGTCGAAGAGCTTCATAATCTCTTCGACATGGTCATCCGTCATCACGTTATTATTGGTCTCTTTCTTGAAAAAGTCCTCGCCGGAGGCATCGATGAACTGAACCTTGGTGTCAGTCTTGTGCTTGGAGAGCACGAGAATATTCACGGCAATCGTGGTGCCATAGAAGAGATTTGGCGCAAGAGAGATGACGGTCTCCACGAAGTTGTTATCCACCAAGTATTGGCGAATTTTTTGCTCTGCGCCACCACGATAGAAGATGCCAGGGAAGCAGACGATGGCAGCTCTGCCCTTGCTCGAAAGATAGTTGAGCGTATGCAGCACGAAGGCGAAGTCCGCCTTGGACTTGGGAGCCAACACACTAGCCGGAGCAAAGCGGTCGTCATTAATGAGTGTCGGATCATCACTGCCGATCCATTTCACCGAGTAAGGTGGATTGGAAACAATCGCATCGAAGGGCTTATCATCGCGAAAGTGCGGATCAGTCAGCGTATTGCCTAGCTGCATGTTGAACTTATCGTAGTTCACATCGTGCAGAAACATGTTCATCCGCGCGAGGTTGTAAGTAGTGTGGTTGACCTCCTGCCCAAAGAAGCCTTCTTCAATGAGGTGGTCATCCATGTGCTTTTTCGCCTGTAGGAGAAGTGAACCAGAACCTGCGGCTGGATCGTAAATCTTGTTTACGCTCGCTTGGCCGTGGATGGCAAGCTGAGCGATGAGCTTGGAAACATGCTGAGGCGTGAAGAATTCGCCTCCAGATTTTCCGGCATTAGCGGCATATTTGCCGATCAGAAACTCATAGGCATCGCCGAAAAGATCGATTTCACTGTCCTCAAAGTGACCAAAGTCGAGTTCATTGACCCCCTTCAAGACTGACGCTAGACGGCTGTTCTTGTCCTTAACCGTTTTTCCCAAGCGATTGCTGGTGGTGTCGAAGTCATCAAACAATCCCTTGATGTCCTCCTCTGAGTCATAGCCCATGGCTGAGCTCTCAATGGCGGTGAAAATAGCCTTGAGGTCAGTGTTCAGGTTTTCGTTATCGTTCGCATTCTTGACTACATTGACAAAGAGCTGACTGGGGTAGATGAAGTAACCCTTGGTCTTGATCGCGTCTTCTTTAATCGCCGCAAGGTCTTCATTGTCATCGGCTATCTCCGCGTAGCGAAAGCTGTCGTCACCGCCTTCGATGTAGCGAGCAAAGTTCTCGCTAATGAAGCGGTAGAAAAGTGCCCCCAGCACATATTGCTTGAAGTCCCATCCGTCCACTGTTCCTCGCACATCGTTGGCAATCTGCCAGATGCGACGTTTGAGTTCCTCGTTTTGTTGTATACTGGTCATATTCTATTTTTCGGAAGATTTCGGTTTCTCCTGATTTTCCGGCTTGGTCTGTAGCTGAGATTCACGGATTTCAAGGAGGCGAAGTCCCTCGCGGACGACTTCGCTCGCTGAGCGATAGCGCCCCTTTTCAACGAGTTCGTTGACAAATTCTTCCAGCTTATCGGTCAGGGATACATTCATTCAACCGCAGGCTAGAAAATGCCTAAAAAATGTCAAAGACTGTTATCATCGAATTCGAGGGTCTAACCAGAAATTTATTGGATGATGACCACCACGCGGTAGCGGCTGCCGAGTCGCTCGATCACCACTAGGATCGAGTCTCGGTAGGTGCGGAAGTGGGAGCCTATCAAAAAGCGCTCATGTAGCTCTGGGATAGGCACTTCCCACACGTTCGCCGCTTGTCTCGCCAGTGCATCGAAGTCCGCTTTGATGTAGGCGAACTTGCCCAAGGCTTCGTTCTCATCTGCGTAGCTGGGCGATTCATACTCCCAGCGGAACCTGCCATTGGGCGACTGGCGGATGGTCGCGCCTGAAGACGGAATGACACGTCCACGCACTAAAAAGCTTATGAATCGCCGGAATTCATACTCAGATTTCTCGGCAGGCAACGGGGGAAGGTTTGGTACTGGCTTCGCCTTGGGAGTTGCCCGTGGTGGAGCGGAGTTCGTGTGAACCTGTGGCTGCGGCGGGATGGCATCGGCCTTTTCCAGAGGTATGAGGTCAGTCTTGAAGGCCACGGCGGCGAGTCCTGCCGTGAGTGAAGCACCGATCAGCACCTTCTTTCGCAGAGAAACATGCCTTTTTCTCGGCCTCGGCTGCTTGGTTTTCGTCTCTTTCTGAGAAACGAGCGGCTTCATTCGCCGAAATAAAGCCGCTGGAAGCGTTCTGGCTCCGCTGGCAAGGCTGCATGCCCGATTCCAGTGAGAGGCTATCAGGCTGGCTGGAATCGTCCCGCAATAAGGACAATGCGGGGCGTGCCTCTCAAATTGTTCAGGGCAGGACTGGCACTGCCTCAATGCCTTCAGCTCCTTTTTCAGCAAGCTGCCCCATGCTGTTGGGGTGAGCCGACTGTTTGGATTTTTGAATCCATCGACAAAGGTTCGGGTGAACGCCTGCTTCAGAGTGCGAGGCAAAATGTCCGTGATGTAGTCCGCCTTGGTCTCGCTATTGCGGATGTGCGGGTAAACGCCTTTGGCAATCAGGGAGGCGGCATATTCGGCGGGGGCGACTCCCGAAATGGGTGTCGCGGCGAATGGATGGCGATTCTCCATGAGAATCTGGAAGAGATGGACGGCTAAGGCGAAGTAGTCGTGCTCCTTCTTCCATGTGATTTTCTTGCGGTTGCGGTTCTGGATTTCCGGCGCGATGTAGTCGTTCATACCGACTTCGCACGGGTAAGTCGTGTAGGTGCGTGGTTCCAGAATGCTGAAAGAGTCGGAGTCGATCAGCGTGACCGCGCCGTTCTCCCGACACAGAATGTTGTTGGGGTTGAAGTCGCCGATGACGTGCCCCATGGAATGCACGGCTTCGACTGCATGGCAAAGATTGATCGCCATGCGATAAAAGGCGCGGCGTGTCGTTTGCGGGTGGTGTCTTTCACGCCTAATTTTGTGGGTATAGGCGCAAAGCTCATCTGAGCCTTGCTTTGCGGCTGGCATGGTGAAGCCGATAAACTGACCGAATTCATCAAAGAGAAGTGCTTTCGGCCATGCGAGCTGGCAGGCCTTCGAAATGCGTTTGGGCGCATAGGCCAGCATCACCTCCAGCTTCCTTCGCTTGTCGGAAGTGGCTTTGCCTGCGTGGTAGATTTTAGCGACCAGCCCAGAGTGTCCTTCGATGCGATAAATCGAACCTTCGCCGCCACGCTTCCGGCCATCCTGAATTAAATTCAGGCGCTTCTTTTTGGATGTGAAGCAGTGCATAATCAGCATCCTTTGGTGGTTGAGTGACCGACAACCAAAGTGAGGTCATCGCGGGTGAAGCGTGCGAGCGTCTGGGATTGGAAAAAGGTTTCCAATTCCTGCTGCGCCCGAAGCGGGTCTTGTTTGCGGAGGCACTCAATGAGTGCGCTTGCGGATTCCACGTTGATCCGATCCTGCTGATAAAGCAGGTCGAAGATTCCATCCGTTGCCGCGATAAATCCCTTTATGGCTTCCGTGGTGGAACCGAAAGAAAAGTATTTCTCGACCATGCGACGGCTGAGGAATGCCGTCTCATTGGCATAGCGCCCTTTGAAAGGTTCGGCTAAAAGCTTCAGCTCGTTTGTATCCGTCTGGATGAGACAACCGGAGTCCCCGATTGAGGCATTGTATGTGCCGTGCTGGGTAACATGTAATACGTTCAAGGTTGTTGCGAAGTCTCTCGGTGAGAGCTGAAAGCTTCGGGCGTAATTGGCCACGCTTCGTGCGGTGGCCACAAAAATCTTTTGATAGTCCTGTTCGGACAAAGGCCTTGCATGAGATTGCTCGGCAATCAGTGCAAGGCAGGTTTCGGAGGCGACGCGTGCGCCCTCGTCTGAATACTCGGCGGAGCCTGCACCGTCAGCGACAATCACCACAAGGTCTCCATTCAAAAGAGACGCCATCTTGTGATGATCCTGACAAGGTTCGCCAGAGAACGCATGCCCTCGACCTGTTGAGGCGACGCCAAGCGTTCTCCAGCGAACACTATCAGGAAATGTCCGGTGAGTATTCATTAGTAAACGTCTGCCCAAGTATCTGGTCTTTCGATAGGTTGGCGTCCATTCGCCTCAGAGCTGCTCACGACGCTGAGGCTGGAAGACAGCCAGAGAAACATGCTCTTGTAATCGAGGTCTCGGAGATAGAGAACAGGACGATACGGTGAGAGCTGCTTGAGCACGGGGATATTGGCTCCCTCGGTGGCCATGATCCACGAAACGACCTGTTTCGTTTCTTCCGCGACCTTCAACGCACTGGCAGCTTCGCTCCAGTCATCGGTGGGTTGACCGTCGGTGCTATTCACCAGCCACGGGCGGAAGTAGTCCACCCTGCGGTCGGAACAACTCTTCTTCCAGAGTTTGACGAGTTCAAGAGCGACCATGTAGGCCTGCCCCATCGGGGTGTTGCCCTTTGCCACTAACTGAGGCGGCATGAACTCGTCTGGAGTGATGATGCCATCCGTCGCCGGAATCACGGTATTATTGCCGTAAGCAACCAACGCGATCTTCACGGTATGCCGTGCCGTTTCGTCGGCCATGAGTTCCTGCTTCAGGGTGTGCAGCCCTTCGCAGAGAAGACCAATGTTGTTCTTCATGGTCATCGAGGCGGAAGTGTCCACGAGGTAAACCAAGAGGACTTCCTTGCCGTTGACTTCCTTCAGGAAGGTTTTTTCCAAAGGGAGCAAGTCGCTCCCTTGCTGTGAGCTATGTTCACTCGTGGTGATGATGGTAGTTTCGTTTTTCATAGTAAAATCAGTGGGTAAGGACGTTATCTAAAAGTTGCATGCGAAGCTCGGAGTTCTCGGCTTCGAGTTGTTTGATTTTGCGCGTTAGCTCATCCGCTTGAGGGTCGATCTGTTTCGCGACGGGTGCTCTTTGTGGCACTGGAGCCATGGGGCGCGGAGCGGCTTGCGGTGGCCTGTGGCTGACACATGAGCAAGCGATGAGCGGTAGAACCGCGATGGTGAGTATTTGAATCTTCATCTACTGGTATTACCCAGCGGTCGGATGAAAATTCCGGTGCGGCTGAAATTATTTTTCAGAGCACGGCGAATTAGCTTCGCTTCAGAGTGCCTCAATCGGCGTCAACTCGCCGTGAGTGTGACACTCGGCACAAGCGATACTACCCGTATCTGAATCGTGGCAGTTGACGGCCATGCAGTGGCCGCAAATGAAAATGCCCTTAGCTTTGCAGTATGGGCATCCGGCGTATTCAGAGGAAACGCTTATGCCGTTGCTGAGCGTGGCGTCATCCAGCTTCGCGATATTGTCGTCGCGGCTGGAGATGCCTTTCTTGCTCACCCAGCCATAGGACTCAATGAGCTGCCAGTGCTGGGGCTTCAGTTCCTGAAAGACGACGAGAAACTTTTCTCGGGTGCTTGTGCAAGTGCAGTTGTTATTCATGCTTCCTCCAATTCGTGGTTAAGTTGATCGCTCAAAACGGCACGTCATCGAAATCCTCATCAGGGAGAAATTGCTCTTCTCGATGGATGCGGATTTCTTTTTCGAGCAAGTTCTCGTTCAGTGAAATGGGAAGTTCATACTCCCATTGAACGGGAACCCAGCCTTCCGCTTTGTCGTTTTCATAAACGACGTATTGCTCGATCATGTGGCCGTTTTTGACTCTTCTAATTTTCATTTCTTGTATTACTGGCTGAGGGTTCAAAATTCCGATCTACCGAAAATTTATTTCGAATTGATCGAGTAGTCCTCAGCCAAGCTGAGTTCTTCCAATGGGCACAATTCGCCTGTGTTGCCGCACTTGGCGCAAGAGACGGAAACGGACTTCCCATCCGTCAACGTGACGCTCTCATTGCAGTTCGGGAGGCCACACGAGCCACAGACGAAAAAGCTATTCGCTCGGCAGAATGGACACCCCTTGTAATCAGGGGAGACGGTAAACTCTCCGCTGAGCTTTTGGTCGCCGAAGGTTTGCACTGAAAGAGTGCCAAAGAATGCGGCGAGTGGATTTTCGTAGGTATCCACAAGCTGCCATGCCGTGTGGCCGATTTCCTCAAAGCGCATCAGGAATTCCTTCCGCGTTTCCGTGCATATACATTTGGTAAACATACTGACTTAACCTTCACCGGAGGTCGAAATTCCGATGCCTTTCTATTTTTTTCTGTTTTGCGACCGCTTGCGGGACTGTTCCTGCTGCTCTTTCTTCTTTTTCTTGGCCTGCGTTCGGATCATGCCGTGGTCATCCGTAAGCAGGAAGTTGCCTGCCTTTCGCTGAGCGAGCAGATACGTCTTCAGCTCGGAGCGTTCGGCCTGCTGACGCTGCCTAAGCTGAGTAGATTCCTCGCGACGCTGCTGTTTCACACTGTCCAGCCCTTCCAGATAGCGGCGATAGGCGCTCTCGTAATTCTGCAAAGTCGAATACAACTCCTGCCGCTCCTTCTTGGCTTTGCCTGTAAGCCGCTTCCACCATGACGGTTTCTGGGTGGCCTGAACCAATTGCTGAATTTCCTTCTTCTGCTTGGGCAAATTGTAGTGGTTCGCTAGTTGCTTTTTGGACGCGCGGTAACGCTGGCGATACTTGTCGTTCAGCTCCGAGCGTTCTTGGCGCTGCTGTTTCTTCATAGCCTCGATCTTCAGCCGAGCCAATTTTTTGAAAACGAGACGGGACGTGTCGTTTTCATCGGATGAAGACTTCATCTTCTGAAGCACGTTGTCCGCATCGGGCAACTTCGTGAGGTCAATGTCTTGTAAGCGGTGCTGAAAGTCTTTGGCCTTCACGCCTTCCAAATGCCGGACGGGATTGTGTGATTTCCCATGCGGGTCGACAACGACCAAGCGTTTTCGACCTTGAGCAAGCACGTATTTCTTCGCCGCAAGTGCGTCGATGAAACCCTGCCCGTCGTGGGTTTGGTTCCATGCTTCAGCGATGACTGAGTCGTGGTAGCGGGAAAGCTCGCCTTTCTGACGCTTCTCGAAATTTTCCTCCCGCTGCTGGCAGTAGATTTTGCCGTTCTCGCGTTCATACTCGCGGGCGAAATCGGAAAATTTGCGCTTCGAGTTGCGGATGTCCGCTGCCAATCCGCTGATGGGGTGAACTCGGTTCACAATGACGTGGACGTGTTTTTGGGGCTCATCCCGATGTGCCACAATAACAGACTCGTGCTCGCTCATGCCCATCATTTCAAGAGCCTTGTGTGCTGTTTCCAGCATGTGCTCTTGGTCGGGCTCCTGCTCAGGATGCCACGACAGCGAAAACGAAAACACCGGATTTTCGAGCTTACGACCTGCCCGTGATTGCCCAGAGGCCTCCTTGAGGCGCGACTGGGCTTGAGCGGTGAAAGCCATGACTTTCCACGCCAGTTGCGGGTCTTCAGTGAGCATGTTTTCCGTTTGAGCCCATGCCACGCGGTCGGACGTGCTGCGTCCGCCCTTGTCGTGCATGTAATAGTCAAAAGCGCCTTTGAAGCTGCGGCCACCCTTTGCGATCTTAGGAATCATGGAGCACCTCCTCCATAGCTTCCCTGACAATCTGGCGAATGTCAGAGCAAAGGTTCTCAATACGCGGGGAGAGCCTCCCGAAAATGTGAGCATTTTTGACGACCTGATTGAGGTTGTGGCCGATCTGGTCGATGCGTTTGAGGAAGGCCGGATCAAAGCGGCGGACGGTTTTGACGACAAGGCGTTTGGAGCCCTTGATGGCGAATTCCCGCGCAAGGTCATTGGGCGGGATTCCAGCAAGGTCGGCCTTGTCAGACAGCCGTTGATATTCCGCTTCCGTGAGGCGGAATATCACTTGGCGGCTGCGCCGCTCGGCTGTGGTTTTTTTTGGTCGTGCCATGCTACGTTTCTTTCCAAAAAAAGCCTCGCGCCAGCGAATCGTGGAACGTGCCGGAATGCACGTTACGCGACCAACAGGGGGATTGAACGGGGGCGGGTTACGCCCCCTTCACGAGACAGTTTTTGTTTACATAAACGCATCTCGCTACCCAGCATTCCGACGTGTGCCTAACTTTTTGACCGCTCCGGTTGTCTTCTCGGTCTCGCACACCCCGCAGTTCCCTCTGTCTGCTGGCTAGGTTGCTTGCAAGTCCGGCGGAACGACGGACGCACCTGCCAGACTCTTTAAGTGTGAGGTGCAGACTTTAAGAATCGGTAAACGCCCCGCCGTGGAGCGATGCCTTCGGGCGGTTGCTGCGCTGCAAAAACACGCCGTCACCTCACTCAATTCTCGCTTCGAAAATGTCTCCGCTTGCGTCTCATGAAGTGCTTTTTCGCACAGTCTTTTTCTCCGGCAAGGATGGGACATCCTGCTTCTCTTGCGTTGCGCCCCTTCGGGTGCCGTTCGGTCAAATCCCGTGCAAATCCCTTCCGCATGAAACGACACGGAAATTTTCAAGCAGGAGAACAAAAATGAGCTATCTGACCGCCGAATTTAACAACCAAGTAGAACGCAACCTAAACCACGAATTCGTCCTCTGGCTCCTGTTTTGCCTCATTGTTGACGGAGAAAACCGCAAAACGCGCACCTACCAGAAAAAGCGCCAACAACAGTTGGCAGCTCGTTTCGGGACAGTTGGCTACAGGCCAAGATAAAAATCGACGGGCGGGAGTGCCGCCCGTCGATTTTTCGCGTGCAGATGCACGCTCACGAAACTTTCTCCGGTTTCAACCGGAATTCTCGGCGGCTGATCCAGTTATGACAATAAGAAGGATTCCGGCGACGCTCTTGCCGCTGGGCAGAAAACTCAACTTTAGGTCGGACAAAATGACACGAACTCTCCAAGTTTTATCCATGCCCAATTTACACCATGGATTCCACCGTGGCAGTTCTTCGCTAACTGAGTCGAAGCTGCCCAGCTCTCATTTTGTTGATACCGAAAACATTTCCAAGTCGCCTTCGCTGCAATTCAACCCTGAAGAAAAAACAGGGCAGCTTTTCCTTGGAGTGGTCGATGCAGACGTTTACGAGAAACGCCTAGATGATCGAAGGCTAACCCGTTTTGTGTCCGGCGGACATGCCGTGGGTTATGCCGATGATCGCCATATTTTAACCGTCGCAGGCTCCCGCGCGGGTAAAGGACGAGGTATGATAATACCGAACCTCACATTCTACTCCGGCTCCATTCTGGTCATCGACCCAAAAGGCGACTTGGCAATGCAGACCGCTGATTGGCGTGCCAACATTATTGGCCAGAAGACGGTCGTCCTCGATCCCTTCAACACGACAACCGATAAGCTGCAAGGCCGATATAGTGGAGGATTCAACCCAATGACGATCCTGACACCGGATAGTCCATCCTTGATTGACGACGCCGGACTCATCGCGGATGCGCTCATCGTCGGCCAAGCTGACGACAAAAATCCTCACTGGAATGAAAGCGCACGCTTATTCCTGACCACGGCGATTCTGCATGTGGCCACTGACGCCAACTACATTGGCAGGCGGCATCTTGTATCGATGCATCGTTTCCTCATGAAGCTTGATAAAGACCTCGAAGCGGAAATCGTCGCGAACAAGGCCGCGAACGAAATGATTTCCGATTCGGCCTTCAGCTTCTTCGAAAAGCCCGACGACGAGAAGGGCTCGATCCTCTCGACGCTACGTCGCCATATTGACTTTATCGGATTCCCTCGGATGCACGATGTTTTGACGAAGCATAGCTTTGATCTAAAAGAGCTGAAGACTCGTGAAACCACGATTTACCTGAGCCTACCAGCCACGAAGATGGGTATTTGCTCTGGCTGGCTTCGACTGTTCGTCAATCTTACGCTCAACGCTATGGAGATTGAGCAAACGAAACCGAAGCATCCGGTGCTGCTTTGTCTGGATGAATTCGCCGTGCTCGGTCACATGAAGGCACTGGAAAGTGCCATTGGCCAGATAGCAGGCCTCGACTGCAAGCTCTGGCCAATCATTCAAGACCTCGGCCAACTCGAAGCTCTCTACGGTCGCCGCTGGCAATCGTTCATGGGCAACTGCGGCATTCTCCAATTTTTTGGAAATTCTGATCTGCAAACGCTGGAATGGATTTCCAAGCGGTTGGGACAAACGACGGTCATTACTTCCAGCTCAAGAAATCCTGCCTATAATGCAAAAACGCAAGGCGGGGAAACAGGTGCGTCATGGGGTGAACAAAGTCATCCACTCATGACGCCTGAAGAAATCGCGATTTTCTTCGGTCGTGATGACCAACTCGTTCGCCAACTCATCATTCGGCCTAGCTTTGAACCCATGGTGCTACAACGGGCTTACTGGGATCAGCACGAGCTATTTGCCTCTTACCAAGAATTCATGAAAAACCTATGAGTCGAGAACTGTCACCACTTCCAGAATGGCCATCCTTGGAAATATCCAAGGATGATGGGTGGTGTCGTGTTCATGGCGAGCATGACACGCATGCTCGACTTCAGCTTGCAGAGGTTCTTCGGGTTCTGCTTGGGCTGCTATGTCTGGCTGGATGGGTGTATTGGCTCGGAGGTAAACTAGGAGGCCTTGGGCTGGCATTGATCCCCGCCACGGCATTTCTGGTATATACAAAGTCCCCGTTGATTCTCTGCCGCACATTTTTTCCAAAGGAAACCGATGTCGTGATGCAGCGCGACTCGATTACTTTAAATGGCAAGAGGTATGAAATCGCCCCTCATGTGGATGTTCAGTTCAGGGCTGGCACCAAATATCTCGACGAGCGGAAAGAGCAACGTGTCCGGCGCATGAGCAAAAACGGCATGCTTACAGCGATCACTTTTCACAAGGTCGGCTATCGTAAGGTCGAGATGATCTATGGTGGCAATCTGATAGAAGTGGCCGTCATATCCGATCAGGATAAAGCCGGCCAGTTCGCGTATGTCCTACAGGAAGCGTGGGATGCCAGCCGCAAGTTTGACTTTCCAGAGGCAGAGAAAACCGTGCGTCATGACGTGTTGGAGTAGCGCAAATTCGGGGCATCTTGTGGTGAACGATTCACTGTGCTAGAATGCAAATTGCGCCGATTTTTCCACTCGCGAAAAATCATTCTCAAACCACGTCACAAAAGGAGGAGCTTGGGCTTCAATCCCCAGAAAAAGAAAAACCACCGTTGGCGCGGCGGTTTTCGAAAAAGCGAGATGCTCCTATTCACTCTTAGGTAGATGGTATCTCATTTCTGATTGAGATGCAACCCGTCCACGGGTCGGCAATCGCTTTTTTGTATCTTTATTCCTGAGAAGTGAAGCCCTGCTTGGATCACATGCAGCACATTTCAAACGCCATTCCCCAGATTGAACCAATGAAGCATACAGGTGGAGGGCGAACCAGTTCGCCCAAACTCCGTCAATCCTTGGCTGAAGCTGAAAGTTTCAGTGGTCTAGAGAACGACACGAACCGCTATGAGCTGCTCATGCTGGTGAAGCGGGTCGGTGATGCGGGTGGGTTCAAGCCAAGAATGATCGACCTGCTCGAATATTACATGGCGTTCACCCGCGATCTGGATTGGGAGCAAGGCAGTCACCCCATCGTTTATCAAAGCCTATCGAGAACCGCTTTTGATTTGGGGATTTCGGAGCGGCAGGTGCAACGGCTCGAAAAGGCTCTGTTCGAGGTCGGTGCGCTGACTTGGCAAGATAGCGGCAATCATCGCCGCTATGGTCAACGCTGCCCTGATACAGGGGAAATCCTTTTCGCCTGCGGGGTCGATCTTTCGCCGCTGGCCAGTATCGAAGCACGGCTGCGCAAGGTGCTTGCTGAAAAGCAAGCCCTCAGCCGTGCGTGGCATGAGACAAAGCGTCAGATTTCAATCCGGCGGAGGCGGATCAGGTCAATGCTGACGGAACTTGCGGAAATCGACGCCTGCCACGATCCAGATTTGTTCTTGTCTGGAACGGAAGCGGCTGAGCTGAAGGTGCAGATAAGAACGCACATAGGGCTGGAAAAGCTCCTCGGGATACTGGATCGACACGAAGTCTTGCTGAAGTCCATCGAAGGAAGGATTCAAGAGACGACTTCAAGCCATAGCGAAGGCGTCAAAAACATGAAAATGTCGTTCATGAACGCCGCGAATGTCGCCTACTTCAAATATACAAACACTCCTTCATTTTTAGAAAAAAATACAAGTAAAGCTCCGCTTGCCTGCTTTCAGGGAACGCAAGTGGTGAAGCACACGGCATCAGGCAAGATTCCGTGTGCTGAAGAAGTTCAAGAGGAACGCCGCTTGGATCAACGCATCGTCGATACGGGCGTGCAGCACGTCAGTTTGAAGGATGTGCTTTGTGCCGCTTCAAAGCGTTTCACCGATCACTTGCCGATTTCATCCAGTCCGGTGTGCTGGCCGGATATTATCAATGCGGCGCATGGCCTATGCCCTGATTTGGGGATCAGTCAACAAAGTTGGGGGCGTGCCTGCATCACGATGGGGCGCACGAGTGCTGCCATCTCGGTGCTTTTGACCGATCATGCCGCGCAGCGGTGTCATGATCCAGTCAGGAACCCTGCGGGTTACTTCGGCGCGATGGTCAATCGCGCCACGCACGGCGAACTTCATCTGCACAAGTCGATCTTCGGGCTATCTAGCCCGAGAAAGGCAGTGTGAATATGCCGAAAACAGCTTTCGGAATTAGACTGAAGTTCGCCGTGCGATTCGACTTGTTGCCAAGAGCTTGCCTCCTGGCAACAAGTCGAAAATTCCAACTAGAACAGCATGAGCTGCTGATTCTTTTGGCTGGATGCGTAAGCCTGCCACTTTGGGGATTGGGCGGCTTCATCCAGCCATTGCTCAACCATCTGCTTGAGTGCCATCTCGGAAAAAATCTCATCCGAATGGAAAAAATGAGATTTATAGCCCGTCTCCGTGACGGGCAAAGGTGCTCGCTCGGGTTCGAGCGAGTGAATTTCGAGATGGGAAATGCTCGAAGATTTGATCCAGCGTGGTTTGTAAGAGATCGAGATTTCAACGCCTTGCCACGTCATAGCGGTTTGTATCGGCTGCATTAGAAATTGCTCCTTTTCAAAAATGAGCGTTGCCCCGTGGAAGGGGCAACGCGTGGCTTTTAGTGTCTCCAGAAAATCAGAACTTCCCCGCCGTGCTCGATGGTGAACACGTCGTTGATTTCCATGTCGCGTGCGAATGCTGCATAATCGAAGTAAAAACGCAGGCTTTCAGGTATGGCTTCGAGCTGTCCCGTTTCCTCTAGGAAATTTTCGCACCACTCAATCAATGAGTTCCAAGTGCCTGCGTATGCTTCGCTAAACATTTCAACCGTATCGGCTTCAATGTTGTGCCCCATGTGGGCGCAGAATTCGCAAAAGGCTTCCCATTCGATGCCTTCTTTTTCGGTCTTTTCGTAGGCTTCTTGAATCGCGTTCAAGGTATCCGTTCCCGCGTATTCTGAAAGCTGACCGCAAGCCTCTTGGTCATGCACTGCCCATTCTTCCGCGTCTTCCTCGGGTGAGGCTTTGAGGATGTCTGCAATCCGATCTTCGATGGATTCGCTGCCGTCCAAGTCGATCCATGCGCCGTGCAGGATTCCGGCATTATACGAGGCTAAACAAGCAACGTAAATTCTAGGTGTTAGGGGTGTATTCATTCTCTTTTCTCCTTTGGCAATTTGGTTTCAAAAAAGCGTCAGCTAGTGGCGCTCGCATGAAACCTTGCCCTTCGGCGAGAACGGGGATGTAAGGTGCAAGGGAGGGGTATCTCCCGATCTACAGGTGCAGCGTAAGCGGAGCCGCAGATTGGGGAAACCCTTGCACCGCGCAAGGGGCAGCGTCCCTTAGAGACAGGTTCGTCCTGCTGAAAAACATGAGCTGATACGGTCAGCTCTCGAATCAATCGAAGATTGGGGGCGTTGCGGGGTGTCCCCGCTGGAATGGGGTGTGTCCTAGACTACAGGCTAGGATCAGGGGAAAGACTTTTACCCCCATAAAAAAGCTGCCGTGCAGTTCTTTGCACGACAGCTCGTAAAGACTTGGAAAGTCTGCGCGATTCAGGGTTACGAGCCTTTGGCGGTCTCCCCCGTGGAGCCATCATCGCTATCATGCTTTGAATCAATAAGAGCGCCTTTCATAAGCATCTGCTGATCTGGTGTAGGCAAGCTGTCTTCAGTTAAAGCCATGGTCTCTTCCTTGTGCTTATCAATGTGATCCATGATTCTTTTCATGGTTTCTTCGCTGGGTTCTTTCCTGTGATTATAGATCAGCACGTCCGCGCTAACTGGAGATTCGATTTTTCTTTTTTTCATGATTCCTCCTCGTTGTTGTGTGCTTTTTCAATTTCCTCTACGATTTTTCTCTTCCAGTCCGAGACCGTCGATATGGGGATGTTATACTTCAAACTTACTTCCTTGAGTGTAAGACCATATCTGAACAAATCAAAGGCAATCAGCTTCTGAGTTTCGGTCAAATCTACGTTTGGATAGTTTGCCCAAAAGCTATCAAAGAGTGCCTTCTCTTCTTCAGCGTTAGTCGGCTCTGCACGTCGAATTCCTTTGTAATAGTGTGATGGTGATTGTCCTTCCTCAAAGTCTTTTGCCAGCATCTTGCTGGAGGTTCTATCCTCCTCGTCTTTGAGTTCATGGTAGTCTCTTAAGTCAATACCCCCTAAGTCGAATGGGTTATCCCTATCGCCTTTAATCTTCAAGGCCATACATATCCAATAGGCTTTGTTGTAGAGAAAAGTCTTATACATCTTATCCCTGCCTCTCACCTTTAACTGCTGAAAGACATGCAGCCACAAATCTTGCAACGCATCCTCAGCCATCTCGGAAGTGACATGGCAATTCTTGAGCAAATACCAAAACAGTGATTGGTGATACGTTCTAACATAACCTTTGGTAAGCTCATGCGCCCTCGCGTATATCGCTTCATCGGTCATATTCTGATCTTGGTTGGGTTCGGTCATTACAAAATGTTCATTAGATATTCAGTATGTAGTTAATACACCGCGACGCTCGGAAAATTCCGAGAGAAATCAGAAAAAGTGCATTTTTCTTTGATTGTGGTAAAATTCATAACTGATGCCGTAAAATTGAAAGGGTTCCTGTGTTGCATAATTAGACATGGGAAACACAGCTACAACCTACACCGCATCCGAGCAAGCGTGCTTGCGCCGCGTCGGTGAGTTGTTGGCTCGGGCGATAGCCCGTAAATGTCGGGATGAAGAGATGGCCAAGGCACGAAAGGCTCAGCCTGATCTGCCTGAAGATGCCGATCCCATTCTGATATTCATTTCGGAAGTGGGCGAATGCTCGCCCAAAGAAGTGCGGGAAAGGTTCTCTCTTTCACGCACGACTGCCTTCAGGCGTTTGTCCCGTCTGGTGGACTCGGGACAACTGGAGAAATTCGGGCAAACCAATGCCATCCGGTATCGGCTGGCAGCTTGATTCGAGTCTTGATTTCGCAATCGTAAGTTCGTATTGGTTTAATTAATTACGAACTTATGGCGACGAATCAGAAAAAAGCACTTAGGGCGGCAATTTACTGCCGATGCAGCACCGATGAACAATGGCAGGGAAAGGACTTCAGCACGCTGGAGTCACAGGCAGCGATTTGTAAGCATGCCATCGCCATGAAAGAGCACGAGGACGGCTGGTCACTCGGGCAAATTTTCGAAGATGGGGGCTATTCTGGTGGCTCCATCGAACGTCCAGCTCTGCAAGAGCTGATCGACGAAATCGAGGCCGGAAACATTCAGGCGGTCGTCGTTTATCGTCTCGACCGTCTCACGCGCTCGATTGCCGACTTCTACGAACTCTGGAAAATTTTCGAGCAACATGGAGTTGTTTTTGTTTCCGCTACGGAAGCATTTTCCACCGACACTCCGACAGGAGAGCTTTTTCTGAACCTGCTGCTATCGCTCGCTCAATGGGAGCGGCAACTGACGAAGCAACGCGTCGCCGACAAGATTGCTGAGCGAAGCAAGCGCGGTTATTGGAATGGCGGGAATCCGCCATTCGGATACGATTACAGCAAGGATGAGAAGCTTCTGCTCCCGAATAAGCAAGAAGCTCAAATCGTCGCCAATGTCTTTGAACTCGTCGCGCAATACGGCTCTCCGACTGAGATTGCCAAACAACTCAACAAGGACGGCATCAAGACCAAGTCATTCTTGGCTACCAAGAAAGACGGCAAGACGAAGATGATGGGCGGCAAGCGTTGGGTTGGCCAAAACGTCACTCGGCTCGTTCGCAATGCCATTTACAAGGGTGTCATCGTTCACGGAGACAATGAGTATGAGGGACGGCACAAGGCTCTGGTCGATGCCAAGCTCTGGGAGAAAGCGAATAAAAAGCTGGTTGAAAATCAGCCTGCTCAATCTCCGACGCGTCGGAGTAATCGCCATGAGATGCTCCTGAAGGGCATTCTCAGGTGCGACCATTGCAATCGCTTTCTTGTGCCAAAGCCTGCTGGCAAGAAAGACAAGGACGGCAACCCATACCTTTATTACACCTGCGGCGACCTGAACAAACACGGCAAGAAAACCGATTGTGTTCTGAGAAATATTCCTGCCCGTGCGTTTGAAGATTTCATCATCAAGCTACTGGCTGAGCTTGGAAAGCATCCCGACGTGGTCAAAGCAACCGCTGAAGCTGCGAAGCGGGAGCATCAGGAAGCTGTGAAGCCATTTGAGGCCAAGCTCAGAAAGGTCGCGAAAGAGCTGGATGAAGCATCAAAAGAAGTCGCCTCGCTTATCGACATGGCCAAGCGGCCTGAGATGAAGAATCTATCGGGCGAATTCATGGCAGAGGCCGATGCGCTCGGGAAGCGAAAGAGTGACTTGCAGGTGGAGCGTCAGAAGCTCCAGATGGAAATCGACTATCGGCGTTCGCTGGTGGTCGATGAAACCATCCTCTGCAAGAACCTGACCGAGTTTGCTGCTCTCTTTGAAAAGCTTACTTTCGAAGAGAGGGCGGAGCTGGTGAGCCTGCTTTTCAAAGAGATTCGGGTGTCGCGTTTCGACCCCGAAAAGGACGAACATTCCTGCGATCCAGACGTTTTCGTGACCAAAATGCGAACTTCATGGTATCGCGTGGATTTGAGAATGTTCTCAAAGTCCTTTAACATAAAGGACTTGCTGGGGAAGTGCGAACTGGAACCGGAAGTTCGCAATAAGAATAAAAGTGGCGGAGAGAGAGGGATTCGAACCCTCGGTGCCGTTTCCAGCACACATCC
>JABBCA010000008.1 GCA_018607135.1 Opitutales bacterium
TTTGCTCACTCGCCAAGTTTTAGGGCTCAGCCAAGAGTTCCTCTACCACTTGATCCTGCCAATTAGTTTTCTATTTATAGCATACATTATATGGATCATTTTATCTTCCGTCTTTAAAAAGAAATCATTGGGTGCCGATGAGCTGTCGGGTGCAATTGTTAGCTACCTATTATTAGGAATCATGTGGGGTTTGTTGTATTCTTATATTGAGTTCATCAGCCTGAATTCATTTTCCTTCGCTTCTGCCCATGACCTCCAAGCCAAAGGCTCCGCACTGTTCTACTATAGCTTTGTAACACTCACCACTCTCGGCTATGGCGATATCTTACCAATCAGTCGATTTGCACGTATGGCTGCCTATCTTGAGGCGGTTACAGGGGTGATGTATACGGCGATTCTCGTCGCGGGACTAGTCAGTCATATCGGGCATAAGCAAAAGTAGGGCCGTCGCGCCAACGCCTATAAAGCAGATTTCTGTCGCTGCCACGTGGCCCTTTTAAACAATATATATGCCAATAGTCCGAAAGATTCTCATAATCCTCTCGATAGTTATCTATTTATTGGCAGCAAACGCTTGCAGCCTGATTAAAGAACAGAGATTCCAGCTAAATCAAGCGACGATACAGAATGCTACAAATGGTATGCTATATGATGTAAAAGTACTACATCAGCCAACCAGTGCAGTTGGATCGACCCAGTCCTTACTGCCTAACAGAGCATTCACTGTCGGCTTTAATCACAGAGAGATGATGGCGGACTATAGTGTTATAACTTGGTCCGATAATATGGGCAATTCCTACAGGCAGCAGATTGAGCTACCGAAGAATATCGATAGAGACACACAGCCAAAAAATTTAACTTACACTATCTTCGACGATAATACAGTCACCATCATGCTGAACCCATCAGAATGATGCTATCGACGTGCAGCAGAATCGCACAGTAGTTCGAGCGGCGCAAAAAATGTATCGCCCACAGTCATATACTCTGACTAAGACTAGTGCATGAAAAGTATGACAGGATATGGTCGTGGCTCTGCGGATGCCTCTAAACAAAATGTGCGAATCGAAGTCGAGATAACTTCGGTAAACCGTAAAACTCTAGATGCTCAAATATCCTGTCCTCGTGAATGGAATGGGCTCGACCAACAATGCAAGGATTGGCTCAAAGAAACTTTTCAGCGCGGTCGCGTAAACATTCAAATAAAGGCAGAGTCGACCGAGGGCGCACAGTCTGGCTTGGCTTGGAGTGCCCAAAGCATGAACGAAAGCTTGGATCGACTGCGCAGCTTCGCTGAAAGCCAGAATATCCCCTTTGCTGTCGATAGTCACGTATTACTCGATCTAGCAAAAACTCTAAAAGACAGTACTGCACTCCCTGACTGGCGCGAAATTGAAGCTCCCATCAAATCAGCATTTGATACTGCGCTCGCAGATATTGATTCCATGCGAATTAACGAGGGCAAGGCACTTGCGGAAGACTTACGACAGCGCATACAAGAGCTCGATACTATTCGTCAGCTAATAGCAAAACATGCAAAGAACACTGTCGCGACTTATCGCGATGCTCTGATGAATCGACTCAAACAACTAAAGCTCGAACTAGACATAAATGATGAACGTGTGCTCAAGGAAATAGCTATCTTCGCCGACCGCTCGGACATCAGCGAGGAACTCACACGCTTGGGTAGCCACTTCGATCAATTCAACGAATTCATTGATACTGACGAAGCGACCGGTCGGAAGATGGATTTCCTATGCCAAGAAATACACCGAGAATTCAATACTACTGGCAGTAAGTCATCACCGATCGAAATCACCCGCGCAGTGATTGAAGGTAAAAATGCCCTCGAACGTATACGTGAACAGGTGCAAAATATCGAGTAACACAGACACCCTAGACTCTACTTGCTAAGCTCAAGGTTATGACAAGCCCTAGACCTGCATAGATCAAAAAGATAGGATTCTATTTTTTTACTAGATCCAGTCTTCGCCGTGTGACTTTAAAGCTTCCGCTAGCACTTTAGCGAAAAATGGACCGCGATAGATCCAACCTGTATAGATTTGTACCATCGATGCCCCAGCATCCATTTTTTCGCCGGCAGATTCGACCGAATCAATCCCACCCACGCCGATAATCGGCAACTTGCCTTCAGTGGAACGGTGAATAAAGTCAATCACATCGTTGGAACGCTTGTGAAGATCCGTGCCGCCACTCATGCCGCCAGTTTCCGTCGTGGTAAAGCCACGTGGACGGGCAATCGTGGTATTGGTCGCAATAATGCCGTCGTATTCCAAATCAAGCAGCACCTCTACAATTTGATCGATCTCGGCGTACGTCAGGTCTGGTGCGATCTTGAGTAGCAACGGATGTGGCTGGTGCCCGAGTTTTTTGGCGTAACTACGATTCTCATCGCGCAGTGTGGTTAACAAATCACGCAGGTAGCTCTCGGACTGCAGTTCACGCAAGCCCGGTGTATTCGGACTGCTGATATTAATGGTGAAATAATCAGCTTGATCCGCCAACGTATGAAACGACGCTACATAGTCGTCCACCGCATGATCCAGCGATGTAGCCTTCGCCTTACCGATGTTCACCCCAACGGGCATTCTACGCTTGCCCTTCGGGTAGTGCTTCGAGAGGCATTGTAACATCGCCTCGGAACCCTTATTATTAAAACCCATCCGATTAATCAGGGCCTTTTGCTCGGGGTAGCGAAATAACCGCGGACGCGGATTGCCTGGCTGCCCTTGTGGCGTAACTGTACCGACCTCGGCATGACCGAAGCCCAGCGCCTCAGTGGCACGCGCGAATTCACCATCTTTATCCATCCCAGCAGCGAGACCGACACGATTTGGAAATTCTAAACCAAACAGTTTAACGGGTTTATCCTCTCGGACTTGATTGCAGGCGCGCAGCAGTCGACATAGAGTCGGCATCTGACTTAGCGCCATAAGTGCGGTGCGGCCACGATCATGCGCCTGTTCCGGCTCCATTTTAAAGAGAATTGGCCGAATAATTTTTTCGTAGATACATCCCATAGCGGTAAATCTGTTAGCCTAAATTGAGAAATGGGCAAGTTAACAAGGCATCGCCACTAAACAATGATAATCATTCGTTGGAAAATTTTCTAACAAAGCACTTTACAATTCGGTTTTGGAAGTTTTTACCCGTTGTATATTATATTATAAAATTCCTAGTCAAAGCTCGAAGCTACTTATAAAATATACTTAGGAACTACGCCTTTTAAGCATGCCCAATACATCTACAAAACTCACCTGGTGCAAAGCACGCATCGGAGAAGACATGAACTGGTGGATCAAAGAAATCAGTGATCCAATCCATTGGGAGATCGACGGCCTCGGTATCATTGACCCCCGCCAGTTCCAGCACATTCTCGATTTACTCGAGCCGCTCAACGAATACGGCCTACAAACTGATCTTGTCGCTGATGCCTTCTATTCTTTTGGGATCGACGAAATTCAGGACGACAAGTCCGTCTTACTCAAACGCGTGCAGGACAACATCCTCGACAGCGAAGATCCACTCTTTGCTCTGCCCGATGTACTAGACGAAGATAAAGGCCCCTACGCCGACTTGCTCGACCACATCACCAAGCTGCGCATTAAAATGCTTAACGACCTGATCGATTTCGCCCAGAAGCTGACAGTCGAAGAACTCGAAGAAGAAATCCGCGAATCCCAAAATGGCGACTTTCTCGAAGGTCGAGCGACGCACTACTTTACCGAACTCACCACGATCCTAGAATACGTGCCAGAAGGATTCGAACTCGATGACGACGAAGAGACCACTCCAAAGTCCGAAGACGAAGAACTCGTAAAAGAAATTGAAGATGTGGATACAGGCACCGACACCGAAGAAAAACTCGTCGCCGACGAAACCATGAAGTGGGACGAAGAAGAGGAAGATGAGGAACAGCAGTACGAAGAGCACACCACTCCACCGGAAACTGAGGGAGAAGAGCCTGCCAAATAAGTCACCGCTCATATTTTCAAAAGCCTCGGGTAACACCGAGGCTTTTTTGTGCTCTTAATCGATAACCGAGAAAACGCCCTAGCGAGCGATCGGTTCTGATGCCTCATTGTAGAGCACGGTGTACAGCA
>JABBCA010000095.1 GCA_018607135.1 Opitutales bacterium
AGTCAAGGAGTGTCTTGGGACGCGCTCGATGCTTCGCATAGAAGCACGTGCTACAGCTAATCACGGGTTCATTAGCCCTTGTATTTATAATTAGGTAACTGGGAAGACAGTTGCCCCCAACTGCCGCCCACCGTCACGGCCCCTGATACGAACGGCAACTGGGGGCAGTCGCCCTCCCCGCAGAATTCCAGACAAAAAAGCGGCTCATTTCTGAGCCGCTTTCGCTAAAGATATCTAAGTCGCCTCGGGAGGAGGCATGACTTGAGTGGTCGGTTGATTTTTTTTCGCAGCGCGTCTCTTGAAGAAACGGAAGAACGTGCGGAGCACGAAATAAAGAAGAAAAATCACAAGAACTCCGGCAAGAAGCGGAATGAGGATTGCTAGACCTGCGGTTAAAATCGAGCCACCGAGTTCGGCAGTCGAAACCACTGGATTTCCGATACCTCCGGTGGTTGCCGTTGAAGTGCCACGTGTGATCACCGATGCTCCTTGCACCAGACCTGCAGTGCCTCCACCAGCGATTGTGGATAGTATCCACTTAAAGGACCCGTCACCCATAAAATCAGGCATCATCGCGCCAGAAATCAAGGTGCCGGCTGCGATCGCCATAGGAGTGGCAATCGTATCCAGAGCGTTGTCCAACCATGGAATGTAATAACTTCCGATTTCGACTGCGGTGGCGACACCAAGCGCGATCGTTACGATATCACTCCCCAACCAACTGTTCTCTCCGAGGATTTCTTGAACATTAAAACCCATTCCAACGAGATCTGCCTCAAAACCAGTGTTTGCCGCGAGACTCGCGATAAATAAAGGAACAAACACACGAAAACCGCAGGCAGCGGCAAGGCCGACTCCTGCAAAAATTGCCATCATTTCATTCATAATAGATACGTAGGTTAGCGCCTTACGACCGCAGTTGGAAGCTTAGAGTTCCCTACTATACGCCTATCGATTTCAGCAAGCCACTTGCGACTTCGACAAAAAAACCTAGGGCACAGAAGGCCCTAGGTTTTGATAGAAATCAGACTACTGCTTGGAATCGGTTATGAATCTTTGCGGAATTTGCTAAGGATATACTCCATTTGTTTGCCCGCCGCTTCGCGACCTCCAAGTCCAAAGGAGAGTGCCACTGCAATCGCTATCGCGCCCAATGAGAGGCCAAAAGCAAGATGCACGATTGTATCGGCAATGCCCATTGCATTGAGACCAATCGCAAGCACCAGTGCTAAAATCGCATAGCGTGCGATCGTCGCGAGCGCTGCGTTGTTTTCTCCTTGGCTGAGTAGCTTATGCGCCAGATTCGCAAAATAGTTGCCCACCGCGAGAATAAGTAGACCGAGCACGATCTGTCCACCAAGCACAAGTAAGTCGCTGAGCACGCTCGCAATCTCTACCATGTTGAGCTTTTCCAAAGCGGAAATGACTGCGGTGAACATGATAAAGAAAAAGACGACACTGCCAGTGAGTTTCGAAAGTGAAAAATCTTCACCCACAACAGGTGCGAGGCCAAGCTTAGCGGGCAATTGATCTGCACCGATGTTTTTAAGAAGCTCTACGAGCATTGACACGACAAACTTACCAACAAGGAAGAAGACCGCGATAATGATGCCTGCACCAATGATCTCGGGAATGGCTGCCAACAATTCGTTGAGCATACCTGTAGCGGGATCAGAGATCGCTGACATCTCTAAAGCATCCAAGGCCACAATCAAAATCGGCACAAAAATGAAGAGGAAAACCAATTGCTGAACTAACTTAGAGAGGCTGATATTTTCACCGAGCCCTATTTTTTTTGAGAGCACATCAATACCTTTCGCGGCAGCTCCTACGACAGCAGAAACAATACGCGCAATAATGAAACCTGCAAAACCAATGACCCCTGCAGCAATCAAATTAGGAATGTATGAGACGAACTCATCAAACATATCTTGAAGCGGAGCGAGCACATCATTGATGCCCAAAACACTCAGCACTAGAAGCAGCACGAAGAGCAGTGCTAAATAATAGACAAACGTCGCAATCGGACCTTCGACCTTAAGCGTTTGCTCACGGTCTTTATTAATTCGCTCGTCTACTTTGATTTTACCCAACAGATACGCCACGCCTTTACGCACGGCTCCTGCGAGAATGATACCCAGTATTAAAACGATTAACGCGGCAATTGCGTTAGGCATGAATGAACCCAGTTTTTCTAAAAACGGGGAAAGGAAGCTATTTTCTGACATAATTTGTATCGTGGTTAGTATTTTCTATAGTGATCCGCACACTTAGCACATACAGATAAGAGAAAAAGTATCTAATAATCAACTAGATAGCTAAAATCAGTTATAGAGCTCTATGCGGACTGCTGAAGCTCGGCCGCTTCGACAATCTTGACGTAAATCTCATCGACTGGCATCTGCGCGAGTTCACGTGTCGAGATACGAGCGATGTTGAGCTTTGGAAGTGTTTCCAATGACTCGGAGAGACAGACATCGCGATTGGCTTCTACTTCCTCAACACGATCAATAGGCGTGAAATGAGGTGCCGAATTTAAGACCTGCGGGTGTTCTTTGACCAATTTGATGATCGCTTTCACCGCATCTGCAAAACGGTCGAGCTCTGCTTTCGTGTAGCTCTCTGTGGGCTCAATCATGAGGCCGAGCGGCTCAGGCCATGCCACCGTCGGCGCGTGGAAGCCAAAATCGAGGAAGAGCTTACCAATGCGAGGCGCAGCATCGGTCTTGCGTAGGCCAACCGACTCCAAAGCGCCGAAGTCTTCTGGTTTCAGCGTCAAAATAAATTCGTGCATGCGCGGCTCGCTATCGGAACCTGCTGGCAGCGTCGCGTAGTCGCTTTCCATTTGCTTGTGTAAATAGCGTGCGCTGAGCACTGCCATAGCCGACATGCGACGCACACCCTCTTTGCCAAGGCGTAGCAAATAAGTATAACAGCGCACCTTGTGGGCAAAATTACCCCAGTGTCGGTGGAAAGAGCCGATTGATTTCTCAGCTTTGACTGGACGGTAAAGCTCACCGTCAAACTCAATTTGATGGCCTGGCAAATATGGCAATAGTAAGTCACTCACCGCGACCATCGCATCCCCTGGCCCCCCGCCTCCGTGCGGAATCGTCCACGTCTTGTGTAAATTATTGTGCACCGCATCGACGCCGAGCGCACCGAGATCCACCCAGCCCGCGATTGCGTTCATGTTGGCACCATCCATGTAAACGAGGCCGCCAACCGCGTGAATTTTCTCAGCAATCTCTTTAAAGGAGGTCTCAAAAATACCGCTCGTATTGGGATTGGTAATCATGATGCCTGCAATGCGGTTACCATACTCTTCGATACGACGATCCAAATCTTCGTTGAGCACGCGGCCCGCAACATCGGCTTCGAGATAGACGATCTTCCCCTTCTTACCTGCAAATCCAGCCATGGTTGCAGTGGCGAAATTGGTGCCGTGCGCAGAGCGAGGGATCAATACCACATCACGCACTTGGTTGCGATCACGGTGATAGGCTTGAAATAGTTTAAGGCCGACGAGCTCACCTTGAGCACCCGCAAGCGGCTGAGTCGTGACCCCCGCAAGACCAGTGATTTTCTTAAACCACTCTTGAGTTTCGTGTAGCACATAGAGGCAACCCTGCGCGTCTTCAACCGGCGCTTGTGGGTGCACATCGGTAAAACCTGGAAGGCTGGCGGCCCAGTCGTTTACCATCGGATTGTATTTCATGGTGCAGGAACCGAGTGGATAGCACCCATCGTCTGGGCTGACATTGAGATCGCCTAGCTTGGTGTAATACTCGACCACCTCTTCAGCGGAATACCTTGGCAGGCCTGGTGCGCTGGAACGCAGCCCACTCTCATTGACTGAGTTCAGCGTTGCAGAGACAGCGGAGGCGGAGCCAAAGATCGATGCAAAGACTTCGACTAGACCTGCGAGATCTTGATCTCTATTTGAGAATGACAGCTTAAGTAATTGACGCTCCCCGGCGATTCGATCGGAAACGTCTGCACCTGCGAGAATACCTTTCGCGCGCGCAGCGGCCATGAGTTCAGCGACTGGTCTAGAAAGCGAAAGGGTCAACTCGTGAAAGCTCACACTGCCAGAAAATGCTAAATCGACACCGTGGAATGCAGTGAGTGCCTCGACCGCCTCAGCTAAACGAGCACGGATCGTCGATAAAATCGATTCCAGTCCTGGGTCTCCTCGCTCCAATAATGCAGCGCCGACGAGTGTCGCAACAAAGGCTTGGTTGGAGCAAATATTGGAAGTCGCTTTGTCTTTGCGAATATGTTGCTCACGAGTCGAAAGCACACCCACACGGCATTCACGACCAGAGCAGTCTTTAGCCTTTCCGATAAAGCGCCCTGGCGCCGCGCGCACGCCATTGCGATCTTTGCTCGAAAAACGCACCCCAAAGAGACCCAGCCCTGGGCCACCAAAATTCGGTGCCAGTGCAAAATGCTGCGCCTCGCCAACGATGATATCAACGCCCGCCTCACCAAACTTAGAAGGCGGCTTCAAGCCTCCCTTAGCGAGCAATAATGGATCAATCACCGCGACTGACTTTACTTTCAACTCTGCAGCGTAGTCAGTCAGCTCATCCGCGGATTCCAAAAGACCAAACGTATTTACCTGCGGAAACACGATCACCGCGAGTCGATCCACGGCACTCTCAGCGGCAGATTTGAGGGCCGCCATGTCAATACATCCAGTCGCCGCATCTGCAGGCACACGAATCAATTCCACCTCAGTCTCTTCAGAGAGCGTGGCCAACACCTCGAGATCCCCTGGATATAAGGTCTCTGGAATGATCGCAGCGGTTTTTTTGCGACTCATGCGGATCGCGGCACAAATACCTTCAAAAATCGAAGTCGAACGATCGTAGAGGGATGCGTTCACCGCCTCAAAGCCGGTGAGTCGCGCCATCGAACACTGATAGATCCAGTGTGCGATCAATGTGCCTTGGCTGAGCTCTGGCTGATAGGGCGTGTAGGCGGTCGTCATGTTGCGAATGTCGCAAACAGGTCCGACCACCGGGGATGGCTCCAAGTCGAGCACCCCGTCGCCTAGAAAACTACTGCCGATCTGATTCTTCTCCGAAATTTCCTGAAGCCGTGTCTTCAGGGCTTGATAATCGAGCTCCTCTGGCAGATCGGGGGCTTGAGCAAACAGCACTTCTTCGGGGATATGGTCGAAGAGTTCCTTAAATGAGCCCTTACCGATAGTCGCCAACATTTGCTCAATATCAGCATCCGTTGCAGGGATGTAGTGGCGGGCGTGTTCACGAAGATCGGTCGATGGACTGGACATGGGAATAATGTATTTCAGGAAAATGTAACGTGCAGATCAAAAAATGAATTGATCGAATTAGTTAGTTGCCAGACAAAGCCTGTCTTATTGCATCGCAAGTATCTTTGCTCGATTTATACGAAATACTCTTTGCAGCAAGGAGTAGACCACTTTCCAAATGCTAGAAATACCACTTCACAATTTTCATGCCGAACAAGGCGCACGCTTCGTCAACTTCGGCGGTTGGAACATGCCGGTGCAATACACCAGTATTCTCGAAGAACATAAAGCGGTGCGCACCGCTGCGGGCCTATTCGATGTCAGCCACATGGGCGAATTTCATGTTTTTGGGGCCGACGCAGCGCTCTTTCTCGATCGCTTGCTCGTCAATGCAGTGGCTAAAGCTCCTTTGGGCAAAGCGATCTACTCACCAATGTGTATGAGTAACGGTGGCGTCGTGGATGATTTAATCGTCTACCGTATCGAAGAAGACAGTTTCCTAGTCTGCGTAAATGCAAGTAACATCGAAAAGGACTTCGGCTGGTTTCTCAAACAGGCAGAACGCTGGGGGTTCGATGTCGAGATAGAGGATCATTCAGACGAATATGCCCTACTTGCGCTCCAAGGCCCCCAATCGGAAGCGATACTAACAGAAGTCGGCCTTGAAGGCCTAGCCAGCATCAAGCGATTTTGGCATAAACTCATAGCCTTTTCGGGTGAAAAGATCCGCGTCTGCCGCACTGGCTACACCGGTGAAGACGGCTTTGAGATTTACAGTTCGCCCAAAGCCGCGGAACAACTCGCGAAGCAAATCCTGAAGCATGGCGAACCTATGGGTGTAAAGCTCTGTGGTCTAGGCGCTCGCGACAGTCTGCGACTTGAAGCTGGCTTGCCACTTTACGGCCATGAATTAAGCGACCACATCACTCCCCTAGAGGCCAGCCTCGACTGGACCGTCAAGCTGGACAAAGACGACTTCATCGGCAAAAACGCGCTCACCGAACAAAAAGAAAACGGTATTCCACGCCGCGTGGTCCACTTCAAACTTGAAGGGCGTCGTATTGCACGAGAAGGCACACCCGTGATCAACAAAGCAGGCGAAGCCATCGGTAAAGTGCTTTCTGGAACCCTGTCACCGATGATCCATTGCCCGATTGGCAGCGCGATCGTGAACAGCGACTCATTGGAAGGCCCCCTTTATGTCGATCTTCGCGGCAATCAGCTCGAACTCCAGATTGCAAAGGCACCACTGCACAAGTAAGTGCATTTGGTTGAGTGCTATCTGTTGATCAGATAGCAAACCCCCGCTCTGATGTAACGTCACTACCTAAGGCCAAATTCAGTAAAGTTTGATCCTTATACGTTCGTATTCGGTAGAGCGGTGTGGCCCACACCGCATTCATCCGACGAGTCTGGAGCTTTCAATCGTGCTGACTGGGCCAGTCAGCGCTACCCGATCAAATATTTTTTCATTCGGTATAAGGCCTATTTACGCCTCTGGTATTGAGGAACATAGGACCATCAGTGGGGAAGCGCTGCAAGCATGCCGGCCGTCTCGAATGTTAGAGTCTAAGACACGCTTTATGGACGAACTTGATACACTGCCAAGCAACTCGCTTAGATGAGGCTCAGGTTTCTAGAGAAGCGAGACCGCCTCGATTTCAATCAGCGGTTTACTCTACCACAGTATCGGCGCTGGAAGGAGCAGTCGTGTCGACCGCAGTAATCACCGTATCTTTCTCAGGGCGTGGACGCGTTTTCACCGAAAACTCCAAAAGCTCTTCACCACGTTCTACTTGGACGGATGCGTATTGATTGGCTCTGGTGAAAAATACTGCGCCTGGCACATCTTCAACTCCAGTGATTTTACGCCCACTGATCGAAAGAATACGGTCGCCTTCAAGCATACCTGCTTCTGCGGCGGGAGCACCTTCAATCACCTTAGATAATGTAACTGCATTTGAGTCATCGCTGTTGAGACGACTCTTTACCTCGAAACCCATCCAGCTGTGAATGATATGACCTGAGAAAAGTAAATCGTCACGCACACGCACCAAGGCATCTGCAGGCAAGCAATAGGACGCATCCAAATCTGGAACGGACGCAACCGTCATCCCGATAAAACGCCCATTGATATCAAGAATCGGACAACCGCCCTGCCCAGCTTCAACGGAGATTGAAGTCCGGATATATTCAGTCGGGAAAATCTTATTCCCCAACTTCTTCTCCGCACCTGTAAAAATACCCATTGAGGGAGAGGGATCAAAATCCAGTGGACATGCGATGGCGACCGCAATGGAGCCCAAAGGCGGTCGCGCTACGGTAGTGTCGATCGAAATAATCGAAAACTCCTTTGGCGGCTGAATGACTTTGAGCACTGAGACATTCGTCAAGCGGTCATGCCCCACTGGCTCGGTTGCAAATTGGTGGCCTTTATATTCGATCCAAACACGCTCTGCACCTGCAGCTCGACTGGCACTAACCATGACATGGCCTTCTTTACTGATAAAGAATCCTGTGCCGACCCGCAACATGACTGCCTTCTTGCCGTCTTTTTCTGGCCCCGTGTAGGCGGCCTTTACGCGGACAATCGAATCCTTATTTTGCTCAAAAACCTGTATCAAGCGCTGCTGAAGAGCCAACGCATCAGCCGAGCTCCCCGAAGCGGAAAATGTGCAGAAGCTAAGTAGGACGAAAACCCAACCGAAACGGAGAAACATACAAAAGACTAGTAAACAAGAGTCGTAGCGACACCCGTGCTACCGAAAGAAGGGCGAGAAGACGCTGCATCCGAAGAATAATCCGCATCCATCGCCAACTGAAAGCCTTCCATTCCAAAATCACGTGTAAATGACGCATCATTCGATTCAATCTCAGCAGAGATCCCTTCAAGTGAATAATCGCGAGTCGCCTCGAGGGAGGAAACATCCATCTCCGACATTGCCACTTCAACGAGTGGCGCTTCGGCAAATACGACTGAATCTTGGGCAACGGACACCGAGGTGGAGCCAGTTCCGATAAATGCGGGGCGAACCACCATCAATGCGAGAAATGCTGCGGCGCAGGCGACTCCGACACTTTGCGTGAAGCGGCCCGATAGCGTGCGCCAGATTTGCAGATGCACGGGATCCTTCTTCACGAGCGTCTGTAGCATACGTTGATGCAACTCTTGGTCAAATTGGCCCCAAAACGCTTCGTCTGGACGCTCAGAACGCTTCATACGAAGGAGATCTTCAACTTTTACTTCTTTTTGACTGTCGTGTGTGTGGTTTGACATATTTGAGTATGTTATTTCGCAGGCATCTCTCAGCCGAGGTAGTCCTTTAAATAGCCTTGTAGCTGTTGTTTAGCGTAATGAAGACGTGAGCGCACTGTTCCGACAGAAGTCTTAGTGATTTCTGCGATTTCTGCGTGCTCAAGGCCTTCAATTTCATGTAAAATAACGACTGTGCGATGTTTAAGAGACAACTTTTGTAACGCGTCGTTCAATTTTTCCTGTAATTCGTTTATCAAAGCGCCCTTTTCAGTCTGATTTTTCGCGGTCAAACGCTCGAAAATCTCCGAATTTGACACCTCTTCATCTATATTTTCATAACTGATAAATCGGCGACGGCTCCTTTTCTTAAGAAAAGTCATGGTGGTATTGATCGCAATTCGATAAACCCAAGTGAAAAACGAGGATTTACCCTTAAAGCGAGCAATCGCTTGAAAGGCCTTAATAAAGGTCTCTTGCGTCAAATCAGAGGCATCTTCGCGATTACTCGTCATGTTGTAGACCACAGAAAAAATCTGCTCACGATACTTCTGCACCAACTGGTCATAAGCACCCACGTTACCTGATTGCACCTTCTGAACGACCGCCCAGTCCAGATCACGTTGAGATACCTCCGCCTCTTGCGCGGGGAAAATCGTCTTCGTCACTGACTCACTGGTTGCCATAATAGTTACAAAATAAAAGCACTTATTATGCAAAATGCAAAACTTTCCTCAACTAGTGAATTTTAAGCCAAATGAAGGTATTTGAAGCCCCAGAACGAAAAGGTGCGAATTACACGAAACTTGATTTGCGCTGGCCGCTGAGTTTTACACTATTGACAGCCCTACTTCTATAGATGGTAACACTACCCGCTTATTTATGCATCAGTCGCGCATAGTCATTACAGGCCTCGGCCTCACTTCGCCCAACGGCAACTCACTTGAGGAGTATCGCAAGAATCTCCTCGATGGAGTCGCTGGTATCCAATTAATCGACATGCGCTACATGGGCAAGGTCCCTGCAGGCGTTTGCAATTTCGACCCGAAGAAGCACCAAACCCGCAAGGAACTACGTGTCGGCACACGCGCTGGTAGCATCGCAATTTACGCGGCACGCGAAGCGGTCGAAAACAGTGGCCTCGACTTTGAGAACTATGACAAGAGCCGTATCGGAGTCTACGTAGGCACTACTGAGCACGGCAATGTAGAGACTGAAAACGAGGTCTACAACATCTCCAAGTTCGACTACGACACTAAGTTTTGGACGCACCACCATAATCCCCGCACTGTTGCGAATAACCCAGCGGGTGAAATCACAATCAACATGGGGATCACTGGCCCGCACTACACCATCGGTGCCGCATGTGCTGCAGGTAACGCGGGTCTAGTTCAAGCGCTACAAATGCTCCGTCTCGGTGAGGTCGATGTTGCGCTCGCGGGCGGAGTGAGCGAAAGCATCCAATCTTTCGGTATCTTTGCTGGCTTTAAGAGCCAAGGTGCCCTCGGCACCCACGAAACCGACGTCAACAAAACCAGCCGCCCGTTCGATAAAACTCGTAACGGCATCGTTGTTTCTGAAGGCGGTGCGATCTACGTCCTAGAGCGCCTCGAAGACGCACAAGCGCGCGGCGCCACTATTATAGCCGAAATTGTAGGCTATTGCATCAATTCAGACGCCAGTGATTATGTATTGCCCAACCCTGAGCGCCAAGCCGAATGCATGCGCAAGGCACTCAAAGTGGCAGGTATGGAGCCCGAGGACGTCGACATCGTGAACACTCACGCAACCTCGACACCCATGGGAGACATACAAGAGTGCAAGGCGATCAAGGAAATCTTTGGTAACAGCCCAACCACCTACGTCAACAACACCAAAAGCTTTATCGGCCACTGTATGGGAGCGGCTGGCGCACTCGAACTCGCGGGGAATCTCCCCTCATTTGACGACAACATCATACACCCGACGATCAATGTGGAAGAGATTGACGAGGAATGTGCGATGCCAAATCTGGTAATAAACGAGCCTCGCAAGGTTGACGCCGTCAAAGTTATCCTCAACAACTCTTTTGGAATGCTAGGAATCAACTCCGCCCTAATCGTCAAAAAATTTGAGGATTAAAGTATTTCATCCATCATTTCATTAGCTATCAGCTATTACCCATTCGCATTTTTAACATCATGACAGAAGATCAAGTAAAACAAATCGTTATCGACATCATCAACGACATCGCGCCCGATGAAGACACCACAGACCTGAAGTCCGAGGTGAACCTCCGCGACCAAATGGACCTAGATTCCATGGACTTCCTCGACATCGTCATGGAGCTCCGCAAGCAGCACAGCATCGAAGTGCCTGAGGAAGACTATCCTCAACTCGCTTCGCTCGACAGCTGCGCCGCATACTTGACTCCAAAGTTTAACGCTTAAATTTAGCGGCAAGTGCCGCACCAAACCGCAGCACAGGCCAACCGCCTGTGTTTCGTTGTATCTAAAGGAGGGCATTGCTTCCGCATTGCCGCCCAGCAATCAAGAAACACCCATTAGGCAATATAAAGCACTGCCTCTAGACAAAATGCCCAGTCAAGCCCTCGACAACCAACACTTCGAAGTCGTCATCATCGGTGCCGGCATGGCTGGGCTCGCAGCTGGCATTCGCCTCGCACTTGGAGGCAAGAACGTCATCATTCTAGAGCGCCACAATGCGTCTGGCGGCCTCAATTCCTTTTACAGTCAAGCAGGCCGCAAATTTGATGTCGGCCTGCACGCCATGACCAATTACGTGCCCAAAGGCACGAAAGGCACACCGCTGATCAAACTGCTTCGGCAGTTACGAATTCCCTATGATGCTCTCGACCTCTGCCCGCAAAACGGCTCGAAGGTCTCTTTTCCGGGGTGCGAACTTGGTTTCAGCAACGACTTCGCATTTTTCGAATCCGAAGTCGCCCGCGCGTTCCCGAAGCAAATTGATGGTTTCCATGCACTCGCGGAAGAAGTGCGCACCCTCGACGCCTTCAACTTAGGCTCCATGCCCACCTCGGCGCGCGAAGCCGTAAAACGGCACATTAGCGACCCTCTACTCGAAGACATGATTTTCTGCCCCGTGATGTATTATGGCAGCGCAGAAGAACACGACATGGATTATGGCCAGTTCGCCATCATGTTTCGCTCGCTCTTTTTCGAGGGATTCGCCCGCCCACTTGACGGCGTGCGAGTCATTATTCGACTCCTGCAGGACAAATATCGTTCACTCGGCGGTGTCCGCAAAATGCGTTGCGGGATACAGAAAATCCATACGAACGGCGACAGAGCCTCCGCCATCGAACTAGACAGCGGAGCGACGATCACTGCCGATAAAATCATTTCGACCGCAGGCGCCGTAGAGACTGCGCGCATGTGCGACGACCAATCTGCCAACGCAGCAAGTGACAATATTGGCCAGCTTAGCTTCACTGAAACCATTACTGTGTTTGACAAACAACCCACCGATTTCGGCTGGGACGAAACCATCATTTTTTTCAATACAGCTGAGCGCTTTCGCTATGCACGCGTCGAAGATGAACTCGTCGATCCAACCAGCGGCGTGATCTGCTTTCCAAACAATTATCAATATGGCAATGACCGCCAACTCGACGAAGGCTTCCTTCGGGTGACTGCCATGGCGAACCACGACAAATGGTGTGCGCTCAACGAAGACGACTACCTAGCGCAGAAAGCGTATTGGTATGAAGAGCTACAAAAGGTCACCCTCGGCCTACTGCCAAAACCAAAAGGCGGACTCAATCTAGACGAACACCGTCTCGCCACCGATATGTTCACTCCACGAACCGTGCGTAAGTATACCGGACACCTCAACGGAGCCATCTACGGCGCGCCCAACAAAATCAAAGACGGACGCACACACTTAGAAAATCTCTACCTAGCTGGAACCGATCAAGGCTTCCTCGGCATCGTTGGCGCAATGCTCAGCGGAATCTCAATGGCAAACCTACATGTGCTACAGGGCGACTAATCGCGACTGAGCCCATCTATAACGATCGATAGAAATTTTTCGGTCGTGAGAAAGCCTACGCCATGCGAAGCGGCGTGCGCTTGAACCCAGATTATGCATTAGGATGAGCAGTGTGCTCCGCAACTGAAGCGCAAGGGAGCGTATAACATACGTGACTACAGGGCTGACAGGCAGCGATGTGCGCTTGTCGCCTAAGCGTTTCACGGACACCCGTCAGGTGAGCATAAAAACATCCTCAGAAACTTGAGTCACCGTGATTTGGACTTCCGTCGAACCATGGTTATGAGCGAATACGGAAACTATAGAAAACAAAAATAACGAAACGATACGAATAGACGTAAACGATCACTAAGGTAAGCACTGAAAATAATCAACCCGGAGGCCACGATAATGAACGACCGCCAAGCACGTGGACGTGCATATGAGGCACCGTCTCACCGCCGTCTTCGCCGTTATTGATCACTACGCGGAATCCTTTCTCAAGATTCAGCTTCTTCGCAACCCCCGCAGCAGTCAGCAACAGGTGCCCCAAGGTGGCTTGATCTTCAGCGCTCGCTACCGCGACACGGGGGATCACCTTTTTGGGGATCACTAAAAAATGCACCGGCGCTTTGGGATCGATATCATGTATGACAATACAGTGTTCGTCTTCATGCTCGATGTTCGCGGGGATCTCGCGGTCGATAATCTTTTGAAAGAGTGTTTTCATTATGATGATAAGCTATGATTAAAGCACCACGACCTGCAACTCTGCACCGCGGGTCGCCCATGCACAGGCGAGCGCATCAATCCAATCGCGCACGCGTTCATATTGAGTTTGGCGCTTCTTGGTCCATTTCTTGCCTTCAGGGCAAATCGTCTCACGTAGCCCAGTAACCAACAGCAAGGACTGTCGACGACCAGCGAGTTTCTTCATTTCAGTGACAATCGCCTGCCGAATCCACAGCGGACTAAAGTCCTCCAATGCAGGCACATGCCAATGCGCAAACGCGAGTTCGCTGGTGGACTCTTCACCGAGATGCAAGCGCGCCAGTTTGTCGGCACACTCGCGCAGGCTAAACTGCACATCTTGATCGGCGTCTTCTTGACTAAAAAATTCTAAAGCACGACGAGCATTTTCAGCACGTTCGACATCGGAAGCAACGGTGCGCGCAAGAATTTCATTCAATGTGCGCAACTGATCGACAGGATCATTTTTTGCCATTTTCGGTGAACTCTCGGAGGTCTAATATTTCTTGAGCAAGCTCGCTGAGATCACGGAAATCCTTATACACCGACGCATAGCGAACATAGGCGATCTGATCTAAATGCTTGAGGCGTTGCATCACATGCTCGCCAATGGATTGAGCTGGAATCTCATGATCAAATTCTTTTTCCAACGTTGCTAAGACATCCGCTATGAGCATTTCAATTTGAATGACTTCGATGGGACGTTTTTGCACCGCCTTTTTCAAGCCACCGAGGATCTTACTTCGGTCAAAATCTTCTCGGCGACCATCACGTTTCACCACTTGCAAGTCGGCACGGAGCACTTCTTCGATAGTAGTAAAACGGTATTCACAATCGAGGCATTCGCGACGACGACGGATCGAGGTTTCGTTTTTACCAGTTCGGGTATCGAGCACTTTAGTCTCGAGTGAGGCGCATTTCGGGCAACGCATTTTTTTTAAGAAAGTAGAAGGTAGAAGTCAGGAGTTAGAAAATGACGGACTACAGCTTTAAGAAGTTTTCTAGCATTTTCATGCCGTCTTGGGTCGCGAGCGACTCTGGGTGAAACTGCACGCCCCAGACCGGAAGATCCTTGTGAGCGAGTCCCATGATTTCGCCTTCTGCGGTCTCGGCGGTCACTTCCAAGCAATCTGGTAAAGTGGAGCGCTCGACAATTAAAGAATGATAGCGGGTGGCTATCATCGGATTGGGCATGCCTTTAAAAATGTCCGTATCGCGGTGCGTTACTGGTGAGGTCTTGCCATGCATCAGGCGATCGGCTCGAATCACCTTCCCCCCAAAATGCTGACCGATACTTTGATGTCCAAGGCACACGCCGAGGAGTGGCTTCTTTCCTGCAAAGGCAGCGATTATATCGAGACTAACACCCGCCTCTGTTGGCGAGCAAGGCCCCGGCGAAATCATGACGCGGTCAGGATTCAGCTCAAGAGCTTCTTCAACAGTAATCGCGTTGTTACGATAGACCTTTTGGTCCACTCCAAGCTGACCAAAATACTGAACCAGATTGTAAGTAAAGGAGTCGAAATTATCGATAACGAGGAGCATGGAATTGAATAAATAATGAGTAATGACTGATGGCTTAATCGAACGTCCAACTTTGAGTAATGAATCCGTTTCAGATTTTCAGCGTTTCAGCGTTTCAGCGTTTCCCAAGACCCGCGCGGCTTCTTGAACGTCTTTGTCACCACGACCGCTGAGGTTGCCTATTATGATTTGATCGGAGCTCATCTCACGAGCACGCTTCATGGTATATGCAATGCCATGCGAGGATTCAAGTGCGGGGACAATGCCCTCGATTGAGCATAAGGCTTGAAATGCATCCAGCGCCTCAGCGTCGGTAGCGTAACCGAAGTGGATGCGACCTTTCTCTTTGTAGTATGCATGCTCGGGGCCCACCGCTGCGTAGTCGAGACCCGCAGAGACTGAGTGAGTCAAATCGATTTGACCATCTTCGTCCTGTAAAATCCAAGTCTTCGCACCTTGCAGGACACCGAGTTTGCCGCCCTCAAAACGCGCTGCGTGATGCCCACGAACGATTTCACGGCCACCAGCTTCAACACCCGTGAGTTTTACTTCGAGGTCTTTCAAAAACGCAAAAAAGATACCAATCGCATTCGAACCACCACCGACACAGGCCGCTACTTCGTCAGGTAAGCGCCCTTCTTTTTCAATGATTTGGCGACGACATTCTTCACCGATGCAACGGTGAAAGTCGCGCACCATCATTGGGAATGGATGTGAACCCAGCGCGGAACCGATGATGTAGTGAGTGGTGCGAACGTTGGTGACCCAATCGCGCATCGCTTCATTGACGGCCTCCTTTAAAGTCTTTTGCCCCGCAGACACTCCGCGCACTTCCGCACCACAAAGGCGCATGCGATAAACGTTCAAAGCTTGGCGGCGCATATCTTCCTCGCCCATGTAGATCACACATTCGAAGCCCATCTTGGCACACATGGCAGCGGTCGCGATACCGTGTTGCCCCGCGCCCGTCTCAGCGATAATGCGCTTCTTGCCCATTCGCTTAGCAAGCAAGGCTTGGCCTAGGGCGTTGTTGATTTTATGAGCACCCGTGTGCAGGAGGTCTTCACGCTTGAGATAGATCTTTGCCCCACCGCAGTGCTCAGTGAGGCGATCCGCAAAATAGAGATTGGTCGGACGACCTGCAAACTCACGGAGCTGGAAGTCGAGTTCCTTTTGAAATTCGGGGTCTTTACGCGCCTCATGATAGGCTTCGGTCAACTCGAACAGCGGCGTCATCAAAGTCTCTGGCACATACATGCCCCCGTAGGCACCAAAGTGCCCGCGTTCATCGGGAAGACTTAATGGATCGAGCTCAAGATCTGGAGTTGCAGTTTGCATACTGGAATACGGTTGCGAGTCGCGTGCTTTGTCAAGCTGGCAGTCCTATAGGCAGAATTAGGGAAGACGGGATTCAAATTCGGCAATATCCTCAGGGGCGTCGATACCAATGGTGGGTTGGTCGGTAATGCCAACATGGATTCGGTAGCCGTGTTCCATCGCGCGGAGCTGTTCGAGCTTTTCGATGTTTTCCAGAAAGCCAGGTTCGAGCGCAGAAAAGGCGCTGAGGAAGTCGGCTTGGTAGGCATATAGGCCGAGATGCCGGTAGCACTGGTGTTGCCGTAGCCACTCGGCGTCCGCCTTGCCTTGTAAATCACGTGCATATGGAATCGGTGAACGTGAGAAGTAGAGCGCATAGCCCTCGCGGTCGCGGACGACATTCACTTGGTTTGGATTCGCAAAATCTTCGGGTGATTCATAGGGAATTGCCAACGTCGACATAGCGGCCTCGCCCTCTAATCCCTTAGCAAGAGCGCGAATTTGCTCACCCGTGACCAGCGGCTCATCGCCTTGCACGTTGATGACCGCAGATGCGCCCACTTGCGCATTGGCCTCAGCGAGCCGATCAGTTCCGCTCGGATGATCTGCCCGCGTGCGCACGACGCTGAAGCCTGCTTTCACGAGACAAGACTCAAGCGCATCGTCATCGACTGCAAAATACAGAGGAAACTCAGGTGCGACTTCACGGATGCGCTCAGCGGTCCACACAATCACGGGCTTGCCACGCACTTGATGCAACAGCTTTCGAGGAAACCGTGTCGAGGCGAGGCGCGCTGGAACAATAATAGATGGTGTCTTTGACATTTGAACGCCAATCATCATGAAAGATTGGCAATGAACAAGGAAATCAGTGCCATCGAAGCCGCAAATTTGCGCGAAAATGAAGACAACGTCACCTTTTTAGACGTTCGAGAAGATGAGGAGGTCACGGTTTGTCGGATTGAAGGCGCACTACACATTCCAATGGGACAGATACCGGACCGCGCCGAGGCACTGCCACAAGACGGTAAACTCGTGGTTTACTGCCACCATGGTATGCGCAGCATGAATGTCTGCCAATATCTCGAGGCGCGAGGCTTCACCAATACAATCAACCTGGGGGGCGGCATCCACGCATGGGCACTCCAAGTCGACCCTAATATGAGCCGCTACTAGTGGTTTTTATTATGCCATAGAGTTTTCTCTGGATTTTTACCTCACGCCTATTTAGTAATCCATGTTATGAAAACTATACGGTTCATTCTAATCATTTTGGTCTCCCTATTTACCTCAAGTCTACAAGGTGAAAACTTTCGAACGTTTAAAGACACACAAGGCCGAGAAATGACCGCCAGACTCACAAGAGTGAGTGGAGACGATGTTTACATTGAACGCCAAGACGGCTTGACGACCAAAGTTGCCCTATCGATCTTTAGCGCTGAGGATAAAAAATACATCCAAGAATGGGCAACAAAGAATCTCCTAACGAGTGGCATCTTTGAAGTTCGTTTTACTACAGAAAATTCCTCAAAGCGAGATTCTGAAAGTGGTGGCATACAGCGAGAAAGCTACCAAAGCGCGTATGGCATCGAAGTCGAAAACACCTCTTATGAGCCAGTTAAAAATATTCGTATCGAGTATTTACTCATAAAGTTTGAAGACGCACTTGCCGCAGCAAAACGCAGCGAAGGTGAAATCCGGCGCTTAAAAGGGGAAGTGAAAATTGATTACATCGGAGACCGCAGTAAGGCGACCGTGAAGACGAAATCAGTCCCAATGCTTGAGACCGAATTAGCTCCTGGCTACGTCTGGTCGGGAGGCGGCAAAAGGACTAGCAAGGACGTCTTAAAGGGAATTTGGATAAAAATGTATGTGGGTGACCTACTCGTGCATGAATACTCAAAGCCGGAAAATATGATGCGCACTGAGGCTTGGTAAATGCTATTTCGTTTGCATACGGTAAACACCGTCCCAATCAGCTGGTGCACCGAGCTTTAAAAAGTTAAGACAACGCACTCGCATGACTGCCGAAGGCGTAGTGGACGCATACTCACTGCCTGGCTCAAACGCTGCGGCTTTTTCGAAACATTCGATTGCATCTGCCCATTGCCCTTCAAAATAAAGAGCGAGACCAGACTCATAGTGCATCCGACATGCTTCGGCCTGGCTTAAGTCAACGCTCTGATCCCACAACTCAAATACCTCAACAGCCTGCGATCTGCCCTTCACAACAATGCGATCTAGCTTTCGTTTTGGTAAGCTTCCTGCAGTCGCTTCTGCCGCACGAAGCACCGCATCTGTAACCATCGTATAAACGCCATAGGACTTCGCGGCACTTTCACATCGCGCGGCCACGTTTACCGAGTCCCCCATCATCGTGTAATTAAATCGCACCTCACTGCCCATATTGCCAATGACAGCGACTCCGCAATTGATACCTATGCGGGTGCGCATTCGCAAGACGGCATCGGGCCATTTGCCAGCAGCTTGCCAATGCTCTCTAAGTTTCGCGTGGCGTTCTTGCATCCGTAGCGCAGCCAGACACGCACGTCCGGCATGGTTTTCAAGCGGCACTGGCATACCAAACATAGTGACGATTGCATCGCCAATATACTTATCGAGTGTTCCGCCTTGCTTCTGAATCTCCTCAGTCATGGCGCCCAAATATTCATTCATGAGTGCTACCAACTGATTCGGCTCCAATTGTTCGGACAATGCAGAGAACCCTTCGACATCTGAAAATAAAGAAGAGATCTCTGCGTCCACCCCACCCAGTTGAGGATCACGCTGCGCTTCCACCATCTCATTCACCAGTTCAGGAGATACATAAGCACCAAATAGATTTTTAATGCGACGGCGCTCGAACTCCTCAGCACCTAATTTAATCAACATAATACCCAGCACTGCAGTCATCGCAGCACCCAGCGGTGCAATGAGCGGCAACACTAAATGCCACAGAGAAAAGGCACTGAATACAAACAATGCGTATGCGCAGACCAACAAAACGGCAGCGAAACGACCTGGACGATTCCACAATGCAAGTAATGCCACTAACAGGGTCAGAGAAAAGACAATCAAAACAACGTGAAGATTCGAAGCATAAGCAATATATGCTTCAGCATGCAATGTTCTATACAGATTCGCATGCAGACCCACCTTTGGCACCGGCTCGCGGTTGAAGGGAGTGGGTGCAACATCTTTAAGTTGGGGATCTACAGGACCTACAAAGATCACCTTATCTTTAAAACGCATGAACCACTCTTTTTGAGTATCCACAGCCGCAGTATCGCCCGCCTGCATGGCACTGCTCAAACTTCCCGCGCGCTCCAATACCTCATGCATACCAACATGCTCAGTAAAAGTATCTGTCCTCCAGCCGCTAAACCAGTTTACACCAATAGATTGGCGCTCCACCAACGGCACCTTACGAAACACCGCTCCATCCTTGTGAATCAATAAATACCGCTCCCCACGCACGATGTCATCACGATCAATTTCATTCGCCGTCAAAAACAATTCTAAGCCCAATGAATACAGCACATGCTCAGAGTAGAGTCGGATCTCATGGGGGCGCCACCCATCCTTATCCGTAAGCACTAGGCGACCTTCATCCTCAACAATCTGAGGCTCGTTCATGACATCGAATAGCTGGCTACGCATGCCATTCATTAGATTGCGCGAATACAATTCACCGTGGACTTCCACAAAGCCAACCACCCATTGCGGAATGACTCCTTTACCCAATTCTTCATCCACATTCGCCAAGCCCAGCTTCCCGACATGCCAATCTACAATCGGATAACTCGGAGACTCTGGAAATAAATTTTTCTTCGGGTCCGCAAAGCCCATTCGAATCAACGGCACTGCCGAGAGCCCCTCAGTCCCAGTATATGCAGCCGCCAAAACGACCTGATCATTGTAGTGTGCAATACTTTGCCCGAGCATGCGATCCCCAGAACGTGCGCGCTCTACATCCAATAGAGAACCACGGCCCAATTGCGAAAAAATGACATCGACCCCAACAGTCTTTGCCTCGCCTGGACCTAGTAGAGCATTTAACAGAATCGCAAAGTTCGTTCGATCCCAAGGCCGATCACCAATCATAGCAACCGACTGCGCATCTATATCAACATGCAGAATCGGGGCGGTAGAGGCTACTTCCCCACGCGCAAGATAACGCCATCGCAAGGCCTCTTGCTCCAGACCATTCAATAAACCCGAAATCCAGAGCACCGCCCACAATATGATCGCTCCGATGATTAGGCCAAAATAAGAGACAGTATACTGAAAGCGGTTCAAAACGTAATTAAACTGTGCGCATTCGACACAAAAGCCAAGCCTCAGAAAAGGCCCGCCTCATACGCTGAAGGCGGACGCGCCTCCCCTTTAAACGGAGTGACTGGCTTGGGCAAGGGCGCATACTCGATAACGATTGGCCGCAAATCTTGCTGTGACATCCCGGACGCAGATGCGCCCACTGCCTGCTGAACTTCAACAGCACCAATATTCAAGCTTTTCGTGTGCTCATAGAACTCCTTAGCAGAAAAGTTCAATGCTCCAACCGCAATACTGCGCTGATCAAAATCTTCTAAATACTCTAGCGCATCCAAAGTGATTTCTGCGACCTCGACAGAAGGTTTAAATGCAGCACCGGCACCACTGATACGTTGCCCAGAGCGAATCGAAAAAGTGCGATTTGACAAATCTAGGAGGCGAACTGTCCCTTCGACACAATGAATGGTGAACCCGTAGGTTCGCTTTCTAGCATCTCTGGAAATTTCAATCATCCACAACGCACGCCGATTCGCATACAAGCGTCCGATAGGTGTTTCCACGAGTAACTGCGATGCCTCCTCCATCTTACGTTGATCAATCACCAGTGTGCCCGCCCGAAGATTGAAAATCATCCGACTTTGCCCTCCCTCAAGTTCGGAATTAAACCAATCAGCTTCAAAATCAGCCTCCTGTTCAAAACGCTCAATTGCAAAGTATCCAGCCCCTTTGTAATCCACTAACACATGATTCGAGGCCAACAAAGTGACACGGCTGGTATCCAAGCTCTCCACCTTGACCAGTCCCTCAAAATAAAAGGGAATCTTGGAAATGGGTAACGAATCTGATGCGACTCCGACAGGCGTGACACTCATACCGTCCTCGATGTATCCGACAGCAACAGAACCCTGACGCCACTCTAGAGCATACGAACTCGATACCGCGACTGAGAATACAAATAGTGCAGCCAATCTATTCATTACCTGTATCATTAAAATATCAAAAGTTTCTGTTGAAGCTGGCGTGCCGCCTGATTATTAGGATTCAACTCTAAAGCACGGCGAACACTCGCCAAGGCTTGATCCCTCATCTCTGGTGCAGGACTTAAAAACGCTGCCCAATAATAATGAACGTTACTATTATTCGGTGCCAATTCTAGTGCGTGCTCAAATGCAGACTTGGCTAATTCATGCTCTCCACTCATCGCATGAGCAATGCCCAGTTGAGCCCAAGCAAGACCATATCCTCCACTCAGCTGAGTTGCCCGAAGCGCTGCCGTGACACCGGTTTTTCCGATTTCAGAGTATTCAGATGGATTTTGAAAGTAGCGCTGACAATTCGCTGCACTTAGCCCGATCAAGGCATCTGTATTGGCTGAGTCCAAAAGCAAGGCATCTTCAAAACCATAAACGACATTCTTGAGTAACCGTTTGTTACCAGAGATATGGATCCCTTGAGCAGTCAAATGATCCAATCGCTGGCGCATTTGTAGTTCCAACGCGTGCGACTGCAGGCGCGGCATAAAATGTGCAAAGAATAGAAAAGCCAAAAATAAGCCACTGAACCCATAAGTAGTCCTCATCAGCCCAGAACTCGGGGTTTTAATCCTGCGATTGGTGCTGGATTTCACTAAAATTGCCGCGAACAGCAAACCATAAAACATCAATGCAGGCACATAGAGTATAAAACTAAAACAGGCACAAATCAGAAAAATTATAAACCCAGAGAGCGCGACCGATAGGAAAAATTTCTGAGGAGGCATCACTGAGCCCTTCCGTCCCTTCAACTTCACTCGATCTGGCTCCATGCGCCATCGGCGAAACGCAACCAATACCAGCCATGCAATGGGCGTCAGTAGCAGTAGAGAGCCAATCGCACCGTATTCAGTAAGGACTAAAAGAAAGTCATTGTGCGGCGATTGAGCCAAGGCATCGAAATGGATCTCAGCGCTTTGTCCAAAAGCGATTGGAAATGCGCCGCCACCAATTCCAATGAATGGAGCCCCTTGGAATAACTGAATCGCGCCACTCCAAAGCGCCAGACGAACACTTTCACCCTCTGGTGAAAGCGCATTTTCGAAACTTCTTAGAAATTTTGGATGCATCCAAACCATCAATGCCACAGCTGACAGCAGAGCAGTCACCCCGATGAAAGGTAAAATCAGGCGCTTCGACCTCTGCCGATAGCAGAACGATGGAACCATCAGTATCAAGAAACTAAGCACCATTAACGGCCAAAACAACTGAGTAAATGCCAATGCAAAAATGAACATCACGCTGACGTAGACACATAGCACTCGCAAAATCATCGGCAAGCGAGGGACGCCTCCAGCAATCAGAAATGCGGGCAATAGAACTAGCAGTAAGACCGCAAAAGAATTCGGATCGGCAAAGGAGCCCGTTGCCTGGCCAAAAAACTCTGGGCTCAATTGTATCGCGTGACTCGCTAAGGAATCCGCCATTTTGCTAGGATTCTGAAAAAACTGATAAAACCCGATAAAGATCGCGTAAGCCGCGGGACTCATCGCAATCACAATTAGCGACCACAAATGTGCTCGCGTTCGCACATTGTTCACAGCAACCCAGAAAAACAAAAATGCCTCCATCCCATAAATAAGCTCGATCCGCCCTAACCACGGCGCGGGGCTGATCCACTCTACATTGATCACCGCCCAGATCATGAATGGTGCAAAAAACAACGGGACGTGACTCAAGCGCTTCGGGTATTCATCATCTAGCGCCAACCAGATACAATGTAACACGATTAAAATAAGAAAGAGCGGCAGCAAAACGACATGCGTATCCGCTCGCACACCTCCAAGCGAAACCGTGAACAGAGCAATGATCGCTCCCAAACAAAAGGTAATCAACCAATCGAAAAAATTGCCCCAAGACAGGCGACCAAAATAGTCCAGTTGACCAGACTTATCAATTACTGACGGCATACATTAAGAGGTATAGGGTGACATACAATGGTTCAAAGAATACACAGAAACGCTCTTTTAAAACAAAAATATGAATTTAAAGGTCATTCTCAGCTCCCACGTAAAGAGCCAAATGGGAACCTTTCACGCATCGTGTTGACTTGTAAACGCGAGCAATCCGCTATTATCTACTGCTTACTCCCTTTCTAAATATGAAAAAAATCGTCCTCATTTTCGGATTCATCATACTTTTTTCCGCTCTTGGACTGCGTGGCTACTTCGCACTCGTCCCACCTCCTGAACCGACCCTCCATGTGGAGCTAAAGGATGTGGTGCCCTCGTCAATGGAAGGCTGGTTAATTAACGATATGGATATCGCTAATTCACCCGACATGGCAGAACGAGTCAGTGATCGCCTCAATTTTGACGATTTTCTAATCCGTATATTCCGTAAAGATGACACCTTTGTCCGACTGTATATCGCCTATTGGAAACCGGGCACAGCTTCCTATCGCTGGGCAGGTGCGCACACTCCAGACACATGCTGGGTGCAAGCAGGCTGGAGCTGCGTAGAGCGAGAATACAGCATTCCCTTTGAAGTTGCAGGCGTAGCCTTCGAACCTGCCGAGTATGGCATCTACAAGATCAAAGACCACGAAGAGAAAGTTTATTTTTGGCATCTCGTTGGTGGGCAAGCGTTTGGATACAAGCAACAAGGTGGCCACAATATTTTTGGTGCGCTCGTAGACATCCAGCACTACGGCTTGAACTTGAGGCAAGAGCAATTCTTCATCCGCTTATCCAGCAATAAAGACCTCGAAGAATTAAAAAAGCTCAATGGCTTTGATACCATTGTTAAAAGCCTTGAGGCCATCGGGCTGAACAACTCCAGTGCTGCCACTGCCAATTAAATCCTGTTTACCGCTCAAGTGTTTCGAGTCTAATAAAGCGCGTTTTTTTGCTGTGTTTTTAGTATAAACACAGTTGTGATGTAACATATGGACTCCATTCCCAGTATACGTGTTAAAAACCTGACCCGCCAATATGGCGCGATCACTGCGATTCAAAACGTCAGTTTTACCGTAAACAAAGGTGAGGTAGTCGGCTTTCTAGGACCCAATGGCGCAGGGAAGAGCACTACCATGCGTATTCTATCAGGAATCATGTCCGCCACTTCTGGATCCGCATGGGTGGGTGGAGTCTGCGTGGCTCAGAGTCCACACGAAGTAAAACGCAAGATTGGCTACATGCCGGAGAATAATCCACTGCCCGACGACATGCGAGTGGTCGAGTATCTACGCTTTCGTGCACGACTCAAAGAAGTGCCAAGCAGTCAACTTCGTTCCTCAGTGCAAGAGGCGATGGAAATCTGTGACCTTGCTCGAACCGCTCGTAGAAAAATCATCGGCACACTCTCAAAAGGCTTTCGTCAGCGCGTAGGGATCGCTGATGCGCTTTTAGGAGACCCAGAAGTCATCATCATGGACGAACCAACGATTGGTCTCGACCCTCACCAAATACAGGGCATTCGAACCCTCATCAATAACTTGCGCGGCAAACTGACAGTCGTGCTCTCCAGTCATATCCTTCCAGAGATTGAGCGTTCGTGTGACCGTGTCATCATCATCAATCGTGGGCGCGTGGTCGCAAGCGGCACCAGCGATGAACTGCGTGAAGAATTCCTACCAGGGAATCGCTACACAGTCGAGATCGACGGCACCGCCGAAAACCTAATCTCCGCATTATCTGCAAATACGATCCAAGCCGAAATCCTGACAGAGGAAGCTACTGCCAACAATAGTGTAAAATTAACCCTACGTGCGTATGGCGAAGGCGAGCTCGGCCCTCAATTGATACATACGCTATCGACGTCACCGAATCTTGAATTGAAAAGCCTCGCCCCAAGAATTCCCAACCTCGAAGAAATCTTTCTCGCCGCCACCAAACGCTCTTGGGAAGAAACCATTGAATCAAAGCCTAAAAAGCTGAACGCTCCCCAGAGCAACGCCCCCACAAAAGAGGCAATGAGTTCGAAATGAGACACTATCTGATATTGCTAAAGCATGAGCTGCGTATGCTACTCATCAGCCCGCCGACCTACATAGCATCCGTGTTATTCTTCATGCTGATGGGCTTCCTCTATTGGTCGATCATCCGAGGCATGGTCAATGCACCCGAAGAAGCACTCCCCTCAGTGCAATTCTTCAGTGTATTTTGGATACCAGTGTTTTTCGTCGTTCCGTTACTGACGATGCGTAGCATCGCGGGCGAACGCAGCACTGGCACACTCGACACCTTGATGACGACCCCGGCCTCACGCGTAGCCGTAGTGCTCAGTAAATTTTCTGGAGCCTATCTATTTTACATGCTCCTTTGGTTAATTACTTTGGGATTCCCACTAATCGCGAGTAAACTCTATCCGCAAGCGGCCTCCAGTGGAGCACTCCTCGATCCAGCGTCCCTGATCGGCGGTTATCTCTTTCTCGCGATTAGTGGCCTACTTTTTATAGCTATTGGTATTTTTGCAAGTAGTGTCACCCGTAGTCAACTGGTTGCAGGCATGCTATCCTTTGCTCTACTATTTGCCATAGTCGTCGGCGGACAGCAGCTTGGAAATATCGCCAACAGCAGCGGCAACTTAGCCGAATGGTTAGAGACCACGGTCAACTACCTGCAAATCTTCCAGCATCTGGATGACTTCTCACGCGGCATCGTGGATACACGCCCATTCTTTTACTATACAAGCACTGCCGCTCTGCTACTGGGCTTATCAACACTGGTCATCGAAGCAAAAGCATAACTATGCAAATTAGCCGCTTTAACGAATTTCGCACCGCTCGTCGCTTTCGCACGGCAAACCGAATCCTACAAATCATTCTAGCCTCGTGCCTACTCTTCGCGCTCAACTATTTAGCCGCAAAGTATTTCAAGCGCATCGACTTAACCGAGTCTGGCACCTATACACTCGCACCGGAGTCAAAAGCATACATCCGCGAGCTAGAAGAGCCGATCCAAATCATCGTCACCATTCCCAATGACCCTGAGGTTCCAGAGCTAGGACAAATTCACTTACACTTAAACAAACTCTTTCGTGAATACGAAGCCGCGAGCATGCGTGATGGTGTCGCCTACGTGAACGTTGAGTTTGTAGATATCTATCGTCAACGCAAGCGCGCTCAAGAGCTCGCGAACACCTACAAGCTGACTCAGGAAAATATCATTCTCGTTGCGATGGGTGAGCGTAAACGGGAAGTGCGCCAAGCAGACCTTTTTGAAGTCAGCGATAACCAGATAAAAGGATTTCGTGGAGAAAAAGCCATCACGTCTGCCATCATTGATGTGGCGTCAAAGAAGACAGATAAAATTTACTTCCTAGTCGGGCACGGCGAAATGCGACTCGACGACGTCGATCCTCTTCGCGGACTCTCGCAGCTAGAGAGCTTTCTGCGAGAACGAAACTATGCATTGGCAACTCTAGATCTCGCAGTCGATGAAAGCGTGCCAGAAGATGCGGATGTAGTCGTGGTGCCATCACCTCAGGCGAGCCTACTCCCTGAAGAAGTCGAGAAACTGCGCCGCTACATGAGCGATCGAAATGGCCGTATGATTGTCCTGATCGACCCTGGCCGGCGCCACGGGATGAGCGAGCTCTTCTACGACTGGGGAGTGCTTGCCGACGACATGGAGGTCGTCGATAATGGGCCAGACTATCGCGCACAAGGCGGCGACTTCATCATCCGTAGATTCGCGGAGCACCCGATCACCAACCTTCTCGTTGAGTATCAAATCACTGCACTCTTCGGCCTTCCCCGCCCGATTCGAACAGACCCAGGCTCACTCAATGATGAACGCCTCAGAGTTGAACAAATCGTTGGCACATCCGATCAAAGTTGGGGTGAACGCGATTACCGCACCCAGCAAACACGCCAGTTTGATGTAGGTCGCGACCTGCAAGGGCCCATCAGCATCGCGACTGTTTCCACACGCACCGCAGGCTCTGAACTTGGCATCAATATACCTGGTGGCCGCTTTGTGGTATTTGGAAACTCCGATTTCATCACCAACAATCGCCTGCGTGCATTCGGGAATCGCACCCTCTTTTTCAACTCACTCAATTGGTCACTCGCTCGAAATAGCCTGCTCAATATTGCAACTCGACCTCTCGAAAGCTATCAAATTGTAATGAGCCAAAATGACCTTAAGCGTATGCTTCGCTACTTTGGCATCATCCCACTTGCAGCCGCACTACTTGGCTCTTTCGTATTCCTACTTCGACGCCGTTAATCCGATGCGCTTAAAATTTACAGTCTTCCTACTCGCGTTAAACATCATCGCCTTCGGCCTGATCAGCTTCTTAGGCAAACGCGCACAACAAACAGATCCAAATATGGGTGGCCTCTCAGGCCAAATCGGACGTGAGATCGTCGAGGCAGATCGCATTGAGATCCGCGGGCAAGGCCTCGAAGCTCCTCGCATACTTATACGTAACGGGTCTACGTGGAGCATCAGCGAGCCAATGCAGTGGTCCGCAAATTACTTTGCCGTCAACCGTATCCTAAACCAACTACAATTTCTCGAAGAGGAAGCTTCTTTCTCGGTCGATGAACTAGAAAACACAGGTCAATCACTGGCGGATTACGGACTAGAAAACCCACTCATTGAGCTTACCATTGCGAATCAAAATGATGCGCTTACACTGCGCATCGGCACGCTCACCGAAATTGGTAATAACGTCTACCTCCTGGGCCCTGAAGAGAAAGACATTTTCGTGGTCAGTCGCCAAGTGATTGATGGATTACTCATCGACCTAGGCGACTTGCGCACGCGTGGAATTTTCGATATCCCAGTCTTTGAGGTTGAGGCTCTCAATCTTCAGATCAAGTCTCCCGCTTCTGTAGGAAATGGGGACAACAAGGTTAGAGTCGCACGCACCAGCACCGGATGGAATTTCGAGGCGCCACTCACGGCCCAAGCCAATCCAGATTTAGTTGCTAATACAATCAATACCCTTACTGCGGCAAAGGTTATACGATTTATTGAACAAGAAGCAATTGATCCAGTTCTGCAAGGGCTCGAAAGCCCGTTCATGCGTGTGACCATCCAAGGGAATAAACGTAGACAAACATTACTGATTGGCAATCGTGATACAACTGCCAGAGAGGGCGCAGCATACTATGCAAAGTTAGAAGACAATCCGACTATTTTCACGGTTGAGTCGAATGCGTTTGATGAGCTACGCGAAGCACAAGAGGCACTCAGAGAACGCAACTTCATGAGCTTTAACCCGAAGGCATTGACGGCAATCAACATCAGCCAAGCCGAACGACAAATTCGCCTACAACGCATTGAAACTGGCACTTGGCAGGTTATCGAGAGTCGCACCAGCACTGACATTCGGCCCAGACGTGCCGACCCTGAAATCATTCAACAACTGATTACAGATCTTAGCGAATTACGCGCTATCAGCTTTCCGTTAGACAATCCAAGCACCGCCGACCTAGAGCGCTTAGGTTTCAACCAAGCAAGGCGATCCGTAGTCCTCACGGCTGGAGACAAAGACGAGCAAATCTTACTCCTCGCTCAACCTGAAAACGAAAACGATAAACTTTTCGCACGGAGTAATCGCAACGAATTCATTTACGAAGTGGACAGACGATCCACCATCGCGCTACTACCCTTAAACGCCCTTCATTATAGAAACAGAGAGCTCGATGCGCTACCCGAGGCCGCAGTCATTACATCCATCAAACTTGAGGATCTTGAAACAGGAGCCACCCTGTTCGACCACAGCCTCGGCAATGAAACCGCGCTATGGCCGAATGCACTCAGTGAGGTGGATGAAGAACAACGTGCGCCCATACTAGCACTACTCAGCGAGCTTAGAAAATTAAAAGTTAAAAACTATCTAAAAGACGGCTTCACTGATGAGGGATATGTAATGGACGCAGAAACGACGCGCCCATGGAAATACCGATTGAGTGCTGAGATTACGCTACCAGGTGGCGCAACAAAGCGTGTCGACACACGCAGCTATGTCTTCACCAAACGCCGATCTGGCACCCTACAATTTGGCGGCTCAATGCTCCATGATAGTATTTTTGAAATACAGCAATCGACACTCGATTCATTGTTTGAGTTGACGGACACGATGGTGCTCCCTCCAGAAATGGAAGAGGCACCACTTCCAGCGCAACCTACATTAGCGCCACTTGGCGAACCCACACCCACCCCAAACCAATAGTGAGCCCTAACAGGAAGAGATCGAAGCTCAGCATACTGCTTGAGCTATTTTTCGACACCTCCTTGCTCATTCTATTCGTAGTTCAGGCATTTATTTTAGGATGTTTGCTAACGTATGGCTACATACCCATACCTAAAGATTGGGCAAGTCAGCAAATCGCCACTTACCTGCCATCTGAATTTAGAGTCGAAGCAGACACCATACGCTTAAAACTAAACGGCGAAATCGAACTAAGCAATATTGCGGCATGGACTGATACGATCCAGCAACCAGTGCTTCAATCAGACGGTGCGGTTCTCCACCTGAAATTCGACAAAGAGAACCAGTATAAACCTTACGTTGAAAGTTTGGTGATCTCGAACGGCACCCTATTCCTACCAGCAGTCTATTCGCCCGATGGTCTGCGACGCCCAATCCTAGAAAAAACGGCTTTTCGACTCATCCCTGGTCCAGATGTTTTCCGTATCGATTCATTTGCCGCATTGCATGAGACAATACGACTTCGAGGATCTTTTGAATGGCCCAAGAAACCCAACCGACAGCAAAATGGTAAATCGATACATGAAACGGTTCGCAACTTTTACAACTATTCTTCCACCGCGATTAAAGAACGGAACCGTTTTGATGTTTTCGTCACACCTACTTTTTTCTTTCACCTGACCACTAATCCTGACGAGTCACTCAAATTAACCACAACGCTCTCCAGTAGAAAACTCAAACACCCCTACGCAACTGGCAGCAACTTTAAGGCACGCAGCGTATTTAAAATCAAGGGAGACCAGCTACTCGCTGAAAGCGATTTACATGTCGACGCTAGGAATATTGAGCTACCCAGTCTCTCCATGTCTGGTAGCGGTCTGAATGCGGTAATCGCGAAGGCAAATTGGCAATCACTCTTACAAGGCAAACTCCCAGAATTGCATCTACTTGCTACGAATTTTTCCATTTACGAATTCGACTTAGTTGCACCTGTTCTAAAACTACAAACAGAGACTTACCCAGAAATCAGATTGAGTGGCGCGACCAGTGGACTCAAAGGAGCCGTCACCTTTAATGCTCTCATCAATACCGATAAAAAAGCTGGCCAAGTCGATGCAAGGGGCAGCGTCGACTTAGTCTCATTAATACCAGAGGAATTAACGACTTCCATTCCGTCCTTAGAGTTCGAGCAAGCTCCTTATTACGATTTACAGCTTACATTCTCCGATGGCTTTACACTTGAATCTGCCTCACTAAAGGCCGATGCGTATGCAGTGTCTATTGACGGATTAACATTCGATCACATAAGCGCTAAGGCTACTTTCAAGGACAAGCTCTACTCACTAGAGAACGTCTACATGCAACGTGACTGGCAATGGGTAGACCTTAATTTCAGCTTAAATGCCCGCACCTGGGATTACAAAGTGACGCTTCTCGGATCTGCAGTTCCTTATGATTATAATAATTTGCTTCCAAGGTGGTGGGCTGGAATTTTCAAAGACTTTGATTTCAGCCAAACTCTAGGAAATTATGGTGACTTCATTATCTACGGCAACTCGAAGCAATCGGTCTCCGACCTCTACTACGGTCATGTATCCGCGAAGAAGGTGAGTTACAAAGATGTAATGATTGATGATGCAACCTTACTGGTTCGCGGAAGAGGTCGATATGCGGAAGTCGCAGAAATTGACGCAGTCAGCAACGGTGGCTGGGCAAAGGGAGACCTCGCATTTTCCTCACTCCCTGACGATATAAACGCCCCAGTTTCGGTCCGAATGAAATTTGACGCGCAATTGCGACTTGAAGATGCAAAGAAGCTATTTGGCTCGAACATTGCATCCATATTGGATGACTTTGAAACCAACCAATTGCCCACAACTAAATTGGAGGGAGCGCTCTTCAACAATGCCTACACAAAATATTCAGATAAGAATTACTTCAATCTGAGGGCGCGCAGCAACGGGCCAATAAAATTCAAGGACGTCCCCTTAGACTACTTACAATTTGACTTATACGGAAAAGAGAACGTCACACACCTTCGTAACATCCAGTTTGGGTTTGCAGATGGAACAGGTCGAGCCGAGGCGGATATCACCCAGTCATCGAACAGCGCACCCTCGCTGAATTACACAGTGAAGCTAGAGAATGCCGATCAAAGAAAGGCCATTAATAGTCTACCACAACTCGACTCTGTGGAGAATGATCTTACGAACGAATCACCAAAAACAGCGCCGGCCGAACAAGGCACTCTCAACTTTTCACTTCATGCAAAAGGTCCTGCCAATAATCCGTATCAACATAACGGTTATGGTAGCTTTGTAATTAAAAATAAAAACCTAGGATCGATACAGTTACTAGGCCCTCTCTCTCGACTCTTAAAGAATACTAAGTTCAGCTTCACTTCTTTCAATTTAGACACGATGTCTTCGTCCTTCGCATTAGATGACAATCTTTTAAAATTCGAGAACCTTCAAATAAATGGGCCTCGCACGCGAATCCAAGCACCTGGGACGATGACACTAAAAGAACAATCGCTTGATATGAGAGTTACGGTCAACCTGTTTGCGAATCTTGGCTCCTCAGATTCTACACTCAAAAAAGTAGGTAACATCATCACCAAGCCTATACCAAACTTACTTGCATTCGACTTAAGTGGAACCGTCAAAGAGCAAAAATGGCGCTCAACTTATGACCCGAGGAATTTAATACCAATTTTTTAATAAGCGTTGATGAATAACAGTTATTTAAAAAAAGAGCAAGGCGAGCGATCCGCAAAAGGCGGAATGATCTTAATCATTATTTCAAACCTCATACTACTTTCTCCACACATTCTGCCAATTAATATGAGCACCAATTCATATTTGCTGTTCGGTGGACTGAGCACCATTGGCTTCGTCATGTTTTTTGCAGGACTGTCGAAATATTCTTACAAAAAACCTTGGGCTTTCTGGTTCCTAGGAATCTACGCACTACTTTTACTTAGAACTCCTCCTGTGGGCACCGTGTTAGGGCTGTTCTCTTTATGTTATTTGGTAAAAACAAGGGCGGCATTCTTCGCAAAGAATACCGCCCAATAGTAAACGTTATTAATCCTGAATCATTCAACAGCCTTTAACGGCTTCAAACTCGGAAAAAGAATGGTATCTCGAATACTTTCTGCGCCGGTCAGCAAAATGATGAGACGATCAATACCAAGCCCCATACCTCCTGCAGGGGGCATACCGTGCTCCAGCGCATTCAGGAAATCAGTATCCATGTCTTGCTGTTCTTCACCCACTTGATCTTCAAACATCTTACGCTGAATGATTGGATCGTTCTGCTCCGAGTAAGCAGGCGCAATCTCTTGGCCGTTGATGCATAGCTCAAACACATCGATTGTAGTGTCGTCGTCTTGCGTGATCTTAGCCAATGGGCACAACTCCTTTGGAATATGCGTTACGAAAGTCGGCTGAATCAAGGTCGGCTCAATCAATTTTTCAAAGACATTATTTGTGATCTCGTAGTCTTCTAGCTCACCGTCGACTTCGATATTCAGCGCACGAGCTTTGGCGAGCTTATCTTCACGCGAATGACTGAACCAATCTGCATCCCCAGTCGCTTCAAGGATCAAATCCTTATATTTGGCCTCTCGCCATTCACCATCGAGATTGATGACTTCGCCATCTGGTCGAGCGATCTCTAAAGAACCAATCACAGTCTTCGCTACGTGCTGAATCAGCCCCTGAGTCAATTCCATCATACCACGAAAATCGGTGTAAGCTTGGTAGAGTTCCAGCATCGTAAACTCTGGATTGTGACGGCGTGAAAGACCTTCATTGCGAAAAACACGGCCAATTTCAAAGACACGATCTTCACCAGCTACGAGCATGCGCTTGAGATAGAGCTCCAGTGCAATACGCATGTAGAACTGACAATCCAGTGCATTCGAATGCGTAATGAATGGACGTGCTGCGGCGCCACCTGCCACACTCTGCAGCATCGGAGTTTCGACTTCTTGGAAATCTCGCTCCCAAAGATACTTACGCATCTCTTTTATAATATTCGCGCGCTGCTTGAAACGATTACGCGACTCTTGATTCACGATCAAGTCGAGATACCGTTGACGGTAAATCTTATCATCATCCGTCAAGCCTGCCCATTTTTCTGGAAGTGGGCGCAATGCTTTTGAAACCAGAGTATACGTTTCAGCACGAACGGTGATCTCGCCCGTCTTGGTTTTAAAAAGTCTGCCTTCAACACCAATGATATCGCCCATATCGAGCTTCTTAAAATAGGTATTATACTCGCCCTCAGGAAGCTCATCGCGAGTGACATAGCACTGGATCGGCCCCTCACGGTCTTGCACTTTGATGAAGCTAGCCTTACCCATCACGCGAAAGACCGTAATGCGGCCAGCAATCGCAACGCGCGGTTGTTCCTCATCGGCAACGCCTTCTTTATACAATTTGACCGCTTCGGCAGAGGTGTGTGTCTGCGCGCAATTTGCGTTGAAAGGGTTGCGGCCTTCCTTGCAAAGGTTCTCTAGCTTTTGGAGTCGGACCGCATAGAGATCATGCGTATTATCCTGATTGGCTGTAGTATCTGTCATAAGCGAAGCGGCGAAAATGTGCGCAAAGCGGGAAATGGCAAATGCAAATTGACCTCGAACCTGTCTCCCCTACACCTAGCAATTGAATGACTTGGATAGAATATACCGCCCTCGGAGTGACCATGCTGATTTTTATGATCGGCTTATTTGGCTCATTACTTCCAGTGGTGCCGGGCAGCCTGATTGTTTGGCTCGGCGTGCTGACCCATCGCCTGTGGATGGGACCCGAAGAATCGGTGACATGGAAAATTGTCATCATCACGGGGGGCATCATGCTGATCGGGCAACTCGCAGACTTTGTGATGGGCGTTTGGGGAGCACGAAAGTTCGGCGCGAGTTGGAAAGGAGCAGTCGGCGCGTTCGCCGGAGCTTTCGTCGGTTTTTTCCTCCCGCCACCGCTGTTTTGGCTGATCGTCGGGCCGATCATCGGTGCAGTAATTGGCGAGCTCTCCGCAGGTCGCAGCTTTCGTGACGGCGGTAAAGCTGGCTTAGGGACCGTTGTGGGCGGTATAGTTGCCTTTGCCCTGAAGTTCGGGCTCAGCGTGTGCGTCATCGCTCTGTTTGCCCTGGATTATATCTTCTAGCTAGCGAGCCACTGGCGGAGTCTTTGGACCCTTGTAATCATCTTGTTGCGCTTCAACGACCACATTGGAGCGAATGCCCCCGCGCCCACGCCATATGGTCTCTAGTCGTGCCCAACGTGGCTTGGTGACTTCATAGAGGTCCTCAAAAATTTTGTTGGTTGCAGCTTCGAAAAAGATCCCCTTGTTGCGAAAGCTATGTAAATAAAGCTTCATAGCTTTCAGCTCGATACAGACCTCGTCGGGCACGTAGCTGAAGACGACCGTCGCATAGTCTGGATGTCCAGTCATTGGGCAGGTAGAAGTGAATTCCTCCTGAATGTGCTGGATGGTGTAATGACGCTCTCTGTTAGGATTTGGGAATGTTTCGATTTCCATAATTGCGAGTGGACTGTGCTCAGCCTGCTTAAAAATTCAACCCTAGTTTCAAGTTTAGCAAACCAGCTACACCAAGTCGAATCGCTCAATCCCTTTGCGCACATCGGACAGGAAGGAGGCAGCGCCGACCCCATTGATCCAACGATGATCAAAGGTAAGCACTAGCGAAATCACTTCCATGGTGTCTCCACCTTTGGACTTAGGGTCTGGCAATAAATAAGGTGCACCGATGAAAAGCGTCGCGATGGAAGGTGGCACTACTATGGGAATCGCCGAGCGCACGTTATATGCGGCCATACTCGAAATCGAAAGGGACACGCGATTCTTAGAGTCGACTTCGCCGTGGCGTGTGCGCTTCAAGGATTCGTTAAAGACTTCCTCGAAACCATCCCACTCAAGCTTGTGCACGTCTTTCACCACAGCAGTTTCTAGCTCATCGCCTTGCAAGGCCACCGCTACACCGAGATCAATACGGTTGGGATCATAGTTTAAATCATTTCCGCGCACGACTGAAGCAAAGCGCTCATGTTTTTTCATTGCCTGAGCTACCGCCCAAGCAGTCATGGTTGCAGTGGAAAGCGTGCCGCCCGGTGTTTTCTTACTACGCAAGCGCGCATCGCGAACTGCCTCCCAGCGACAAGTCATGTCGATGGTCGCGGGGACGATCCCTTGTAGTTGCTTGACTGCCTCAGATGAAAGTCCGCCGGTGCGTTTAAGTGTATCGTAAGCAATTGGACCCGTCGCAGTAGCCAGTGCGGCTTTCGGTGGCGCTAGCTCAGAGAGGCGAAGCACTACTAGGTCTTGCCCTACGCTCACTTCATCGTCTTCGGAAATTTTCCATTCTTCTAAAATGCCATCTTCATCACATTCGATTGGAAAGACTGCCTTATCGGTTTCGACTTCACACAGCGGATCGTCAGCCTTCACGGCATCGCCCACCTCTTTTAGAACAGAGACCACACGTGCCACTCGAATGCCCTCACCAAGAATCGGAACAGTAATGGTCTTGGTAGCGGATTCGGCAGGAGCACGGTCTGGAGCAATCATAACATCTTCAGTGGTTGTTTCTAAGGGCGTGACGGAGAGATCACCAACTGGATCAAGCTTCAAAGAAGCTTCTAAAGTATTGGAGAGTAAATAATCAAGCGCAGCCTGAATTCTCGCCGTATCTGGCAAAGCAGCATATTCGTAAATTGGATTAAAGCCGACATGCACATCTTCCTTGGAAACAATAACCGGTGGTGCTTTCAATGCTTCTAGCACACAACGCTGACTACACATTTCAGCAACAATCATCTGCCCAACACTCGCCGAGATATTGTCTTCTTGCACTATAATCAATCGACCTGTCTTACGAATAGAATCAGCAATCGTATCTCGATCCCAAGGAGCGATAGAGCGCAAATCAATGAGCTCTATATCCAGCTGAGTATCCATCGCATCGAATGTCTCTTCGACCAACTCTACGCAGTTGCCCCAAGTCACAAGCGTCAACAACTCACCCTTACGCACGATTCGAGCTTCGCCAAGCGGCACTGGCTCTACTGACTCAGGCACCGGCAGTTCAGCCCACATCAAATGCTTCGGAAGTAAAATAATCGTCGGATCTTCGCCATGCAAGGCAGTCCAAAATAATCCTGCCGCGTCGCTTGGCGTCGATGGAATGGCCACGCGAATACCTGGAACACGAGCGAAGGATGCCTCACCAGCCTGACTATGCCAGAGTGCTCCGCCAGGGAGATAGCCCCCACAAGGGGCATAGATCACCAAGGGGCACTTCCAGTGACCAAAGCTACGCCAACGCAAGGTCGCCATGTTAGACACCAGTTGATTCCACCCAGGATAGATGAAGTCTACAAACTGGATCTCAAAACACGGGCGCTTACCATACGATGCCAGCCCAACCGAGACACCCATGATTGTCGATTCTGCGAGCGGAGAATTGACCGCACGCGAGGGGTCTTTTGTAGAGAGACCTTTGGTAAGATTGAATACGCCCCCCTTCGGGTCCGCGATGTCTTCTCCGAAAAAGACCACATCATCGATGCGATCCATTGCCGCGTGGAAGGTTTTATTCACTGCATCCAGAATCCGGCAAGAATCACCAAACTCTATCTTTGGCAGCGATGGCGCCGCAACCGTATCCCCCGTTAAATGAAGCGCCGATTCCTCGGCTCGTGGATCTTCTGTGGTGCTCGCCAAACGATACGCTTCTCGCACTTCTTCACGAATTCCCTCTTCAAGCGCTACAGCCGATTCATCGGTTAAAACACCCTCCTCAATCAACTTACGCTGATACACTGCAATCGGATCACGATCGTGCATCGACTCCAACTCGTCCGCTGCGCGATACATGCGCTGGTCATCCGCACTTGAATGATTCGAAAAGCGCTCAACATCACACCAGATGAACGCAGGCCCGTGCCCCGATCTTGCATGTGCGACTGCTGCTTCTCCTGCAGCAGCAACTGCATCCACGTCACTGCCATCCACACGTATCCACTCGCTCTTATCTAAGACACCGAGCGCGATGGGATTGGTGCGAATCGTAGAAGTGCTAATCGCAATACGATTGTCTTCGACCACAAAAACCACTGGCAACTTGCGCTCTTTAGCGAAACAAACCGCTTCAAAAAAATCACCCTGTCGCGCAGATGCTTCACCGAGTGAAGCATAAACAACGTTCTGCTTACCATCCAGTTGCATGCCCCACGCAGCTCCACAAGCGGGCAGCAGGTGCACCCCAACTGGTGATGGATGGCTCCAAATATTTAACTTTCGATCACTGAAATGACCAGTCAACTGACGCCCGCCGCTTGATGAATCCCGTTTTGCATAAAACGCCATCGCTAGATCATAGTCACTTAAACCACGCTGCACGCAAAACGCACGATCCCGATAATAAGGAAATGTATAGTCGCCTGGTTGCAGGTGGATCGCTATCGCAGCCAACGCCTCGTGCCCCATACCTGAGATGTGAAACCAACCCTTACCTTGCCGAATTAAACTCTGCTCACGTAAATCTCCGAGTCGACTGCGCCACAAAACGCGCAACAATTCGAGGCGTTCTTGACCATCCGCAAGTGAAGCTACTTTGGAATCTATTTTAGACATCTATTATAAGCGCTGCAGGACTAAGCAGGTTTTGTTTACGGTTAAGTTACACTAAAAGTGCGCAACCAAAGGCAAGCAAGTATGAATAGAAAGATCTATAAAGTAAGAGACCCGGACGCCTACCAAACGTCCGAGTCTAACTACTACCTCTATACTACCAAAGGTGTGTTTATACCTAGTCGATAAGTTAAGCTGATCAATTATTATTTTAAAGTAAGCAATACTAATGAATATTGCTAATCGACTAGACAAGTTAAGCTTAAACGAAGTGAAACCCGCGGTAAGCCCCTAGACCCCAACGAAGAGCCCTAAAGTGGCCGCGTATCCGTGTAGCAAGGTTCGCCCATCCACTGTTGCAAACTCTCCGTTACAGAAAACTCCACCGACATTGAGTCCAGGAATGATATCACGAATCACACTGACATCATGATCTGGCACTCCAAATAGAGAGGACCCTCGCCCAATGCAATCGCACAGACAGGCGCCATACACAGAGCGACCCTTGAGCTGAATGACCCGGTCACGAAGCATCGCTTCAAAATCTAAAGATGCAGTGTTTCCGTCACGTATTTGAAACTGAAGATTCTGTCCAACACGCAAGGGGGTGGCAATCGCCACCGCTCCTGTTTTTGGGTCAATACCTGCTAAATTACGCACAAGAAAGTCTCCCCGCTCAAAATCCTGTTTATACTCATCCAGCACGAGACCGATAAAAATGTTACCGCGGGCGAGCTGCTGTTCCTTCTGGGACATTGCTTCCAGCGTATCCCGTAACACTTCAAGAATCGGGCGATTCCCAATTTGATGAATTACATTATGGTCGGCATGCGTGACCGTCCAAGGTGATCCGACGGGTCGACAGCCTTGCGACACGACTGGCTCAATAGTCACTTCACCCGAAAGCGACAAGGCAACCGCACCCTCATTGTATTCATCGCCATTCGCGTATAAGGCGGCACGACCGTCCGCATAGACACCGCAAGCAAAACCACCAATCGTCACTCTCCCCCCAGTGGCCTTATCCCAATCTGCGAGCCACGATTCGTTAGTAAAACTTTCTGAAGAAGCAAAAAGCATCCATGAGTTCGCAGAATGAGCTTGGCCTTGAATCAACTGACTTAAGCCCTCAGCGATGCGCTCCCCCTCAAACAAATGAGTCGGCAAATGCACCACCTCCGCTTTAGTATTTGGAAGATAATACAAAGAAATACCAAAGCCGCCTTCGCTCTCAAATTCGTGCGCATTAGCGATTAGGCCGCCCCCCGAACAACCAATCATCACTGGGACACGCGCATAGATACGCACAATTTCGAGAATTTCCCTCGCATGAGCCAATGCATCTGCCGCACAAAAGAGCACACCAAATGCAGGAGCTTCGCCATGCACTTCAGTCTGCTCTTTAGACCAAGCTTCGACCAGAACCTCACTGAAAGGCAGGTTAAAATGATGAGCTACGCAGTGTTTAGAAGCAACGGCCATGAATAAATGCAACCGAAATGGAAGATGGTCTATACCATAAGCGATTCGTCATTTATGGCGAATCTATTCTCAGATAAATGTGAACACTTTTCATTATGGTGGAAGCGTTGCTGACATATTCAGACACATTGGTAGTAAGTCAAAGCAGTCTAGGCTCTACGCATCATTATATATTTGAATCCAATTTGTTTCAAAAACTCCTAGGAAACAGTGTCTAAGCAATTGCAAATAGTGGTTAAATTGCTTGATATGGAGTTGATTAGTTGGTCGAGATATCGCTTGATGAAGTCACCATGTCGAAGGCCCAAGAACACGACTTAAATATACTCCTTTTCGAAGATAATCAAGCTGACGCTAATATTGTTACAGAGTATCTCAAAGACTCTGAGCTTACACATCAATTGACCATCGCTAGGCGTTTATCAGATGGTGCGAGGATACTCAAGAAACAGAGTTTCGACCTAATCATACTCGAACTTTCATTACCAGACTCCAAAGGTATCAATACACTAGAAGCGGTCAGAGAGCTTTCTGATAATGAGGTGATCATTGTTCTCACTGCAGCTAAAAATGAAAAATTCTCTCTCCAAGCGCTCAAAACAGGGGCACAGGACTACCTCATTAAAAATACGCTCAGCAGCGAAGTGCTTCGCCGTGCGATTCGTTATGCAATTGAACGCACAAAGCTAATCAAAGAAATCGAAGCAAGCGCAGTCGAGATGAAACATCGCGAGATCTTGCTTCGACGTATCTTTGACGCAAATACAGATGCGATGCTTATACTCACTCCTGAATATGAGATAAAATTCCTAAATCCCGCCGCCGGACAACTACTGGAAGCCGACATTGACTCGCTCATCGGCGAGACATTTCCATTCGAACTCGAAAGCGGAAAAACTACGGAACTAGAAATCCCAGGCCCAAAAGATACCACGCGGCTTATGGCTCTCTCCGCAGTCGATTTAATCTGGGAAGGTGCAAGCGCACGGCTAGCAACACTGCGAGATATCACACTACATCGCAAAACTGAGCGCGACTTAAAGCGAGAAAAAGAGCGTTTGTCCGTAACTCTCGACTCTATTGCAGATGCGGTGATTGCCGTAGACAAGCATGGCAACTTAGAACGCATCAATCCAGAGGCCACACGCATGACAGGCATCACCAATGATGTCGCAATCGGTCAACCATTGGCAAACATCTTACGTTTTAAAGATCCAACAACAGGTAAAGTAATCATCGACCCCAGCCAGGTCTTATTGAGTCGCACGCCCACAATCATACACCCTGAACTTGGCATTCAATTGCTACGCAGAAACGAGGACCCCCTTTTGGTAAATGCAGAAATGCGCCCTATTTTAGATGAAGATAAGGGCCACTACGGATGGGTCGTTGTGCTTCGAGACATGACGAGTCTCAAACGAGCCGAAGAAGAACTTTATAAATCTGAAAAGCTGCAATCAATCAGCCTACTTGCGGGAGGTATCGCCCACGATTTTAATAATATTTTGAGCGCAATTTTAGGTAACATTTCAGTAGTCCGAGTGGATATCGCCGATGATCACAAACACGCTAGCAAACTACTGGCCGCCGAAAAGGCCGCGCTGCAAGCAACCTCACTCACACAGCAACTGCTTACCTTTTCAAAAGGCGGCACGCCACTATTTGAATCTACAACAATCACTCAGCTCGTAAAAGATTGTGCTCAATTTATTTTGCGCGGTTCTAATGTGCGCTGCGAGATCCAACAACCCGACGAAATTTGGGCAGTCGACGTGGATAAAGGTCAAATCGCACAAGTTTTAAACAACCTTTTAATCAATGCGGACCAAGCCATGCCCGAAGGTGGAGTCATAGACATCAATATCCGTAACACAAAAATCGATACGAACGAAATCCAAGGACTCAAACAAGGCAACTATTTAAGCATTAAAGTTACGGATCAAGGAATAGGCATTGTTCCAGAAAATCTAACACGGATTTTTGACCCGTATTTCACCACTAAAGAGAATGGCAACGGGCTGGGCCTCGCATCCTCTTACTCGATCATAAAGAATCACAAGGGGATCATAATTGTAGAATCTGTAATAGATAGCGGCTCAACCTTCACCATTTACCTGCCTAAAAGTAACGTTGAGTCAACACCACCCCTTGAAGACCCAAGCCATGACGACTCAAAAAAGAACCACTCTATACAAGCTGGGCATGGCCGTATACTAGTAATGGATGATATGGAAGCCATGATGATGGTCGCCGGTGAAATCATTTCAATGCTCGGTTACGAAGTTGAATATGCGACCAATGGACATGAGGCCATCGACATCTATAAAACTGCCAATGAAAATGGAAACCCGTTCGATGCCGTTGTTTTTGACCTCACAGTTCCAGGAGGAATGGGCGGCGAAGAAGCAGCAGAAATTCTCGTCAAATACGATCCTAAGTTACTCGCAATCGCATCCAGCGGATACACGACCACGAACGTGATGTCCGACTACGAGAACTCCCCATTCAGCGCAGTCGTGCCCAAGCCGTATAGGATTAAAGAAATGAGCGATGCTCTGAGCACTGTTCTCAGTAAAAAGTCGCCACGCAAATAACCCGCAAGCATGCCTAAAGATTTCATACTCGCGCTCGATCAAGGAACCACCAGTTCCAGGGCGATACTGTTTGATGCCTCGGGTCATCTCGTAGATATCACACAGAAAGAGTTTGAGCAGCATTTCCCGAAAAACGCTTGGGTAGAACACGACGCAAACGAGATTTGGAAGACGCAGTATTCAGTCGCACGGGAAGTGCTACAGAAAAACCGACTCGAACCGAAGCAAATCAAAGCCATAGGCATCACCAACCAAAGAGAGACTACAGTCCTTTGGGATCGGAAAACGAGCGAGCCCATACATCATGCAATCGTATGGCAAGACCGCCGCACCGCATCGACCTGCAAACAACTTCGAGAAGACGGGCATGCGGAGGCTTTCCAACAAAAGACTGGGCTGCGAGTAGACCCCTACTTCTCAGGAACTAAAGTTAAATGGCTGCTCGACACCGTTCCTAAAGCTAGAGAACGAGCAGAGCGCGGTGAACTCGCATTCGGCACTATAGACTGCTGGTTACTTTGGAAATTAACCAATGGACACACACATGCCACCGACGTGACCAACGCGAGTCGCACCTTACTATTTAACATCAATGACGGGCGCTGGGATACGGACATTCTTGAAATATTAGATATTCCAGAGAGCATTCTCCCAGAGGTAAAACCCTCAAGTGGACATTTCGCAGACTGCTTCGTGGAGGCACTTAAAGGCATCCCCGTCTCAGGAATTGCTGGCGATCAACAAGCTGCATTGTTTGGACAAGCGTGCTTTGACCACCACAAAGCGAAGAATACCTACGGCACGGGTTGCTTTCTCCTAAGACAAACTGAAAATGGTGCACTCATTTCTCAGCACGACCTACTCACGACCCTAGCGTGCAGCACCGACTCTACATTCAAATATGCAATCGAAGGAAGTGTCTTTACTGGAGGCTCAGTGATTCAATGGTTACGAGATGGTCTAGGCATAATCGAGAGTGCAGCGGAGAGCGAAGCACTCGCTCAGTCTGTCAGCGACAACGGCGGTGCTTACTTAGTCCCAGCGTTCACGGGTCTAGGAGCCCCCCACTGGGACCCACATGCCAGGGGCACACTTTGTGGAATCACAAGAGGGACATCTGCGGCACACGTCACACGGGCGGCGCTAGAAAGCATCGCCTTTCAATCTAGAGACTTACTAGAAGCAATCAATGCTGATTTCAATGATACCATTGAAGAGCTCCGCGTAGATGGAGGCGCAGCTAAAAACAACTTCCTCATGCAATTCCAATCCGATCTTATGCAAGTTCCAGTCGTCCGTCCGCAGATCACTGAAACGACAGCATTGGGTGCTGCTTACCTTGCAGGTCTGGCCGTCGGTTATTGGTCCGACCGAGATACTCTAGCCAAAAACTGGGCCGTGGATAAGGTCTTTGAGCCTGCCATTAGTAAAGATGCCGCCGACGCACAAATTGCACGATGGCGGCAGGCCCTAGAAAGATCTAAGGAATGGGCGACAGACTAAATCTTAGCGACGATCTCTTTGATATGCTCTACATAAGCTGCGGCACCCCCGCGCTGGTAGCCAGTCTTTTCAACCAATTCGCCTTCGGGAGAGAGAATCAGAATAGTCGGAAAGCCACGTATTCCATATTTTTCGGCGAGCGCCTCATTTTGTTCTGCGACGCCAGCAGGAAGCGAAGAGGAATCGCGAGGAAAATCTAGCTCTACCAAAATTAGCGAGTCGTTGGCATAGGCCTTAAACTCGTCTTGGCTAAAAACCTCTTTATCGAGCTTAATGCACCATCCGCACCAGTCGGACCCAGTAAAATCAAGTAGCAAGGGCTTGTTTTCTGAAGCGGCTTTGGCTTTTGCGGCTTCAAAGTCAGTCATCCAGCCTTCACCGGCAGACAAAGAACTAGCGAGAGTAATGAACAACAAAGATACGATGGAAGAGAGTTTGATTAAGGTCATGATTTTGAAACGTTTAGATTAGAATTAATGGTAGGATACACTTATTTGCCATTTATTCCAGACTTGCTTAATAATTTAGTCTGCCAACAAGCGACAAACGTTCCCACATGTTTTAGTCACTAAAAGTTTCGCGCTTTTGTATCGACGACAAGTGTCACTGGCCCGTCATTGACGACGTCAATTTGCATATTCTCTCCAAAACGCCCTTGGGCCACCTGCTGCCCAAGGGCCTCACTCAGTTCCATGCAAAAAGCTTCATATAAGGGCACTGCCAGTTCCGAAAGGGCGGCCCGATTGAAGGAAGGTCGATTGCCCTTTCTCAAATTACCAAACAAAGTAAATTGGCTGATCACCATCGCTCCAGCATGCACATCGACCAACGAGCAATTCATGCGCCCCGTTTCATCTTCAAAAATTCTTAATTTTGCAATCCGACGAACCAACCAAGTGAGATCGTGCTCACTATCGTCATGCCCTATACCTAGAAAAATCAAAACTCCGCCAGCCGCCGAATCCATCACGCCAACCACCTCTCCAGCTACTGAAACGCTCGCGCACTTCACCCGTTGTATCACTGCCCTCATAAGTTCCTCTAGAGCATTGCATATTAGCTAAAAGGCCAGTCGTTTTTTGAGCCAGACAAACAACAGGCTTGGAGCCATTGCCCGAAGAAAGATACACTTTAGGCCAAGCGTAAACGCTTTGGACGCATGAATACTGTAGATTCAATGCCTACATGATCTCATAAAAAATGATTACATACTTTTGGAAGAGATACTCACAAGTATAGTTGCTTTCCATGTCTTTAACTGTTCTGTTATTGAACAAATATGAAGAAGCCGACCCCAGCTGTTGATGATGACAGCGGACTGCTACTGAAAGCATCCGCCAAGCGTCTCTTTGAGACCATCATGGAGCAGACGGCTGACAGGATTTACATCAAAGATCGAAAGAGTCGATTTGTGGCTGCCAGCAAGGCGCTCGCTGAAATGCACGGCATGAAAGATAGGCATGAACTTGAGGGCCTCTCCGACTTCGACTTGTTTTCCATTGAGCACGCCCAGCAAGCTTACGATGATGAACAACAAATTATCAATTCAGGCAAGCCACTGATTAATATTATTGAAAAAGAGACTTGGGAGGATGGCTCCATAACTTGGGTTTCCTCAAGCAAAGCACCTCTATATTTACAATCTGGGAAACTAGTGGGAATTATGGGCATCTCACGAGATGTAACCGCAGAACGACTTGCTCAAGCACGAATGGCACAAAGTGAGCAGCGCCTGCGTGAGCAAAACGATATCATGCGCTCCGATTACGAAAGTGCGAAAAAGGTGCAAAGCGTCATGATCCCCGGCCGTGTGCCTCACATCAACAACGTCGATATCGCTTATCTATGGAAGCCGATGACCTCTGTAGGTGGTGACATGATCAACTTTCCACGCAATCCAAGTAATTGCTTACTCTTTTTCTTAGGCGATGTTTGTGGCCATGGAGTCACTGCGGCATTTTACACCGTTCTGCTAAAATATCTAACTGCGCATAGCGCAGAGGTTTACAACGACAACCCACAAGAGTTTCTCAACTCGGTGAATCAAGAGGTCACTGGACGTATCAACAGAGGGTTTGTCACCGGCTTAGCAGGGCACTTTGGAGCCCGCCAAAAAGATGGATCGCGTCGCCTCATTTTGTCCCACGCTGGACACCGTCAAGTTTTGGTGTATCGAAAAGCTGAGCACAAAATAGAACTCGTCGAGCTGCCAGTTGGCACAGTCATGGGGTTTCCGGGAGTAGGTGCAGCCAATTCGAAAAGTATTGAGCTTCGCCCAGGAGACCGTTTTTACGCATTTACCGATGGAATTGTAGAGGCGTCAGCTCCGAATGAAGAAGAATTCGGCATGAAACGTGTGATTCAAACATTAACAAAAGTATCCACCTTACCAATACAGAAATCACTCGATTCAATTTACAAGACCGTTTCCGATTTTACGCAAGTTCCCGATCAGCAAGATGATATCACCATCATCGGATTTGAAGTAAGCTAATCGCTCAACTCGATTCGAATACAGAATGAGCGTCGAGCATGGATCGCTCCCCCTAGCGTTGCGCAAATTGATCGACCACACTCAAAATGTATGCCGCCGCCGTCTCGGAACGTAAGACATTCGCACCGAGACGCACTGATCTAAAGCCACATTTTTTTAATTCAGCATATTCCAGCGGTGTAAAATCGCCTTCAGGACCAACAGCCACGACTACCGATCCCACAGAACCGACGCTTCTTAAAACATCCAACAACGGCTGGCTCCCCGCTTCCAAACTAGCGACAACCCTCAAGCAACCGTCCTCAGGTTCATTTTCTTTCAACCAATTAGAGAGATACATAGGGTCATTCAGACACGGCAGATAGCTGAGCCCGCATTGCTTGCAGGACTCGATCATGGTTAAGCGCCATTTTTCCACTTTTGTAGAAAGACGTTCACCTTTAATCTGCACGTCACCTTGATCGGTGAACACTGGTTGCACAAGCGCGACGCCAATCTCCGTAGCCATACGCAGTATCAAGTCCATGGTCTTCCCTTTTGGGACCGATTGCATAAGCGTCACTCGCAGCCTTTCACGCGAAGTATCCAGCACTTCTTGGACCGCTATTTTTACTGCCTTAGCATCTGCAATTTCAATTTCCCCTAAATAACGTTTACCTAAACCATCCAATACCTCCACAGAGTCTCCAATCTTAGCTCGGAAAACTCGGACTAAGTGATGGCTTTCCCTCGCGTCAAGGAACACGAAGCCATCACCAACAGTCGCTTCTGGAAATAAATAAGATCGATATTTTGCCATCACTTTCTCCTTTCTCTCAACTTGAAGCGTTCGAAGGTAATTGGCTATTTAAAACTCAACAATCGGCCCAGTCCTTTGCATTACATCGTGCAAAAAAACGAGTAGACCGTGCTCAATCACGCAACTTTGAAGTCGGTTAACATCGATGGCTGCGGATATTTTCGAAGCAATTCAGGAGTAGTATGCAACGCCCCTGAAAGGCAACACTATCTACGCTCAGCAAACCACTGAGCAACCCCCGCGCAATCGCGTGTGTTCAATACTGCTTCTGGCACAAGCCAGCCTTTGCGTGCGATATTCACTCCAGCTAGATAGAACTCAAGGCTTTGGGTATTATGTGCGTCAGGATTAATTGCACACATTAAACCACGCTCCGCCGCCCCGCGCCAAAGGCGCCAGTCCATATCTAAACGATGTGGATTGGCATTGATTTCAATAATCACCCGATTAGCAATGGCCGCATCAATGATCTTTTGCAGGTCTATTTTGTAGGGCTCTCGACGCAGTAAAATGCGGCCCGTTGGGTGCCCCAGCATCATGGTCGCTGGATGCTCAATAGCCCGTATCACCCGCGCAGTCATTTCCTGTTCTGATTGACTGAAAGAAGAGTGCACTGACATGACTGCGTAGTCCAAAGCCTCCAATGTAGAATCCTCTAAATCTAAAGAACCATCGGGCAAGATATCACATTCGATCCCGCTAAAAATATGCACCGATGATTCACCAGACTCATTAAACGCTCGAATCGCATCAACCATCTTGAGCACACGTTCGTCGCTTAGGCCATTCGCTTGAAAACTCGCCTTGGAATGATCGGCCAGTCCTAAGTAATCAAAGCCCAGCGCTTCCGCAGCTGCAGCCATTTCCTCAATCGTCGCTCGACCGTCCGATGCCGTGGTATGATTATGAAACACCCCGCGAATATCGCTCGGCTCAATCAAACTCGGCAATTTACCAGACTCGGCTGCCTCAATTTCAGCAAGGCCTTCGCGTAACTCGGGAGCAATCTCCTCTAATCCAAAAAACTCAAAAAGCTGCTTCTCAGAAGTAATCCCATGGCCTTGAATCTCAACCTCACTTCCGTCTTTGAGCTCCTCACTCCTCACTTCTTTAAGCCCCCACTCACTCAAGCTATAGCCTTTCGCCAAAGCACGCTGACGCATTGCGACGTTGTGATCTTTCGATCCCGTAAAGTGATGCAGCGCGAAGGGGAACTGATCTGCAGGCACCACACGTAAGTCGGCTTGCAAGCCACCCTCAAATCGCACGCTCGACTTGGTCTGCCCATGCGCAGTCACTTCAACCACTCCAACTTGCGTAACAAACCAATCCATAATCGGCTGCGCATCTGACGATGCGGCAATAAAATCCAAATCACCCACTGTCTCACGCAAGCGCCTCAAGCTCCCGGCAGCTTCAGCACACTCCACCTCCGGCAACGAACGAAGACCTTCTAGAATGGGCTCTGCAACCGCACGAGCAGTCCACCAATGGTGCCGTTTAGCATACGCCTCACGATTGGCAATCCCGCTTAAAATCTTATCTTCAGACTTCTTGCCAAAGCCTTTTATCGCAGCCACTTCACCTGCTTCACAAGCCGCCCTTAACGCATCAATGCTTTCAACACCAAGCGCATCGTAAATCTTCTTCACCTTCTTACCTCCGAGTCCCGGAATCTCCAACATCTCAATCAAGCCAGGCGCAATCGAATCGCGAAGGTCGGTGTAATACTCCAGCTCTCCAGTGGTATAAAGCGTTTCAATTTTATCCACCAAGGCCGAACCAATGCCTTTTACCGAGCCAAGCTCTCCAGCATCTATGATGGCTCCAAGGTCCTCCTCCATCGTCTCAAGGACTCGAGCGCCTGTCGCATAAGCACGAATTTTAAATGGATTATCGCCCTTCAATTCTAAGAGGACTACGATCTCTTCTAAAATATCTATTATATCTGCTTTGTTCATATCTGTTCAATAAATAGGACTCCTTAACAAAGAGTTGAAACACCACTAGCATCATCCAAGAAGCTGATGAATCAACCCATGATCCACTTTTCCTCGAGGATCCAAAGGCAATGAATCCACGCGTAACCACTGCTTCGGGATTTTATAATTTGCGAGGTGTGGTCTTACCCGTTCATACCAGTCCGACTGCAGTTCCTTTGCCTCTTCGCTCGTATAGAAAACCACAACTCGTTGCCCCCAATCAGGATCGGATACACCATAAACAAGCAACTCATCCAAACCTAGAAACTCTCGAAGCACCGCCTCCACCTCCAAGGGATCGACTTTCTCCCCTCCTGTAATGATCAATCGATCCATACGCCCAGTCACATGCAACCTGCCTTCCGCATCCAAATACCCTTGATCACTCGTTAGGTAACCATGTGTTAGATCGGGACTCGGGCGGCCATGATATCCTTCGAAAAGCGCTGGGCTTTGAATACGGATGGCTCCGTCAGACTCGATACTAAACGATGACAGGCCAACAGGCTTTGCGCCAATTTTTGGATTCACCCGAAAGTCCTCAGCGGAAATCGCGGCCACCATCGCAGCGGTCTCAGTCATCCCATAGACAGGGACAATCGGAAGCCCCCGTTTGCGCGCCTCATCTGCGACCGCCTCAGACAGCGGCCCGCCACCGACGAAAATGGCCCGCGCTGCATTGAGCATTTCGCACTGACCCGAGTTCGCCAAAGCCCGTTGCAACTGAGTCGGCACATAAGAAAGGCAGTAACTCGCAACAGCGTCTTCATCAAAACGAATACGACCGCTCGTAATAAAGGAGCGCAACAACTGCATCAGCCCACTAACATGATAAAGCGGGAGCACACAACAACTATCAATCACGCCTCCACCGAGGAACTCTTGAACGCCCCGGCATGCGGCCGCAAGCGACTCCCAAGTATGTGTCGCCAACTTTACGCCTCCGGTGCTACCACCTGTCGGAATCAGCACCCGACCCATCGGCAGGCGGGTGTTCTTCGACACACCATTATCGAGTTCCAAACCAAAACATAATTTCGGCGAAACCAGTCTGGCTAGCTCGGCACGTTCACGCGCACCCCACTTTGGATTGGCCAGAATCACTGGCACACCGAGGGACATTGCCGCAAAGAAGGCAGCTGAAAATTCAATGGGGTCGCATTCGGCAAGCAATACACCCCTCAAACGATCCGCAGCAGAAAGCATTTTGATGGTCTCGGCATATGCACATGCCTTCTCATAGAAATCACTACCAGAAATCCCTACGATCCAATCACGCTCAAGCGCAACTAGCTGGACTGGTTGAGCGTCTTCCATATATTCTCGAGATCCATAAAACTACACTGCTGAGAGTCCAATACAGGCGCAGGCTTCATCGGCTGCAATGCATCATCGAAAGGCTCCAGAGTATCAAACCCAACTGCGCGTTGGCTAGCTCCAACTCGATTACCGAGAGTGAACGCATTATGTAAACCTACGCCCGTCTCAAACACTGAAGATAGAATCACACGATCTGCAACGGGCTTCAACCGGCATAACAATTGTGAAACATCCCCCATAAGCGCAGGCTTCACCACCAGTGGCCCCTGCCAGCGCTCCAACCAATCACAGCCAGCTTCACCATTTAAAGATTCATCCAATGCGATGGAAACGCCAGAGGCGGCCATCATCTCGGCCATCACTGACTCGTGCCCTACAGCCAATGGCTGCTCTACGTATTCAATTTTATCAACGACTGGAGCAATCGCCACCAGCAATCGCTGGAGCGTTTCAAGATCCAGCGAGCCATTTGCATCGAGGCGTAGCTGAGCTCCTTTGGGCATAATTTCAACGAGCTCTTGTAAACGATTCAGCTCTGCAAACACAGGCTCCACACCGATTTTCCACTTAAAATTGAGATACCCTTGCTTTATTTTGTTCTGCAAGGTGCCGATGGCCTTTTTACCTGCCGGCAAAAGAGCGGAGACCTCATACTTCACACCCAAAGATGATTCGTCCACGCCGACATTTTTAGCCATTTCAAATGCTGAACTAACGCCAAAGCGACAACAAGGGGCGCTCTGAGGAATGGCCGCCTCAGGGTTGGCCGCCAGTCGCAATAGGCTGTTGTAAGCAGTTTGTAGAGTCTCACTTCCAAATTCTGGGATTGGCGCCACTTCACCATAGCCAATTTGCCCACTTTCTTCGATTCGAATAATGAATCCCTCCCGCTCAGTCCACGTGCCATGGCCAGTTCGCAAAGGCTCACGAAACGCTCTGCGATAGGGTTTGAAGGCAAATTGACGACTCATTTCACTTACAAGTGTCATTTCTACTTGAGAAAAGACAATCTTTTGCTGGTGTTAGCACATGAAAGCACCTGCTGAATATTCCAACGAAGACTACTATCAGTCCGCTGATCCGTTTTTCGTCAACAATTTACCCGTCGGTTTGACCTACGACGACGTCTCCCTTGCGACGCTCTACTCCGATGTGCTACCGAGGCAGACGAACCTCGCAACCAGGCTTTCACCGACACTCGAGCTTCAGATCCCGATCATTTCATCCGACATGGATACCGTCACCGAATCCAAGATGGCAATCCAAATGGCCCTCAACGGGGGCATGGGACTCATCCACTACAATATGAGCGATGAGAAGCAGCTTAAAGAAGTCGCACGAGTGAAGAACCACATCCACGGCTACATTCAAGACCCAATCAAAGTCGGCCCAGATCAACGCATCAACGAAGTGCTCGAGTATATTCAAGAACGCGGATTCGGCTTCAGCACATTCCCAGTTGTCGATGAGCACGATCACCTACTCGGCCTACTACCCGGTCGAGTCGTCAAACAACGCTACGCAGACCGCCTGGTCTTTGAGGCGATGACCCCACGCGAGAGCGTTTACACACTTCCAGAGCGTAAAATCCTCAACAACCCGATCAAAACTGCAGACGAGTTTTTCACCAAATACATGGGTATCCACAAGCTGCTTGTCGTCGACGACCATGACCGACTCTGCGGTTTATTCACCCTCAGCGATATCGAACGCATCAGTGAAGAATCCCAGCAATCCGTGAAGCCAGCACGTGACAATAATTTCCGCCTCATGTGTGGCGCCGCCATTTCTGCACATCGCAAATCAGACGGCCAACTCGATAGCGACCGTATTATAAGCCATGTCGCCAACCTTGTAGAAGAAGGCGTCGACGCCATCGCGGTTTCTACAGCACACGGGTTTTCTAAAGGTGTAGGTGACACAATTCGCATGCTGCGCGATGCATTTCCAGACCTCACCCTGATTGCTGGTAATGTCACCAGCGCAGAAGGAGTCGAATTCCTCGCAGACGCAGGAGCCAACACCATCAAAATTGGTCAAGGCCCCGGCTCCATCTGCACCACACGCATCGTAGCAGGTGTCGGCATCCCACAGATGACAGCCTTGCACTGCGCGGCAATGGCGGCTAGGAAAAAAGGAGTCACGATCCTCGCAGATGGCGGTATCACGAAGTCAGGCGACATGGTCAAAGCCCTCACACTCGCCGACGGCGTCATGTGCGGCAGCCTACTCGCAGGCTGCAACGAAGCACCCGGCCAATTGATGGAAATCAATGGCAAGCTCTACAAGCAATACCGCGGTATGGGCAGCAGCGCAGCCATGAAAGACGGCTCCGCAGCTCGCTACGGTCACGATCGCAAAGATGTTGCGACCAAGGCCGCAGCTGAAGGCATCGAGGCCTTGAAGGAATCAGTAGGGCCGCTCTCAGGCGTGCTCCGCGAACTTGTCGGCGGCATTCAATCCGGCATGGGCTACCTCGGAGCACCTGACCTCGCAACACTCCGCAAGAATGCACGCTATATCCGAGTCAGTCCCGCAGGCCAAAGAGAATCCGCACCACACGACGTCATCACCGTTAAGACCTCCGAATCTTCTAGCGACACCAGTAAATAATATATACCCGCAAAAATACGCGAAGTAACACTAAGAGATTATTTACGGATCTATCGCGATCACTCTACGTCCCGCAGAGAGATCTTCCAGCTTTTCCACATTTCAGCTTTTCAGACTTTCAGCTTTTCAGTATATGCTCACACCATTTTCCTCTCAATTAATAGCCGATACGGGCATTTCCACTGGAGACGAAGGCAAAGGCCGCGTCATCTTGGAGATCGTTCACGAACTCCGCGAAATCACAGGCCGTGAAGACTCCGTTGCTGCGGTCATGAAAGTCAACGGCGGCTCCAACTCAGGTCACACCGTCGCTGGACTGAAGCTCAACCTATTACCAGGTGGAGTCGCAGACCCGAAGGTTCCCTACCTGCCAATCGGTTGCGGCGTCGTCGCAGACCCACGTAAATTCTTATGGGAGAGCGCCTATGCAGAACTCCATGGCCATGTCGCGCTCAAGCGCCTGGCGATCGATGAACGCTGCCTCATGTCTGACCCTTGCCACCGTCTACTCGATCTCGCATGGGAAGACTACCGAATCCACATTCAAAAAAGTCAGCCACGCGGATCCACTGGTCGTGGTATCACACCCGCTTATCTAGATGAAGTCGGACAGTTTCAAATCTGCTACGCAGATTTTCATGGCACCAAAGAAGCATTTACCAAGAAGATGCTTGGGCGTATCGACCGCGCAATGCGCATCATTGAGCACGTCTGCCAAGTCAGCCCCGAGCGTTGGCCCACTTTCTTTGAGACCTTAACGGGCGCAGAAACTCGTGCGAACTCAGAGGTCATCGAAGCCGGTAAATTCACCGCTAATGAATTCGACTTTAGTCAATTTGCAGGCGATGCACCCTTCACCGTAAACGCTGAGCACCTGATCGAAGCCTATTGGAGTGCAGGTCAAATCCTATCCGACCAAATTGTCGACGTCCGTGAACTGATCCTGCGCGAGCAAGACAAGGGCAACTACATCATCGGTGAATTCGGCCAAGCTTACTGGCTAGATAAACGCCATGGTTTCCCGCCTAACGTAACCGCCTCGCACACCTTCACACCTGAGTTTTTTCAATCAGCAGGCATCCCCGCACAACCGATTCACAACGTCGGTTGTTGCAAAGCCTACGATACAAAAGTCGGCACACACGTATTCATCTCTGAGATCGATCTCGACCACCCACTCAGCAAACAACTTCGCAAGATCGAGTTTGGTGCGACCACAGGACGCCAGCGCATGGTTGGCTGGTATGATGCAGTCGAAAAAGGCGATGCACTTCGCTATGGTGGCTATCAAGATCTCGTGCTCAATAAACTCGACGCACTCTCCCACTCGGGTGACTGGCAAGGCGATCTGCAAATCTGCGTCGCTTACGAAGATGCTGACAGCAACGTAGTCTACCACGTGCCTCGAGACGATAACTATCGGCGGACGCTTAAACCAGTCTACAAGACAGTTCCAGGCTGGAGCGAGGACATTTCAGCAGTCCGCAGTTTTGAGGCGCTCCCACAAGCCGCAAAAGTCTATGTTGCAGAAATGATGAAAGCTTTAATTGAAGTCGCCAACCATGGCGATGAACATAAAGACAACATTCCAAATCTCCGCTATATTGGCGTAGGCCCTCAGCCCAGCCAGATCATAAAAGACGTTCCTGAAGTGGATGACCTCTTAAAATTAATCGACTAAGCGATGAACGTAAAAATAGTAGCAGCCTGCGAAGCGTATTCACGCGGCGATGGGGAAAAAGCGTTTCCTCTAATCTCTGAAGACGTGCAATGGCATATTGTTGGGGACCACACGATCATAGGGCTTGGTGGCTTGAAAGAAGTCTGCGCCGAAGCCGCAGCAGAAGGTAAGCCCAACTTCTCAAATACTCGCACCATCCAAGGAAAGCACCATGTAATCGTCGAAGGCTGCGACCTAGACCGCGACGTGCATTATTGCGACATCTACACCGCTGAAGCAGGAAAGATTACAGAAATCACTTCCTATTGCTTAACGGCCTTGGAACAGTGATCCAGACACTCCCACCTGACCCTGCTGCGTCGATGGCCCTCGTATTCTGGAATCAAGTAAGGCCGCTAGACCTACACTCCTTGATAGCTCAACACAATCCGTCGACTGTGTGAGCGCTCGCGATGCTCCCAAAGAAACACCCCTTGCCACGTGCCTAAACACAGGCGCCCATCTACAAATGGGATCACTTCAGCCGTTCGTGTTAAAGCCATCTTTATATGACTCGGCATATCATCGGGCCCTTCATAGGTATGCGTAAAATCTGGATCATTCTCTGGCACCATCCGATCCAGAAAGCGCTCTAGGTCTCGGCGAGCCGACGGATCCGCGTTCTCCATAATCACAAGACTGCTACTCGTATGGCAGCAGAACACAGCCACCGAGCCCTCTTGTAACCCAGACTCCCGAAGTCCTGCTTCGATTTCAGAGGTAAACTCCTTCGTCGACTTACCTGAGGCACAGACTCGTAGTTCTTTTGTGAATACGGGCATTGCTAATGTTTACGCAAGGTCGAGATCACGATATATAAACCAAGAATTCCCGAAACCAAAAAGCCTAGAATTCCAATCGCTGGGTAGCCCCACAACAATGGCTTCACACCCGTAGTAATGATCAAGGATGAACCGATCAAAAGAGATCCGATGATGATTCCGACCGTCAAGCGATTCATTGAAGCATTGAAAGTCTCCTGCAAGTCCTCCGTGCCCGTATGATGGAAATTAATCTGCAGATCCTCTTCTTCCACACGCTGCAAGATGCGCTGCAAGTTCTCAGGAATTTGTTGCAGTCGTCGCAACATAGACAGCATCGGATAAAAAGTATGCTGCGCGATGCTAGAGACACTCCAACGCTCCTTACTCAATTGCTCCAAATAAGGCCTCGCTACCGCTTGTATGTCAAAGTCTGGATCCATCATCCGCGCAGTTTCCTCCACGCAAAGTATCGCCTTAGAAAGTAGTGCATAATCTGGCGAGAGCTCCACGCCGTTAATGCCGAATATATAAAGCATTTCTAGGCCAACAGTGCCGATCTTCGTCCCTGATGGGCCAAATTCGCGATACTTGTTCAGCAACAAAGTCACTTCCTTCTCTATGGGCCGACGGTCAAAACGACGATTATTTATCGACATCCGCTCCGCGACACGAATCACTTTCGAAGCGTCACGCGCCGTGATCGCAGCAAACAAATCTGCCAGATGGTGGCGCATCTCCAAAGTGATTTGCCCCGCTTGACCCCAATCTAAAAAGCAAATGCGCTGATCTGGAGTGACTAGGATGTTGCCAGAGTGCGGGTCCGAATGGAAGAAGCCTGTCCCCACAATTTGATGGAAGACCGAGTCCCCGCCAATACGAGCGAGCTTGGCAGCTTCTTCGCCTACATACGTAATTTTATCTGGTGAACAGCCATCGACCCATTCAGTGACGAGTAATCGACGGGTAGTCAGCGCGCGGTTGACACGCGGAGCGAAGACTTCTGGCTTATCATTGAGTGCGTTGAATATCTCCGCGTTATCTGCCTCATTTTTGTAGTTTAATTCTTCATGTAGACGTGTTTCAGCCTCCCTCAACAAACTAGGTAAATTGTATGGTCGCAGATCCTCGATTCGCGCATGCAACTGTTTCGCGAACCACCCAATAATTTCCATGTCAGCAGATATCGTCTTGTGGATGTCCGCACGTTGCACCTTTACGCTGACCCACTCACCAGTCGAAATCAGTTTTGCTTTATATACTTGGCCTAAGGAGCCAGCCGCAGCGGGCTCAGTATCGAACTCTGCGAAAACATCCTCTATTTCACCATCGAGCTCTTTCATTAAGAGCGGCTTGATGACCTCGAATGACTGCGTGTCCACTTGGCTACGTAGCTTTTTAAGCTCCATGACCAATGGCTCCGGCAGCTTGTCTGGCCGAGTGCTCAAGATCTGGCCAAACTTCACAAAGATGGGTCCCAGTTCCTCGCACGCGTTCCGAACTCGCTCATAGGCAGTCAGGTGCGTCACTTTCTTTCGCACTAGATTGCGCAACAGAAATTGCGGAGTATCTAGCTGTAGCAACAAATCTTCAAACCCCCAACGGACTAAGATTGCAACAATCTCAGGCGCTCGGACCGCATTGGATAGATAATTAAAAGGCTTCATAACATGCGGCTATACCGCATTGAATGGGAAGGTTAGAAAGTAGATAAGTGAGAAGATTAGAGGTGTTGCTTTAGTGTTCGTCGTAATGCCGCGATTCCTGAGGATACGACGATCACTCGTCCGCGAAGTTTTTATACTAATACGGGAGTCATGTATTTACGATCTTCTGCAAGATACGTAAGGCCTCAAATCGCGCTGCGAAACCAGCCATGCACCTTTCACCTTTGCACTCTCATAAGTTCGCCCGCCCAATAACGATTAGTCGTTATTGGGGAACTCCTTATGCAGTTTGCCCTCAAGTTCAGTAACTCGTGCAATGAGCATATCCAGTTGATCTTGGGTCACCACATTGGCGCGATGGAGCATTTCGTTGAACAATTTGCTCGCCTCCACTTTGGCTTTGTCTGTTTCAGTTTTACCTTCCTCCACGATCTTTTCAGACATGGCAGCAGCCTCTTCCTTGGTAAGCTTACCCTTTTCAACCAATTCATCCAGTGACTCGAGAACCTTATCTTTCGTCACGACAGCCAGACCTACACCAGCCAGCATTGTTTTTTTAACGAGATCTATCATAGTATCTACAGAATACCTCGACTCATTGGAAATACAAGAACGCATAGTAAATACTGGTGAAATCGCACATTACTGACTTAGTGTCAGATTCAGCAGAATACTAGGAAAAGGTTGAATTAGGAGTCCTCTAACATTGAGATGATCGCATGTCTATAAGCTCTGAAAACTCGATACGCCCCATTCATGGTGCAATCGGATTATTTATACTTTTTATTTTAGCGATATTAACCGGCTGGAGCTGGCAACAGTGGAACCAGGTATGGGTTGAGCGCTCAGAAGGCTTTTTCCCTCCTGAGTGGCAAGGGGACGACACCGAAACACTCGCATGGAAATATCCAATTTACCGATCCAACGATAGCTACCACTGGGTCTATCTTGCAGATTCACTTGCACAGGGGAACTCAGAGGTGCTTCAGCACCGCAGCGACGAAGGGACACAGGAGGGTCGGCCCAATGCATGGAACTCAGGCCTTGCTCATCTACTCCGCCATGCGGGAAGTATGTATGCGAGCACTCAAGATTGGCCTGCCGAACGTGGCATACACCACATTGCTCATTGGCTTGGTTCCATCCTAATCATCATTACCGCTGGCATGGGCATGTGGCTCACATCTCGGATTGCAGGTGCCTGGGCAGGGGCTCTCTTTGTGGGGCTCTTTTACTTCAACGCAGCAATCCATTGGGACTTTGCCTTTTCACGGTTGGACCATGAAGCACTCTTTCAGCTCTTTTTAATCATTCAACTATTCGGACTGGTCGGCGTGCTACGGCAAGACGCACTTTCCAGTAAGCGCTGGGCTCTGATCGCAGGCATTGGCACCGCAGCATGCTGGTGGATTAGTGCCACTATGCAGATGGCAATAAGTGTATTCACCATGCTCGGTTGCCTTTGGGCATCCCACTATAAAAAGCCAGAACACAAGGAAGCTAAAGTTGTCGACTTCTTAATTTGGGGAGGATCTGCCGCGATCGGCATACTCTTCGCATGCATAGTAGAGCATCGAAATCCATTTACAGCGTCTCTATCGGCCCTTCACCCCATCTTTGCATTGACCCAACTCGGAGCGTGCTCGGTGTGCGCTGCCGCAGCCCTTTACAATACATTAAGTAAACGCATTCTGTTTCTCTTTGCAATTATAGCAGGCCTGACGCCACTCATTTGGATCGGCATCTACGAACACACGTCACACACATGGTTTGATCCAGTAATACGACGCATACATGATCACATTGTGGAATTCCAAAGCCCATTCCACAACGGCTCATGGCGTCAGCCCTTGTTTCTACAAGGCATTTTCATACTCGCGTGTTTCATCAGCACTGCGCCATGGAAGCGCCACAGTGGGCGTATGTTATTCATACTCAGTTTATGCCTCGCAGGGTTGGCATTGATGCAAACTCGATGGCTGGGCATATTAGCAAGCGTTTCAACGATTGGACTCTGTGTAGCGCTACTTAGATGCCATTACGCCAAATACGTCGCAACTGTCTCAATGCTATTACTGCTAGGTGGCTGGGCGTGGCAATGGAAGCACATTGAGGACAAACCAGGTATAATGTTTGTGACCGATATGTTTCTTCACGTGGGCGCCCGCGACTTGAATTTAAACCTCGAACGACTTTCTCAAGGGCAGAAAACCAATGTCGCGATCCCCTATGCATTTTCGTCCAGCTCAGCTCTCTTTGAGACCGTTCGCCCGTTAGGCACCCTATACTGGGAAAACCGAAATGGCATTGACTCGAGCACGCAGCTATTTGCGACAGCTGATGACAATACAGCATTGGAAATAATTCGCCAACAGGACATCGATTATTTAGCGGTTCAGCCCTTAGAGCTAGGGCAACCTTTCGTTGAAATGGTAACTTGGACCGCATTCGGTGAAACACATCCAAGGATACATGAAGACTCTCTGGCGTGGCGCTTATCCAACGCAGTCAACATACCAGCATGGTGTGAACCTGTCAGATTTTACGGCACTTTTGACCCGCAACGATTTTCGATGAGAATCTATCGAGTCTCTAAATAAAAAGGCCGCAGAAGTCTGCGGCCTTTGAAAATAAATCATTCTGGTTTATCCACTTCTAGATAGAAGAAGCATTGTCCGACATCGTCAACACTGTGTGTCGAACGATAGATCACTTCTTCATAATCGCCATAAGAGATGACCTGATATAACGGTAACACATTCGCGCTATCGAAATCAAGGTCTGCACTTTCCTTCACGATATACCGATACCCCGAAGCTGCTGCTTCTGTATTTCGGAAAAACTTCACCTTGAAGTAACCATCTTCAGTATAGGGCTTCAGGATTCCCGAGTCGACTACGTATGGGTTCGTGTCGAGCGCATATTCTGCCCATTCTGGGAATTTATCCCCGTCGTAATTAGATGCACCGTTCACTGCTGACAAACGACCATAGTGCTTGTTCTCCCAAGCATCTCCGACTTGGTCCAAATCCGCATCATCTCCTTCGGAGAATGTGTAAGTCCACTCCATGTCATATTCGTTTCCTGCATTTCCAAAGTAAACCAGAATGAATACACGTGAATTGACCGCGGGATTGACAGAAACTTGAACCAATTCGTCGTCACTTACGGAGATACTAAGCGCCTGGAGATTTAAATTCTCATCGTAAATGGCAATGTCGATATCACCTTCCTCGTCAATAAAACTCAAGAATACTTGGAGGCTATTGGCACCTGCAGGGATGTCTAGGCTGTAGATGTCATCATCTGCTTGTATGCCCAAGCCATTGATGTCCGAGAGACGACCAAAAGCCACAGGACTGACGACAAATGCATCTTCGAAAAAGTCATTTTCTTCATACTCATCATCATCTAGATTCAAAACCGAAGCCCATGTCATGTCATACTCATTGCCGGCATTTGCACCATAGACACGAAGGTAGTAGGTTTCATCTGTAACTGCGGTAGGTATAGTAACAGCGATGAACTCGTTGTCATCCGTAGATTCAGAACTGGTGAGCAATACTCCTGCAGAATCGTGCAAAGCAAAATTTATGTCGCCTTCCTCGTGTGTAAAATTAACACGCGCCCGAATCGCAGCATCTCCCGACTCGGCGCGAATTTCATACCAATCATCATCGGATTGTTGAGCCAAACCAGAAACACGCGAAAGAGCATCGTTCTCACGAACGATCAAATCAAACGCATCTTCCAAAATATCATTCTCTTCGTAGATATCATCTCCTTCTGGAACAAAGATACTTTCCCAAGTGAAATCGTAAACACCGCCAACATCTAGCCCGTCAAAAACGACATAGGCGTCGCTCAGAGAGAGATCCACACGAGCTAATATAATTTGACCAGATTCTACGTTGGTCTGGGCGATCCTTTGGTATCCTTGATCGTTGTATATAAATACCGATAAGTCTGGATCCGCATTATTTACGGTCACCTTAATTACATTTTCACCTGCGCTGGATCGGACTTGATACCAATCAGGATCGTATTGAAATCCGTCGAAGTTGAAGTCGAATAGTGACACGCCTTCTTGGCCCCTAAAATCGAAAGGATTGAAATAATTGTCGTTCTCTTCGTAGTTGTCATCGACTTCAGAAATCACTGGCACAATCGCACCCGTGTAACTCAAGTCATAACTGGCTCCAATGTTATCACCATAAACACGCAGTTTATAAGTGGCTCCAGGATTTCCTTGAATGACGATTTGCTCAAATAGGCCGTTTGTGGCGGCCGTGCCTTTGAAGAAATTTCCTTCGTAAATATCCATGTAAACCAAGCCGGCAGAGCCCGTATTCGTTAATGATACTGTAATTTCTGCCTCTAATGGATCTAGTTTCAGTAAATACCAGTCATTGTCATACTGCACTCCATCACCATCAATGGACGAGAGCATCGAGCCTTTAATATTGGTTAGATTGTAGGTTTGATTGAAGGCATTATTGGATTCGTAACTATCATCTGCTCCAGCTGTAAAGATTAACGGACTCAAGCCCTCCCAATACAGATCATAGGTGTTTTGAGCATTAGCGCCATAAACACGAATAAAGTGAGTGCCACCATCTGGATTGACGACAAACTTGATTTGCTCTTGGTCCTCAGTCGTTTCTGAGGATGCTAAGAAGTAGCCGCGGGTATCGTAGAGTGCGATGTTGATATCTCCCTCTGCGTTAACAAAGTCACAGGTGATCGTCACTTCATTCAAACCTGGCACTACGTTGAAGGAATACCAATCATTGTCAGACTGACGACCATCCCCTGCGATATTGACAAGGCGAGTCTCACTAGGAATCGAAAACGCTTTAAAGAAATTGTCATTCTCTTCGTAGTTATCATCGTTATCTGTCTTTGTCACCACTGCTTGCACAGTAAACTCATACGTAAAGATGCGGCCAGGATCGCTGGTTTCATAATATGAGATCGTTACCTCTTCCTTAACAATTCCAACATCTTCGGGTGAAAAGAGTAGGGTCAGATCAAACGATAGCCCGCTGCCAATAATTAGAGGAGTTAACACGTCGAAAGAAAACTGAGTGCCTGAAAAACCAATTGATGTAATTGTAATTTCTTCTGCACCCTCGTTTGCGAATGCAAATTGGCTGCTGAGCGTGTCTTCACTGGTGATCGCAATTAATCCGAGTGACGTGCCATCCGTTGCGCTAGGTGTGGTATCACCATCGACCACTAGGGTGGTTAGGCCATCTCCACCTCGAACAGACAACGGGCCACGGGCCAGCACGCCAGAGAGGAAATACTGCCCAAGGCTCGCATAATCTGAAAAACCATTTACCGCAGGATCGCCACGACCAACACCTTGGATACTAATGTAATAATCACCCTCATCCAGTATCGTAGAAAGTGTGGCACTTAGCGTATTGGTAGGATTATCAGACAACAGAGGCGCGCCAAGGTCATCATATAATATTAGCTCAACAGCGAGATTCGCACCCATTGTGCTAGAACCGTCTTCACCCTCTGCCGAATTCACATCCAATGGACTCGCTAGGATTTGAAAGAGGCCCCCAATCGTCGAGAAGCGAAAGAAATCGATGTCCCCCGTTGTTTCAATCACGCCGTCATCTTGAATCAATGCACCGATCGTGTTTAAGCCACTAGCCGACGCATTTGCGGTGTTAACAGAATCATCTGAACGATAGCCAAAACCATTGCTGGTAATCACAACTAAATCATCTTGAGTATTTGGAGAGTCCGGGCTGTTACCCGCATCATCATACTCACCGATGCTCCATTGAGTCACATTCTCATTCGCGCCAACAAAAGGAGCTCCCATAATTGATCCCCATGCCGTCTCTCCACTACCGTGACCTTCGAAATATTCATCGTCTGTGTCACCCTCAGCATCTAAAGTTCCATCATGGACTAGGCCGAGCGTGTGTCCAACTTCATGCGATATCGTATCCGCACATGCATACTCAGAGAGATTAAATGTCCAACAAGGAACGTTGTCACCGAATGTGTTTAAGAAAGCGACACCACCGGCGCCGGGCTGAGCGGTATCAGTGGGTGTCACCACACAAATAACACGCTGACTGACAGGCGTGCTATTGTAGACGACTCGGTCAGTTGTGACGTTGATATTGAATGGAGCAAAATCTTCAGCGACACGCTCCCAGACGACTGTGACCCAAGAAGTGTTAGCAGCCTGCGGATGAGGTTCTGCACTGATAGGATTACCATCGTTCCACCATGGATGAACAATCGTTTCTCCATCAAAATCGATGTAAATCACGTAATCCGAGTCTGGTAAGCTATTAAGAGCAATTTGAGTAAAATTTGCCTGTGCTGAAACAGGTAATCGCGGACTGTCATTAACTGAGAGAAAAGCAGAATTCGCAGTCAGAGGATAGATAGAATCGGAAGGTGCACAAAGAATATTGCCAACAGTGGACTCTTCGGCAACCCAACCGTCGCGTGCATTTCCTGAGAAGATAAATGCACGCGATTCTCCATTAAAAAGGATGTTACCACGTAGTTTACCTGAATCATGAATACTGACGAACACACGGCCTAGGCTATTATCCAAATCTATAGAAATGTTTTTTATCGTCGATTCCGCATCGTAGGCATGCACGCGACCAGATAGTGAAAACCCGGGCAACTCGAGTGTAACCGCATCTCCACGTGATGAGAGCTCACTCAAATCATCGATGAGCTCCTCACCGAGGCGTTTACTCTGAGAAGAAGAAAAAGCAGTAAAGATCTGCGCTACCAATTGATTATCAATTGACTCATCTGCTAGCGTGGCTTGCTCATCTTTAGGACTTGTTGCGTCATCTTTCTGAGAAACCAGCGCGTCTTGAGGACAGCATTGGTCCTCACTCGGCGCATTTGCAGTCGACGCCGCAGTTGCCTCCTCTCCAGATCGCCACCCGTTAAACTCGTAAACGGCTGTCGCAATCAATGCGCAAGCTGTAATTAAACCAGTTCCTTTTAATAAATTCATTAGATGTGGGGAATGTATAACTTTAACCAGAATTGTAATTACCTATAAGCAGATAAAAGAGGCTCGATATGGAATCGAGCCTCTTGACTTAAGAACTAACAGAGCTGGACTCCTTTACTCAGCGGCATCAATGGAACGATTAGCAGCTCCTGCTGGCGTCATAATCGTTGGATTTTGGAAGAGTGAATTCGCATTCACATTTCGGTATTGCTGACGTGATGGGGAACCACCTGGGCTGACCAAGTTTGCGGTTACGAAGATGAGCAGATTACGCTTTTGGCGAGTTTCACCTTCGGAACGGAACAAGCGACCGAGACCTGGGATATCCCCTAGGACTGGGACCTTGTCGTTGATAGTCTTCACCTCATCACGTGTTAAGCCACCCATGACTACAGTCGCGCCATCGAACACAGTCACTTCAGTTGAAAGCTCACGTGTCGAGAATACAGGCTGATAGAAACCAGCTGGGACTGTTACAGTAGTTGGCTCTGAAACAACACCAGCTAGGGCACTTGTGCCACCACCAACAACTGCGACACTAGGACCACCATATTCAACAAATCCTTCAAACTCGGTTACACGAGGTTCGAGGATGAGGCTGATGGTATCGTCATTCTCAACATTTGGAGTGACTGACATTTCCACACCGACATTGCGTGTGACGAAGTCTTGAGGAGTTCCTGCTGTAATCGAGATCGCGGCACCGCCTGAGTTACTGGAAGATACTGTCGACTCAATGTCGCCGTAACTTTCTGGGTAACGAAGTTCTTGAGCAACTGTGATATTAGCACGCTTGCCAGATAGCACAGTTACCTTCGGAGCACTCATCAGATCACTGCCCGACTTGCGCGAAAGTGCACGTAGCGCAAAATTCACGTCGTAACCATTCACACTCCATCCAGAAGCCGTAAAGAGGCTGGTAGCATTTGACGCGAGGTCGATTGCGGATGCGAGGTCAGGTGCCGAATTTGATGCTACGGCACCACCGTTAATCGTAATGTTCGACTGCGCGGTGCTGACGCTAAAGCCATCATTTAGAGTGCGTTGCTGAGTTTGACCGACACGCTCATAGGCAACAGTTGGATTACCAAAATCGTCTAGGATTGGCGCACCACCAGCAGTTAGAAACGGCGTAGGGCTGTCTCCGACATTCCAATCAAAACCAACTTCTTCGAGGTCGTTTTGTGAAACTTCGAGGAACTTAGCTTCAATCTCAACTTGCTTCACTTCGTTATAGTTACGAAGGATCGTGCGCATACGCTCTAGATTGCGACGTGATTGGGTGACAATCAGTTGCTCTCCGTCAAATGCAAGACTACTACCTGGGATTTCGAAGTTCACACCTGCGCTTTGGAAGAAATTCTGAAGTGCTTCGACTTCTTCATTTTGAGAAGGACCGCTGCTGCCTCCGGAGCTAGGAGCTGCGAATGGATCTACAGGGCCTGCAGAGCTGCCGCCACCATCACGGAAGCCAGTCAAACGAATGACCGTTGCACGAGAAATTGGGAAAAATTCAGTAATAGTGCCTTGCGAACCACTTTCGCCGCCGGATGGTGCCACGGTTACGGCATCGGCACCGACGTCATACTCGAAATTAACCTGTTGTGTTACGAATTGAAGGATTCGATCCAAGCTCAAGTTGCGTAAGCTGATGTTCACACGTGGATTTGTATCATTAGGATTGAAAAGAGGCACAATGTTCACACCCGTGCGCTCTACATCATACTCTACTGAAAGCTCAGAAAGTGTTTCGATCACGCGAGTGAGCTCCATTCCTGAGAAATTAACCTGAGGAATCACGATGTTATTCATCTTGCGAGCGATGACGGAATCATCAGGCCCATCCACTGGACCCGACGAAGTAATATCAAACACTTTAGGGCGTTCCCAATTTTGATCGACCTCAGTCAGCATTTGCTGGCGCGTCTTGTAGAAGTTTTGCTTGTGAATGCCTCCTAGAATTTCAGCTATCTTAGTTTGGAATAGCTTTGCTTCTGCGTTATTAGAATCTCTTGCTTCTACTTGGCGGAAACTAGCTGAAGCACCATCATAATCACCGTTAAGGTATTGAGCGCGTCCCTGAGTAAGTAGATCACGAATAATCTTACTTTGCGCGACATACTCTGGGCTGACATCGTTGATGTCTAAATCATATGGATTGGAGATCTGGTCGTCCAACTTGTTTGCGAGGCTGTTTGCCTTACGAGAATTACCACCTGCAGAGCGGTAATCTTCCACGCGCTGCTCAGCACCCTTGAGGTCGCCTGCGTCTGCGAGGGCTTTAGCTTCTTCGAGAACTACTTGAGCTTTGGCATCTTCCAAAGCATCAATCGTATCAGCAGTTGCTGTGTTGAGCGTCAAACTCGCACTGGCTGCATTGAGAAGATTGGTCGCATCAGCGTATGCACCGAGAGCTGCAAGTTCTTCAGCTTCAGTTATCGCATTCTTTGCTGCGGCTAAATTGGCATCTTGAGATGCCGCGGCTGCGGCGGTAATTGCCTCAGCACCAGACGCACTGGAGTCCATGGACATCGCAGCTTCTTTAGTAATATTCGGTGCGACACCATAGACGGCTTGGCCGCCACTACGGCGATCCATCTCCGCATTAATCGAAGCGAGCAAACGTTGAACGTTCTCATCATTGGGTGCGATTTTAATCAACTCTTCGGCTTTAGCTTTGGCCGTCTCCAGATTTCCAGAGTCGCGAGCGCGAAGGGTTTCTGCCATCAGACGAATCTTATCTGGCGTGCTCTGCGCATTCAGCGTCTGATGAGCGACAAATGTCGTGGTTCCAAGCGCACCAGCCATAAGAATGGCGGATAAACGCATGCGTGCAGCGAGGTATTTTTTCATAATTTGTGTTCGGGAGTCGTGTTGTTTGTTTAAAGAACTGCTACTAGAAATTAAACTCTAGTGCATCACTTTCGGAGGAAGTATCTGTAGAAGGTTCTGGGGTGACAGCAGCAGGAGCAGAAGATTGCAGCGTGAGCCGCCGAGTCTCAGCTTCACGATCTTCATTACCTAGTTTCTCCACTGTTACGGCAGATTCTTCAAGTTTAATCTCTTTCAGCACATATTGGCCGAGGTCGGTTTCAAAAGTTGCGCCAGCTTGAGTCAGCTCTATATCCACGGTGGTGTCTTGCTTTGAACGTATGACAACAATGACGTCGTCGTCGTAAAGACGCTCACCGTGCTTGAGGACAACTTCTTCGTTGGTGCGCTGATCGAGAATCTTGGCAGTCGCTTCCTTGTAGATGCCTTCTTTAGGATCTGAAATGCGTTTAATCTGAAAATCAAGAACCTTGAATTCAGCGGCGGAGACCACGCCTCCGACCCGCGCACGAATGCTCTTTTGATTTTCCTCATCGTATAGCAGGATCAAACTCTTGCTCGCATCGCTTAGGTCTTCCTCAATATAACCCTCAATCTGAATACGGTAGGGCTCCTGCTTGATATCGGCTAGATAAACACCAAAAGGAACTTCCTTAAAGCGTCCCGTGGGATCTTCTGCAGTAAAGGTGCCGTCCGGTAGTAAATAAATTTTGGGCGGCGTGAAGACATCGTAGATCCAACCAGAGCCTGCTTGCTTAGGAGCTTCAGGCCATGATACGTCTGCGCTACTCGATTCCGGCACTGGAACGTTGGCGTAAGGATTATCGGCAGCCTGAGCAGAACCTTGCGGCTTCGCTTGTGGCACCGCTCCAGACTTAGTCACATAAAGCCCCACCCCTGCAAGGAGTGCCAATACAGCAATTGCCAGTAATAGCTTATCGTAGATTTTATTCATTTGTGATTAGGAAGGGTTTTGCTCCGCGTTCTGGGGGAGGATAATTTCAATAAATTCGAGAACGACCGTGAAGCTTGAAAGGTTCTCTTCAATGATTGGCTTTTGGGCCTCTTCAGTCGTTTCAACTGTCGTAGAGCTCGCGCCGCCGAACGCACCAAAAATGTCATCCAGCGCGTTGCCTTTTTTCGGGGCTGCAGTAGTGGCGCTCCCCTGCGGGCGTTGCACTTCAATACTACGGACTACGATCGGCAAATCGAATTGCGCTAGATTGTTAAGAAATGCTCTTAGTGATGCGGTGTAGCCAGTAAACGTTACACTGTAGGCCATTGTATCAATCGCTCCTGGCACGCGGGCAGAAATGGCGCTTGAGATCTGAAAACCTGTTTTACCACTTTTGCCTGATTTGTCATCCGCTGATTTGACCTCAAGCACTTCGCGCTTAATCGCTGTAATTGCTGCGGGGTTCGAATCGATCAATTGATTCACTATATAGCTGAGAATTTGGCGCTGCTTGTCTAGAGTGGCGATCACTTTAGGATCTTGAAGCGGGGCACCCGTTTCAATGTATTCTTGAAAACCAAAGGCGAAATCTTTAGGCGTCTCGATCGGCGCGGGCTCTCCATCGGCATCCACAACATCTGCAACACGGCGCTGATACTCTGAGATATACTGCTGGATACCCGCCATGACGCCAACTCCATCAGAGGACGTATTCATTCGTGAACCACGTTGGAGATCTGAACGAATCTTTTCCAACTCTGCCTTCAGAGCCGCCACATTCTGCTCGGATGCAGCGACGTTGTCAGCTGAAGGCGCCGGACTGGCAACCAACAGATTGTTGAGCTGTGCTTGAGCACTTTTGGCCTTTTGAGCTTCAGATTGAACGCTGCCTGATTCGGTGTATGCCAGAAATGCACCTGCGGCGCACGCCAACAAACAAATCACTACGATCAAACAGAAGACTAGATTTTTCTTAATAAAATCCATGATGGTTATAGTGGCTTTGCGGTATCCACGACCAGATTAATACTAAAAGGTAAAACGTTTAGACCTTCACGGAGGCTAGTCCATGTAATCATTGGCCCCTTAGAGGAGACCACAAATTCGGAGCCTTCGAAACTCGATTGAAGCGACTTGATTCTTCGCGAAAGCACCTCTTGGTCGACAGCATTACCCTCTACGCTTTCACGAACAAGCATCTGCCCTTTAACGACTACTTCATACGTTGCAGCACCCTCTTGCGGTTGCTCACGCAGCACTTTTAAATCGTCCAGCCACACATCTTCCGCGCTGACTAGACTATCTTGCAGCTCGGCAAAAAACTGTATCCAGTTCGATTTCGAGTTCACGAGTCCTTCGACGCGTTGAATTTTACGGCCTAAATCTTCAGCCGTAGCCTTATTATTGGCAATGGCCGACTGGCGCGACTGAAAGGGAGCCACTTGCGACTGAGTGTCTTGTGCAATCTGCTCGTGAGCTGAACTGATTTGCTTTTGCACCATAAATACGGGCCATGGTGCCAGCGCCAAACACGCCGCAGCAATAATCAAAAAGGGCTTCTTCGAAGCAAATGCCATCTCGCTCTGGATTGCATCAGGCAATAGATTGACCCCTGCACCATTAGGCAACATTTCGCGACTTGCTTCGCCGATGATCTCACTCAATTGCAAGCGCAGTTCTTCGGGTTTAATGTGAATATCACCGTCCAAGGTCACGCCTTCAAGTGGGTTGAAATATTCAACGGTCACTTTCTGCGACTCCGCCAGCTTCTCAACCAAGCCACTCAACAGTGCCCCGCGACCATTTAATAAAATGCGTTTTGGAGCGGAGCCGTGCTTTTGACGTCGGTAATTGACAATTGAGCGAGTGATTTCCTGGCTCATTCGACGCATGAAAGAATCGGCACTCGCAAGGAGCACCTTAGACCCCGAGTCGTCCTCGGAAAATGATGAATCCCCACTGAAGAACTTATGCTTCAATTCCTCAGCTTGCGCAAAGGGCTTACCAATACTGTCTGCAATGTTTTGGGTAAGAGAGTTGCCACCGAGAGCGATGTTACGGACAAAAAATCCATCTCTACTACAAAACAACAAGTTCGTAGACTTCGCACCGACATTGATCAATAGCGTGTCTTCATCGTGACCAGGATAGGCATATTGCAATGCATTAAAATCGAGCACAGTCGCAGCGCTGATCGACTCGACCACAAGTCCAGCATCGCTTACCTTAGCGCAAAAGTCATTGATTGTGTTTGACTTACATGCAATGAAGAGCACTTCCGTTTCGATACCGTCATCGCCGACCACTTGGCTGTCCCAGACCACTTCGTGAAGTGGATAGGGAATGTTCTGTTGCGCCTCAAAGGCGATCACTTGAGCACGCTTAGACTCTTCGACATTCGCAATACGAATCGTCTTAGTGAGCACCTGATTTCCAGGAAGTATCAGGGTTGCCTTGCCAGACAACTTGTGCTCGCGAGCTAGTGTATGAAGCGCATCACCAACTGCATCCAACCACGCATCGTCGTTAGAGTAATCGTAGTGCAAGGTTTCGACAGCAAGTTTGTCGATCTGAAAACCAGCGCCCTGCTTTGAAATATGCGCTGCGGTCACCCGGCTGGCTCCGCAATTAATAATCAATCTTTTAGAACTACTCATTGAATCAAATAGGTATTGAGAAACTGATAAGACTTAAAGCGAGGCATCTTATTGACGAACATCGCGTCGTAGGAATGTTGGCAATTTACTCACGCGTTCACGGGCTTCGCTCGGTGCGTAATAGATAGGCGTTAGCAAATGCTCCGTGTCACTAGAAGAAGTCGCATTCGAGATAAACTTATTAAGAATGTCTAAATTTGGAATATTGCTACTCATCGCCTCTTTCTGTGGCTTTTGAGTCGTCCCCTTCACGCTAATTTCAGCGTAATAAAATTCTGGATCGGTCGGCAGTTGGTCACGCTCTGCGATCAGACCGGGGAGGTAAAAATATACGTTGTTGTCATCCCCTTTCTCCATGATGACGATTTCTAGCTCAGAGGTGTAATAATCATACTGGCGAGCAGAGGCATCGTGAATGTAACCCAAGTAAACCTTAACTTTGATCGCCTCTACATATCGTGAGTCACGAGCGTCGGGTGCGGTGTTATCATCACACGACAACTGCACTTCCATTTGAATCCAGTCGTCCTTTGTCTTATTAAAATCAACACGCTCGACTTTGATCATTTCCTGCGAAAACGCAGTGGAAACAAAGCTCAAGATAAGGAAAAGGGGGAATAAAACTTTAGTCATATCAACTATTTGGGGGAAAGGGAACTGACACATGAGCACACTTAGCTGCAGCCATGAACCATAGATAGTTATGTAGCCATGCTGTGCATAGCAACCAATTTTTTGCCCTAGAAGGTGCAATAATTAAAAGATTCGCTCAAATATAACGTTTTAACAGTCGAATTCGCTTGCTCTCATGCCAGTCCACGAAAACTTCACCCTATTATGGCTGCGACATTACCATTCAAAATCAGCGCACTGGTATTTGTGCAAAATACTGCGGGGGACCAATTACTCATACAGCGCCAGAAGGCCCCCAACCAGGGCTGCTGGAGCCCGATAGGTGGCAAATTAGACATGGCTACTGGTGAATCCCCGTATGAGTGCGCACGCCGCGAAATTAAAGAAGAGATTGGCTTACCAACCGAGGACGCTGACCTTCATTGCTTTGGATATATCTCCGAAAAGAGCTATGAGGGCGCGGGCCACTGGCTGATGTTTTTATTTCACTGCAAAAAACAAATCCTCGCGCTCCCTGAAACCATCGATGAAGGGCATTTTGGTTTCTTTAATAGAGAAGCCATTGACCTTTTAAAGATACCTGAGTCCGACCGAAGCTTGGTTTGGCCGTATTACGACAATAATCGCGAAGGTTTTGTTGGCCTGCGCGCAGATTGCGCTACGAGCGGTGAGCTTACGATCACAGAAGAGCTTAAGCTGACGTAGACGCGACAAACGTCCCTGCTTTGACCTCATAAACAGACCACCTGCCCAGATCCGCAGGCAATTCAGTGCCACTGGCAATGATTTGATAGCTAGGAGGACAGGCCTGCCAGAAGCCTGCCTTTCGATGTGGGTCAAGCTCCCCGAGGACATCATCTGCTAAAATCACGGGGCGAACCTTGAGGCGCTCTTCAAAAATCTTTGCTTGAGCAATACGCAGTGCCACGCACAAACCGCGTTGCTGACCATCCGACGCATACTCGCGGGCACCACCGACCTGCAAACTGAGCTGAAAATCGTCGCGATGCGGCCCTTTTTGAGTCGAACCTATTATTTGGTCCCGCTTGCGCCCATCTTTTAATAATTGCCGAAACGCACCAGCATCACCGACCGCAGTGCTCGGGCTGAACTCCAGCTCAGGCCCTTCATCAGCTTCTGCAATATCCGTATACACTTGCTTCAATGTTTTGCGGATCATCGCCACGCCAATGGATCGGCACTGATTAATCACTACTGCATATGGAGCAATCTCCGCCTCAAAAGCTGACAGCTCAGCATCACTGCCCCCTTTCTTTAATAAGCGATTTCGCTCAGCCACCCCTCGATGGTAACGTCGCAAAGCGTCATAATAAACTGGGTCGACCGCCGAGAGCGTTAAATCGACAAAACGGCGACGCTCCGATGGAGCCCCACGCAATAGCATCAAATCACCAGAGGTGAGCGGGACCACAGGGAAGCGGCCAATAAAATCACCTAAGCGCGAGACCTTCTCACCATCGATCATAAGCTTTCGCCCCACCTTATTCGACTGCAACTCTAACTCAGTCTGGCCAATCAACTCATGCTCCAATTCATACACTGCAGCGTAGCCTTCAGCCCCGAGCTGTGGCAGAGCCGCCATGCTTTGCGTGCGAAAGGACCTCAAGGCAGTCACCAATCCGAGAGCTTCCAACAGATTCGACTTCCCTTGGCCGTTGGGACCAAGCAAAAATATACGATCCTCACTTAAATCCAATTCCGCGAATCCAATGTTACGAAAGCGCTGCAGGCGAAGATTTCGAAAACGCATACTTATAAGGTAATCACCCTTGAGGTCGAGCCTTCGGCAGCGGACCTAAGTTCATCATACACCAACTGAATCGCATCCGCCAAGAGCGACCAGTCTTCCGCAGTCGCTCTGGACCCCGAACTCATTCGAAGCACACGACGTGCAACAGTTGCATCCACCCCCATTGCCGCCAACACATGCGAAGGCCCCTCTTTACCAGACGAGCAAGCGGAGCCAGCGGATACTAGAAAGCCGCGCTTTTCCAGCGCACGAATCCAACGCTCACTCGCAAATTCCGGCATCAAGACCGAAGCCGTGTTCCAAAGTCGCGGGCCATGTTTACAAACCAGCTGCACTTCTGGAATCGTCGATTGCAACTGCCGCATAAATGCATCCCGCGCCTCTGGCTGCCCGCATGTGGCTGCTTCAAACGCAGCTAACATGGCCAGAACACCCGCCACGTCCTCAGTTCCCGCACGCCGTTCGCCCTGCTGAGCGCCACCATGCAAACTCTGAAAACGCGCAGCGCCCTGCGGTAACATCAAAAAACCCACTCCGCGCGGCCCACCAAACTTGTGCGCACAACCCGTCACATAATCACAATTCGAGAGTCCATCCAGCGGCAATTTGCCAATCCACTGCGAGGCATCGCAATGATACGCGACCTGCTGCTTCGCACAGACTTCAGCAATCTTCTGCCAAGGATTCAATATCCCGGTTTCGTTATTTGCTGCCATTACAGAAACGGCTACCACCTCACCTGCGAGCACCACGTCAGCCAAGGCAGCGATGTCGACCGCTCCATACTCATCGAGTGCTAACCATAACACACGCTCCTTAAAAAAATGCTTCGCCGACTCGATCACACTAGGGTGCTCCGTCGGGCTGACTGCGACTTTTGAACGTTTCGGTAAGGTCTGCTGCCAATGAGCAAACACCGCATTGTTTCCCTCAGTGGCACCTGAATTAAACACGACTCGTTGAGGCTCGACTGCAAATGCCTCCGCAAAAGACTCCCGAGCATTCTCCATTCGCGCGTGAACTCTGGCCGCAGCTCGGTAAGGGCTGGATGGATTTAGCCATGCGGTATCGGCGGCCTCCAACCATGCGAGCTTCGCCGCATCACTGAGTGGCGTAGTCGCATTATAATCAAAATATGCTTTTGTCTCCATCAAAGCTGCAGTCTGTATCGCATCCCACCCAGCGTCAATCGAAGCCGCCTAGTATTCCAGTAAGCACACTTATGGAATTCTCAACTCTTGGCCGACCTTTAAAGCGTTCTCGCTGCGTAGACGGTCGCGATTTGCTTGGTAGATATCAATCCAACGCGAGGGTGTTCCGTAATAGCGCGAGCTAATCGTGCTCAAGGTGTCTCCGGACTGCACAATGTGTGAGCGAGGCACACTTGCAGGGTTCGGCGTAGCCATTGGGCGAGTCTGCTGCGTCTGCACAGTAACTGGCTGCTGAACTGCCGCCGTCTGCGGTGTCTGAGCAGTGGTTACACGGCGTCCTTGGCCAAGCGCTGTTTCCAATTGCTTGACACGAGTTTCTGCGGCAATGAGATCTCGCTTCAAGCTATCATTCTCCTGCTTCAAATTCTTAACCAGCTCCATCAAATCGATACGATCCAACTCGCCCTGATACGGCTGAGCTGGCAACTGGCGGGCGAACTCCTTCTGCGCCGTTTCGATTAATTGCCGCACCTGTGTTGCTTGTGGTGAATTCGGCTTGAACTGCAAATAACGATCAAAGTGATAAATCGCCCGCACCGGATCTTTAAGCGCTTCCAAATAAATGTATCCCGCCTCGAAGTGCGACTCTGGAGAATCCCGACGCGCATCAATCACACGATGAAATGCACTCAAGGCCTCCTCCATACGCCCCTGGCTCTTATAATCTTGTGCGAGCTGATATTGCTTTTCGTCAGTCTCGCTAACGATCTCCACATCACTCGGCGCGCACCCAGACAACAGCCCAATGAAGACGGCTGCAATGAAAAGGATGAAGGGCTTAAGTTTCATACAAAGTTTGTGTTAAATTCAGACCACCACCGTCAACGCTATTCGGAAAGGCTACAGCTCTGTGACAGTCTGCTCTTTACAAAGCCCCAACCTTGCAGCCGTGGCTGCCACCGCAGCAACAGCCGCGGTTTCAGAACGCAGCACATGCGGCCCCAGGTGAGCGAGCTTCCAGCCATTCTTACGAAAGACATCGCGTTCATTAGGGGCCCATCCTCGCTCGGAGCCCAATGCGATCACCGCACTGGTAGCACTCTCTGGTAAAACCTCACCGAGCGCGCCAGCAGATTCATAGTTATCCAATGCGATGTTTATGCCTGCTCCAAATAGAGCACTGATCGCAGATTGTAAATCTGAGTGCATCGCCACCTCAGGATGATACGTGCCGAAGGACTGCTCCACGCCAAGGCGCACACGCTCACGCCATTCATTCGTCGACCAGAGACTACTCTGAGCATACGAAGGCTCGCTTCGTTCCGACTCAAAGAAGTGTAAGGCCCGCACGCCCATGCTCGCTGCATCAAACAACAGACGCTTCGCAGTGTGTGGACGCGGTAAACCGATCAACAACGAAATCGGCAAAGGCTTCGGTGCCGCCTCGGTTCCAATCACTTCCAGCTCCACATCTCCGGCATCTGAAAGGCTCTTCACTACAGCACGTGCACGTAATCCATTCACAAAACCGATAAATACCTTGGTGCCCACTTGCGCACGCAGAACTTTGCGAATGTGTTTTGCCTCTTCACTCCCTGCAGGCAAGGTCGCCGATTCAAACGGCTCATCAAACAAGATAATGTTCATTTCAGCCTTTCAGCTTTCCACCCTTTTCAGTGTTTCAGCTTTTCAGCGTTTTAGTGTTTCAGCATTTACCTACGGCGGCCGAAACGACTGGATGCTGAATTACGCTTGCGACGCTTTGGCTTTGTAATCTCCTCGGAGCGAATAATCGGTTCGTGAAAATAATTAAACCCGTCCAATTTTCGCTGAGGAATCGCCTGATCGATAAACTTCTCAATCGCATCGAGCTTTGACTGCTCGTCAGGGGCGACGATCGTTGCCGCATCACCCTCACGTTGAGCACGGCCGGTGCGGCCAATGCGATGGACATAATCTTCCGCATGCTCGGGCACGTCGTAGTTGATCACGTGTGTCACATTAGCGATATCTAAGCCGCGCGAAGCAATATCAGTTGCGACCAAAATTTTAATCTTACCTTCCTTGAATTGGTCCAGCGCACGTGTTCGAGCCTTCTGCGGCAAGTTGGAGTGCATCGCCGCGCAACTGTAGTCACGCTCTTGTAGCCAACGAGCAATACGATCTGCGCCGACCTTCATGCGGCAGAAAATAATCATACTGTCCACTTCTTGACTCTCGATCAATGCGATGAGCAGGTCGAACTTCTGCATCGCGCCGACAGGATACACTTCGTGCTTCACCGTTTCGGCAGGCGTCAATTTGATACCAATAGTCACCTCCGCAGGCTCATTCAAGCTGCTGGCTGCGATGCGCTTGATATCTTCCGAAACGGTCGCCGAGAACAACAAGGTCTGACGGTTTTTGTTACACATCTTGATGATGCGCTGCACATCCTCGATGAACCCCATGTCCAACATGCGATCCACCTCGTCGAGCACCAATACTTCAATTGAACGCAAATCGAAATTCTTCTGCTGGACGTGGTCAATCAAACGACCTGGCGTAGCAATCACCACATCCGCACCTGCTTTGATTTCATCGATCTGCTTACCGTAGCCCACACCACCGTGGATCAAGCAACACTTGGGCGCACAGTATTTGCCATACGATGCAAACTGATCTTCCACCTGAGCAGCAAGCTCACGAGTCGGGCCGAGAACCAGGCATCGAGGCGCCGCGCCCTTCTTGTGCCCGCCGAGGCGGTGCAGAATCGGCAATGCATACGCCGCTGTTTTACCAGTGCCCGTCTGCGCCGAGCCAATCACATCGCGGCCCTCGAGTATGTGTGGGATCGCTCCCGCTTGAATAGGTGTTGGTTCTTTAAAACCAAATTCGTCGATAGACTTAAGGATAGACTCATCGAGTCCGAGTTCGTGAAACGTCATGTTAGCTTGAGGTGAAATGCCCGGCCAACTTTCGCATCCGGGTCCAATTAAGAAAAGCGGTAGAGTGAGCGCATTTGTTTGAAGATCAAGGAGAAAGCAGAAACCGATTAGAATGGAAAGCCGATAGAGAAATGAAGGGTGCCACTCGGATCCTCAGGCCGCGGCTCAGGATTGTGCGCATACTCTAGACGCAGCGGCCCAACGACCGTATTATAGCGCAACCCCAAACCCACGGAGTAGAGAAAATCGCTACCATCATTAAAGAACCCACTCCTCGAACTGGACAACGTATCTACAAACAACACCAGCGAGAATCGTGCGAACACACGCTGCTCCAACTCAAAATTGCCCAACACATACGACTCCGCGCCGATCTCATCTCCATTCGTATCGAGCGGACTCGCACCTCCTTCCACATAGCCGCGAACCGTATTCTCACCACCAATAAAATATCGCTCATTGAACGGAATATTATCAGCCGCAGCACCGCTGGAAACAATTGCGCCCAGACGCAATCCACCATGAACAATAGTGCTCTCAGTTAGTGAGAAATGATACGTCCCTCCACATTCCAGTTTCTGAAAATCAACATTACCACCCAACCATTGACTCGCCGTTTTAAAGGTTGCGAAGACACTATACCCAGAAGTCGGAGCAAGGAAATCGTCTCGCCGATCGAATGAAGCTTTGAACGTGAGACTCGCCACCGTAGCGTCTTCCGTGGAATCGAAATTCGCCGTATTATCTCGATCTGCATCCTCCTTGGATAACCCATATTCCAATGCCAGGCGCACACCAGACTTAGGTAACTGTATTGAAGTGCCAGCAGCGACCTTCTGCGTAGTGCGATCAAAAGAGAGCTCTTCTCTAAAGCTGTATTCAGCATTTAAATAGGCGGTCAAGCCACTCCCCATAAACTGTGGAATCGAATAGGTAACATCACCCAATGTAGACTTAAAGCTCTGCTTCGCCTCGAACTCATAGCGATGTGCTCGCCCCCCAGGGTTTAGGTGTTCCCATTGAAACCCCAACCGGGCTAATTCATAACTACCCCACCCACCAAGCAACTTAAGCTCCTTATGTTGACTTGGCGTGAGTGCATATACGAGCTTGCGAGCATCTCCGACTCTAGGCTCAAAGCCCATGCCCACTTCCTGATAGATCCCTAAGCTCATAAGCTTGCGCCGCGCCGCGCTGGCATCAATCAAGTCCAAGGGCTTGCCCACTTCCATATCGACCTGACGCGTCAATATAGAACGTCTCGTTTCCTCATCCCCGGTAAAATCAATACCAGCTAAGTTTACCGCTTGCCCATAATCGACTTTAAAACAGAGATTACGATACGTCACACCTTCCGAACTGTTTATATCGGATACAACTTTGCTCGTTACTTTAGCGTCTGGATAGCCCGCACGATAAGCTTCGTTGCGGAGTTCAGCACGTTGAGCCTGCTCCCAGGTGCGAGTCAGTAACACATCCTTCTGCATGTCGACCTGCACCTCATCCTCAACTCCGTCTCGAATGAGCACACGCTCGACTGGACCTACCTTAAATAGTGGGCCCAACTCAACCTCCAATCGCACCTGCACCGCACCACTCACGCGATCTACATCCACTTTTCGAACTGCGATCTGGGCAGAACGGTATCCCCGATCCTCCAAAGCACGCAGCAAGCGCCCCTCGCGGCGCTCGAAATTTTCATAAGTAAACACCCGCGCCTGTTTACCAGAAAACAATGCACCACCGGGGATAAAAAATCGTTCTAACTTTTTCGAATCGATGACATCAACGCCGATGATTGAAACCGTATCATAATACGATAATACCCCCGGAGTGACCTTAAACAGCGCTGCATCAGCTACAAAATCCACTTCTAGCTGAATAGAATATTTACCTTCCCAACGAACCCTGCGTTCCTTATCACCACCCGTAAAGTATCCTTCCAGCGCGGGCTCCAAATACCCCTTTCGTTTCATTTGCTCTAAAAGTAGAAAGGCGCTGTCCTCAAGCAACGCAGCATCCAAATGAATCGCGGCTTTTGCATCCACATTATGTAAGAATGCCAGCCGTGCATCTAAACTTCGATCCTTGAAATAACCGAGGCCTTGAACTTCAAGGTTACTCTGCGCATGCAGCACCGCACATGCAGCAATCGCCACGGCAACTATATAGACCAAACGTCTCATCGCTTGAAGATACTCCAGCTAAAATCCAAGTTATATGCATCATACACATCATAAGCGCCCTCCAGAGAAAAGTCTTCGGAGAGGTCATAACGAACATCGACCGTATTTCGCCCACTACGACTGTTCGCTTCGCCCACATCAACAGTCAGTCGATCCGCAAGCTGGTCATCCATTCCACTAGCACCTAGTAAGCCCTGCCCTAGGTAAAGCCCAACCGTGCCAGCCCCACCACCAGTCGTGCTACCCGTTGTTAATAGACGGACAATCGCCGCATTTGAAAGTGCGGGTGTCGATTGAAACTGCACTTGAGGGTCGGCAAGCGTCTGCGAAACATCCATGGTAATGACATACGACGCCTTGTGTGCAATCCCGTTGAAATTTAACTGCACGTCATTGGGCCGTCCCCGTTCAATATACGCCTCACCACTCGTTATTGGCATTTTCGCACCAGGGAAACGCAATTCACCCGCCACCGTTCGCGCTGATCCGACTAACAAAGGCTCCGCAAAGGTGCCACCCAAGTCAAAATTTGCCGAGAGCTGTGTCTTGAAATACGGACTTCGCACACGCATAAACGTATCACCCGAAATTTTGAGATCAAAGCGCCATTCCGCAAATGCAGGATCCGAGATTGAAAAGAAAGGGGGCTTTGACCGACCACCAGCGTTAACATCTGGCGTTAGCGGATCAAACTCCACCAGCATAGTGCTAGAGCGCAGATTCAAAACACCACGAATGAGTGGCGTCTCGGATCGAGTCGTATGACTCGCTTTTACATCCAAATCGCTGCGCAAGATCATGTCCGTTGTGCGCACAAGCGGCACATTCTTCCCAATCACTGCAAACTCCCACAGCGGACTTCCAAAGTCATTCACATCGAACCATCCGTCAATCGACACCGGGCTCCCTCCCACCTGAGCAGATGCATTTACAACGGTAAATTTACGCTTCTCAAGTGTGACCTCGCCAGCAATCAAATCAATCAACGGCGCGGATTCAGTCGGACGCAATGCGAACTCCTCAAAAACCAATCGTCCACTTAAATCCCACTCAGGCTTTAACGCCACGGCCCCGGTGAATCGACCACTGCGACGCAGCAGCGGCGGCAACAGATCGACCCAATCTTCTGCACGCCAGTTATTCAGCTCAAGCTGTCCAGTTCCCTGCGCCAACCATGACTGGTAATCGCCCATCGAGCCAGTCAACGCCTTTACCAAACCAGCCGTGGGCAAACTCAAACTCCCGGACACCTCACTTTGATTCACTGCAAATCTAAATCGCTCCAGCTGTAACTGATCCGTTTCCGCCTTCGCATAAATTTCGATTTGCTCAATTACAGGAACTTTTGCCGCCGCTAGCACGACCGAAGGCACCTTCATTTCTAACAACCCCGTGGGTCTTTCAATCGTGCCAGCGACTTTTAAATCGAGTGCCGCATCACTTATCTGAATGCCACTGCTCCTATGTAACCACTCAGAAAAGTCAGGCGTCACTACGCCCTCCAGTTGAGCGAGCAAAGCACCCGAATCGAGTAAGCGCCAAATCGGCTCACCGCCTATCGGTAGTTGAAAAATAAGTGGCACGGTAGCAGAGCCCTCCAACAACCGGGCACCCGCGAATTTTAGCTCCAGTTGGTTTGCGACCACACCATCTGCCGCCAATCGAGCCTCCGCATCAAGGCGCAAAGGTGCTGCATCATCAGCAGCTCGCATTTCCAGATGCACGCCAACAGTTCCAATCATATACGGACGCAGTTCCGAAACGGACAACACCGCCGAGTCAATCGTCAGCTGAGGCAACTCCCAACTCACCCAGCGCCCAAAACGTTGCAGCGATACATTACGCACATTGAGTTCCAATCCAATCGAAGGATCCCATGCGCCCTGCATCTGCAACTCTTGGCCACTCATACAGAAAGGCTCTACAATAAATCGAGACTCCGGATAATCCACCGTGCTAGAATAGTTATAAGTGAATCGAGTCGGTTCCTGAAGTGTAAGGGTTGGACGCTCAGGGTCTGTCCATATAAATTGATCCAAATCAACAGCAACTAGCCCGCTTTCTACAGTTGCCATAAATGACGCATCAATCACTGCACCCGCGGCACTCGCCGTGCCCGCGATCGTCCATTGATGCCACCCATCGCCCTTATAATCCCCCGCAAAAACAATCGGTGCTACCTCAGAATACTCTACTGTCAGCGGCTCTAAACTTCCCTCAAAAATGGGTCGCTCAAAACGCCCAGTAACCCGACCACTCGTATTCAATCCATTTGATAAAACAAGTGGAGCAACGATTGGATGGATCCAATCAGAAGTCAGAGCACAGCTGTAATTAAAGTCTAAATGTCGCTCAGGGATATCCACCATCCCGCGGAGCTCCACGACATCGGTAGTAGTTCCATCGGGCTGAATCTTCAATTGATCCACTGAAAGCACCGAACCCTCCATACGCCCCGCTAGATCAACCTGAGCGACTAAATACTCGTCATACACCACATCCGTTGCGCTCAATTTAAAATGCACATTAGGGCCTGCCGCCAACGAGGGCGCAACACGCATACTGACTTCAGCGCGACCGCCGCTTAGTGGCAAAAAAGATTGCTTCGACAATTCGACACTCACCTGTAGTTCCGCCCTATCGGTCACGCTGCCGTCTTTTAAAACAATCTCCACTGGCTGTCGCAAATACAACTGCCCCCAATCCGCCTCGAATCGTAACACATCGATACGCAAACGCTCCAAGTCGCCGAAAAACTCAAGTGCTCCCTCCAGCGCAATCGACGGCTGATCGTTCGTCACAGCAGTTCCACTCAGTGCCAACCCTCCAGCATACCTACCATTTTCCCACTGGATCTCCACGTCAGATAGCTCCGCTCCCTCCAACCGCGACGATTTCATCGCAGGCAACCATTTTGGATCTAGGGTAAAATATTTTGAATGGAGCGTTGCCTGTGCTGGCATCCAAGCCCCTGTCGTAAACAAAATCACCCCATGCGCACGTTCAGATTTTTGCTGTAATTCATACTCTAGAGTCAGGGCTTCTTCCGTAAAATCGAGCGACAGGTTCAAGCCAAGCCCCGTATCTGGAGCGGCTAAGCACGCAGACCACTGCGTATCGGAGGAAAACGATGCACGCACTTCTACTTCATCTAGTAGCCATGAATCCGCAACCCGTGCATCCAATTGTAGATTCCTCAGACTCACCGAATGCGCTGTAAACAACAGTGCCCCCCTAGCCGAATGAACCGCCACTGCGTCCACTTCTAACGGAGGAATCCACAAACGATATGCCGCCAATGCAGCACGCACCTCACTCGTCACTGTAACCACGTCGGACTGTGACGCGCTAGGCGACTCGTTGCCATTAGACTGCAGCTCTACCAGCAATGAATCGACTTTTAGTAAGGACGCCGCCGAAAAGTCCCCTCTCAACCGCTCCCATAGATAATGATGTAGCGAGGGAGTTTCCACGCTTTCGACCGAAAAACGAACCGATTCATTTAAATACACCACCTCTGACAAAAGCAGTCGCCCCGAGTCTTGACGTGTGACCGCAGCCACCTCGACCGAATTCATCTTTAACAAGGCAGGTAGTGCCGGCGGTAGCCACCAGATACTGGTAACCAGTAAACAGCCCACACCAATTAACCCGTAGACCAATAGCCGAACCAGCGCGCGTAAATATCGAACTCTTTTCAAAGGAATCAATAGAGTAAACCGACAAAATCAGTGCTCAACTAGACATCCTCTTTTGTTGTAGGATCCAACTCTTTTTTTGCCTTCATGCCAAAATGTAAGGTAAAGAAATTTGCGCCGCTTAAGACGATGGCGATCGCATACTGCTGATAGGCCACCGCCATCCCAATGGCACCCGTCGCCCAAATACTTGCCGCAGTCGCGGTTCCGCTCACTTCTTGATCGCCTTTAATAATGGCACCTCCGCCGATAAAACCGATCCCCGTCATCAACCCATACATGATACGCGCTTGCGCATCTCCTTCTGGCAGCACCGCTCGCCCCACCAACAAAAAGGCGCAGGCCGCGATGGCCACAATCGGAAACGTCCTCAACCCAGCGCCCTGCGCCTTCATTTCACGATTTAAGCCGAGAGGAAACGCCAACGCATAGGCAATGCCTAGCAGCACCACATAATGCACTATTTCGCCGACAGTAAGTTCTGCATTCATATTCGCACTGTAGACACATAAACCCGTTTTGCCAAATTCTAAGAATCTCACCTAAAACTTATTCACAAGGATAAGCATGACTTGCACCGAACTGGCTTTAAGCAATACTTCGTGCCCATGAGTTCCAACTATCGAGGACGCATCGCACCGACACCCACGGGGTATCTACACCTGGGTCATGCACGCACGTTTTGGATCGCAATGGAACGCGCCAAAGAGGCAGGTGGCACACTTCTCTATCGAGACGAAGACCTCGACCCACAACGCTGTAAACCCGAATACTCGGATGCCGCAATCGAAGACCTTCGTTGGTTTGGTTGCGATTGGCACGAAGGACCCGACGTTGGCGGCACACATACACCCTATCGCCAAAGTGAGCGTATCGAACGCTTTTTAGACGCATGGAAACACCTCAAAGAAGCGGGCTACATCTATCCATGTGATAAATCTCGTAAAGATGTGGCCCACGCAGCACTCGCACCCCACCCCGAGGACGAAACCTCCGAACAAATTTTTCCAGAAAACTGGCGCCCCCCTATCGGCACTGGCAAAGCAGCTAAAGCACCTGGCGAGACCAATTGGCGCTTTCGGGTGCCAGACTACTTGAAAATTGACTTTGATGACATACGCCTGGGTCCCTGTGAATTCAAATGCTCACACGATTTTGGAGACTTCCTCGTTTGGCGCAAAGACGGGGTGCCAGCATACGAACTCGCGGTCGTCGTCGACGACGCCGCCATGGGAATCACCGAAGTCGTCCGCGGCGAGGATCTGCTCATTTCTACCGCTCGCCAGCTGCTGCTCTATAAAGCGCTCGGCCTGACACCACCAGAGTTTTACCACACACCACTGCTTTGCGACACCAGTGGCCAACGACTCGCAAAACGCCATCGCTCACTCAGCCTTCGCGAGTTGAAGGAGGCAGGACACACCCCAGAATCACTCCGAAACTCAGATGATTGGTGGTCGGGACTCGAAGACGAATAGGCACGCTTTAAGCTTTTCCGACGATGAGATTTCAACTTAGTTAACGCCATGGAAGAAGAACTACAGCAACTCGAAGCGCTTAAAAATAAACTCATACTCTACTTTGTAGAAAACGGAATGCGCCTATTCGTCGCAGTGCTGATCTTAGTTATTGGCTTTTGGATTGGTAAGCGAGTGGCCAACTTGATTCTTAAGATATGCGAAAAGAAGGAGCTCGACCCGACCTTAGCACGCTTCTTCGCAGGGTTCACAAAAATAACTATCATCGTCTTTGCCCTAGTCATGGCACTAAGCAAGGCAAACATCCCAGTCACCCCATTTGTTGCGTTAATCGGCGCCAGTGCCTTCGGCCTCAGTTTAGCCGTTCAAGGGCCCATTTCAAATTATGGCGCGGGCATCGTGCTCATCGTCACTCGTCCATTTGTAGTCGGAGACACACTCACTTTGAACGGGCTCTGCGGCACAGTCGACAGCGTCAACCTCGGCAATACACAACTTATCAACGAAGATGAGGAGCGCATCACCATACCCAATCGCAAGGTCCTCGGTGAAATCTTCACCAATTCTTACGAATACAAGGTCGTCGAAGCAGTCGTAGGCATCGACTACGGAGGCGACCCACAGAAGGCAATCGACTGCATCACTGCAGCCGTGAAAACAATCGGAGGCATCGCGCCTGACCGCGAGCCCGATGTCGGCATCGAAGATTTCGGCGATTCCTCGATCAACATCGGCTACCGAGTCTGGGTGCCCACCAAGGCCTATCACCACACTCGCTACCAGCTGAATATGGCAGTCTTCAGAGCACTCGAAACTGCCAAGATCACGATACCGTTCCCACAACGCGACGTGCACTTGATTCAAAAAGACGGCTAGACTCCGAGCAAGATCGAGACCAGCGCCAAGAGCACACACAAGCCCGCGCAAAAGGGGCGTATCTTGTTTAACGATTTAATCGTGATCGGCTGCGGCACGCGCTTCGCGAAGAACATCGCCAAAAAGGTAAACTGGCCCCACCACCAACTGACGCCGATCAACGCGCCAATAACAATCGAGGGAACCACGCGCCAACTCGGCTCGTTGTTGATATAGACACCCGTCGCCAGCAAGACAGCCATAGCTGCAGGCAAACGCATCGGCATGGCAAGGGCCTGATTAAATGCTAAGCGAAATAACTGCAAGGCCGACGGTAGCTCAAGCACATCGTCTAACTTCTCAACCCGTTGGGTGCGAAAAAACTTCGTGCACATATAGAGCAACACAAACGCCGCAAACAAATGCATTCCTGCACGTATGAAACTTAAGTGAGCGCACATCATCATCAGCCCAGGAATCGCGACGACCAGCCAAAAGAACTGCGATAGCCAGAAGGCTAAACCCACCGCAAGCACTTGCCGCTTATTTCCAGCAACCCCGACCTTAGCCAGCCAAACAGTGCCAGGAAAAAGAGTCAGTGAAAGAATGAAACCTGCCGTTATACCTTCGAGCATCTAGACCTTAAAATTACGAAACCATTGAGGATATCTAAAGAAGAGAATATTACACATAACACCACTAATCAACATCCACATAACCGCAATAAAGCTATTTCCAGACATGAACGCAACACCGAGTCCCATAATAGTCAGACTCATCGCTAAAACCATATAGCACACTGAAGGACCATAGCTCGCACTGCGAGCCAGTGGATAAAAACCAATAGCTAACAAAAGCGTAACCATCACCCCTACACCAAAGCGAATACAAAGCACCATCGAACACAGCAGTGCCAACCCGACGCAGACTTGGAGCCACCGCAACAGTGCTACGTCCACATGAGTCGCCACAAGCCCAGAACTACGCCATTGCCTGCGATGCACCCACCTTGCCAATAATAAAAGTGTTAGTAATGACGACATACACCACCATTCGGCATCGCCCATGAAGGCCATGCCGTATCCAAACAACAGCGCGACACTTGGCAGCGCATCGTAGTGTAGACGTCGCATGCGAAGTGACTGGTAAACAGGTGAGACAAAGAAAGTGCCCCCAACCAAAAAACCTAAGCCTGCCATCGTATACTCTAGCAAATTAAACAAATTGTCATACTGGGACAAATCGATGCCCATCGCTGGCAACAACCACAATAATATTCCATTAACCGAAAATAGGCCGCAGAGCAAACTCCTCCATAGCAATGGAGACATCGTCCGGCTTGTGGAGTCTGCACCTTTGAGCTGAACATCATATCCAAACCGACGCACTTCCGAGATCATCTCGGATAATTTAAATTCCCCTCGTATCCACTGTATAACTACAGAATTTGACTCCAACTCGACACGCACAGAGTTCACGCCTGGCAAACTACGAGTGATTTTCTCAACAAGCCAGGCGCAGCCCAAGCAAGTCATACCATATACAGCTAAAGTCAATTGATCTGGGCCTGATTCAGATTCAACCGCTCGTTGCAATCGATTCGCCCATGTCAACGAATCCGCATTGACTACTGGTGGCAGCCCGACTCGATCCTGCAAGGCATAATAGCCCCCCATGCCCTCTTGCTGAATAAGCTGGTAGACCTGCGCACAACCAGAACAACAAAAACCACCATGGTCAGTAAACTCAGTGTAATGGGTGCCACAATGTTGACAGCTCAGACTCATCCCCTTTTCGGCTCAAACGTTGTTAAATTATTATCTGTGGTGAAATTGCTTTTGCATTTAAGCTGCAAGAACATACGTATATCTATACTCAATTCTATGTCGAAACCGATCTTTCAGTTACTTTATTTAAGCAGCGCGCGCAAGGAGCTCAATGAAGAGGCCTTGCTCAAGCTGCTTGCGGAATCGCAAAGTAGAAATGCGAAACGTAATATAACAGGTTTACTGCTGCATTCGGACGGTAATATCATCCAAATAATCGAAGGGTCAGAGAAGGACGTCGATGAACTCTTTGGTAAAATTGCAAACGATAGTAGACATTCGGGTGTGACTTTACTTTCCAGGCGCAAAGTGGAGACGCGAGACTTCCCAGAATATAAAATGGGCTTTCGCAGAACACAGCCTGAAACCATTGAAGCCAGTATTCCTGGATTCAGCAACTTAGTCGATCAAGGCGTCATACCAGCAGCTGAGTTAGAAGGGCTGTCTGTTCTAGTTTCGGTCTTCCTGAAGACATTTGCACGTTCTACAGGGATGCGAACAGAGTAGTAATCATTGCTCAAACTTGAACTCTAGCCAGAGATCCACACATAGTTGTCGGTATGTCGAAAAGCTACATTTCTACACTACAGATTTTTTGGATCTACCTACGCTTAGGTTCCATCTCCTTCGGCGGCCCTGTGGCACACCTCGGTTATTTCAAAGAGGAATTCGTCAATCGACGCAAATGGTTGAGCGACGAACGCTACACCGAGCTACTCGGGCTCTGTCAATTCGTGCCTGGGCCATCGAGTAGTCAACTAGGCTTCGCAATTGGCTGGAATCAAGGCGGGCTGAAGGGAGCCTGTATGGCATGGCTTGGATTTACGCTTCCGTCTGCATTGTTAATGATTGGCTTTGCTTATGGGCTCTTTTCGGTGGGCGATCAAGCAGGCGCATTTATCGACGGCTTACTCATCGCTGCGGTTGCAGTGGTTGCCAATGCAGTTGTTGGCCTCGGTAAAAAGCTCTGCCCTGATGCCAAGCGGCTAGGCATCGCACTCATTGCAGCGACTTTAGTGTTATTCATCTCCGGCAGCTTAATTCAAATTGTCGCCATTTTAATCGGCGCCGTCATCGGTAACCTATTCTACAGAAAAAGTGAAATCGAAGCACGGCCTTCGGCGACTAAAACCAGCATTAGCGGAGCCATCGTCATCGGCTCACTCATTCTCTACGCGGGCTTGCTGATCACATCGATCCTTCTCAATGCAAATCAAGCAAACTCAGTTTACGCGGTGAACTACCAAGCAGGAGCACTCGTTTTTGGAGGCGGGCACGTGGTCCTTCCGCTCTTGCAAGAAGGCTTGGTGCCTAATCTAATGAGCGAAAGCAAATTCCTTGCAGGCTATAGCGCGGCTCAGGCGCTACCTGGACCACTGTTCACACTGTCAGCCTTCCTCGGGACTACAAGTAGTGTAACCACTCCACAATGGCTGGGAGGGCTCGGTGCTCTCATCGCTATTTTTCTACCTGGCATGCTACTCCTGATCGGCCTGCTGCCCTCCTGGAATAAACTACGATATAAGCAATGGGCCCAAGCTGGGCTGATCGGCGCCAACGCTGCAGTGGTGGGCCTGCTCTTGGCTGCTTTCATTAACCCAGTCTGGCCACACGGCATACAAACTTGGCTGGACTTCGCAGTCGCCGTGATCGCCTTTATTGCACTCTACAAATTTAAAACTCCTGCATGGCTCGTCGTCGTCTGCTGCGCAATCGCGGGAACCATCATGGCCTAAGTTTTCACCGAATGATGAATGGCTGCTGCCAGTGCCGCGAAGTTCTTTTTCAATCCGACTTTAGCGACAATCTGCATTACTGTATCGACATCTGCATTCGCGGCTTCAGCGGGCAAATTAAACTTCTCAGGTGTGCTACAAATAAAACGTATTAAGTCAGAAAGGTCTTCCGTTCGCTCACCCAATCCTGGCACCTCAAGGGTGAGCAGCGATAACTTAAAATAGAGTGACATTTCGAGCTGACCGTCATCGAGCAAATCATCGAGGCCAGCATTCGAAACAAAAATGAGGTGAGTCTTTGCGGTAATACGATCGAACGCATCGGCGAGCGCTTTCTGCAATTCCATCGGCACACACTCCAAATTATGAATAATGAGCGTGCCATCGACCGTCTTTTTCAGTAGCTCGCCCAACTCACCCGTGGGACTGATTAATGCTTCAGAGAGCTCGATAGGGCTCAACTGAGGGCAGTGACACTCTAAGCATACACTGTTGCCGTAAGCTCCTTGGCGATGCACAAAATGAGCCATCTGCAGCTTTCCACAGGCTGCAGGTCCAGTAATAAAAAATGGCTCTAGTGATTGGATCAGTTTAGTGATTTCTTCACGTAGGCTCTCGCAAACAGAGCTATTGCCAACTAAGGGCAAACAATCGTCCATTCGATTCGACAGTGCCACATCGCACAAGACTTCTCGGCGGCCCCGATTGCGCTCCAAACAAATAATTGCGCTGTTGATCAAGGCACTCGGAGTGATCGGTTTAGTCACAATCGGCGCGAGCTCATTAGCTTGCACATACTCAGTCAACTCAGCCGATGGCGAGCCACTCACCACAATGATTTCGACCTTCGGGTCGATTTCTCTCAACTTCTTTGCCAATTCTAAACCACTCATAGGCTCCATCATGTAGTCTGTAATAACTAAACGATGCCCGAGTTCTTTAAACTTCTCGATCGCTTCTTCACCACTGGAGGCCATGTCCGCTGCCGCATTTAGTTTGTGGCACGCAAAGACAATCATCTGGCGATCCACTGAGTTGTCATCCACGACTAAGACCTTGATCTCTTCATCAGATTTGGCGGACGTGCTTATGGATGTAGTGGGCGTAGACATGGCAGAATACTTATCAATAAAAACGAACTCTAGTGGGTTCTATCTAAGGTATTTACTTCACTGAATGCAATCAAACGAGCATATTTTTTCCCGACACCTAATAAAGAAAAAGCCCAGAGGCATCTGACCTCTGGGCTTTAGAAAGTATATTCTGAAAACAACTACGCAGGCGCACCAGCGGGAGCTTCACCGCCAGCAAATCCATCTTTTTCGTCGTCTTCCTTTTTCTGCTTTTCAGCTTCAGTCTCTTCCTCGTCAGATTCGGATACAGGCTCTTCAATGATACGTTTTACAATCGGAGAGCGCATTTCTCCATGCTTAATAATTTCTAAGACGTGCTTACCATCGATGGTCTCATGCTCAAGCAACGCATCAGCAATGGTATCCAATGCAGCACGGTGCTTGTTCAATATATCGAGAGCGCGATCATACTGCTCTTTGATTAAGTCATGAACAATGTGATCAATTTTCTGAGCAGTTTCTTCACTATAATTCTTAGAAGAGACCCCACCATGGCCCAGATAGCCACCACTCTGGCTCTCGCCGAGCGCTACCATTCCGAGCTCAGACATACCCCAATCACACACCATATGGCGCGCAGTGCGTGTCGCCATACGAATGTCTCCGGATGCCCCGCTAGTCACATCGCCCATGACAATCTCTTCGGCAGCTCGACCACCCATAGTGCAGCAGATATCATTGATGCAACGACGCTTAGAGTGATTCAGCATATCCTTCTTCGGCATGAACATTGTCGAACCGAGGCTTTGGCCACGAGGAATAATAGTCACCTTGTGAACGGGCATATGCCCATCATCCACGATGCCTTGAATCAATGCGTGTCCCGCTTCGTGATAGGCGGTGATCTTACGATCTTCATCATCCATCAACTTGCGACGCTCACGACCAAACGAGATCTTATCACGGGCCTCGTCCAGATCGTTCATTTCTACGACTTTCTTATTGTAACGAGCCGCGATCAATGCGCCCTCATTCAGAAGGTTTGCGAGATCCGCACCTGAAAATCCAGGAGTGTTCCGAGCCACATACTCAAGATTCACTTCTTCTGAAAGTGCGATTTTCTTCGCATGGACGAGGAGAATTTCATGACGACCATTGAGGTCTGGCAAATCAATCGTTACCTGCCGGTCGAAGCGACCTGGGCGAAGCAATGCGTTATCCAACACATCAGGACGATTGGTCGCCGCGATGATGATCACACCTTCGTGCCCATCAAAGCCATCCATCTCGACCAAGAGAGAATTCAAAGTCTGCTCGCGCTCGTCATTGCCACCACCAACACCTGAGCCACGTTGGCGACCCACAGCATCGATTTCGTCAATAAACACGATACATGGGGCATTCTTACGACCTTGCTCAAACATATCGCGAACACGGGCGGCACCGACACCGACAAACATTTCAACAAAATCAGAACCACTGATGGAGAAGAACGGCACGTCCGCCTCACCTGCGACCGCTTTTGCGAGCAACGTCTTACCAGTGCCTGGAGGGCCCACCATCAAGACACCCTTGGGGATACGACCACCAATGCGCTGAAATTTCTTCGGGTCTTTGAGGAAATCAACCACCTCGCTGACTTCTTCCTTCGCCTCATCGCAACCAGCGACATCTTTAAAGGTAAGCGCGTCCTTCTCGCGAGTCAGCATCTTCGCCTTGCTTTTACCAAAGCTCATGGCACCACGACCGGCACTCTTCAGTTGACGAACAAATAGGAAATACAAAAGACCGATGATCAGCAAGAAGGGAAGAAAACTGATCAAAACATCCTGCAATGCAGTGCTCGCACGCTTTTCCTTCATCACTTCACGGATCAGTAAAAAGTCCTCTTCAGTGAGGCGACCACGGGCGGAGAACCCGACTTTTTCAGGAGCATCTTCAGCCACCAAAGTGTCGCCTTCGCCAGTAAGATCTGGGTTCAGCATTTTGCCAGTAATCACATAGCCATCACGCCCGAAGGACGGATCTGGCTCCATGAAACCATCACCTTCTTCAATTTGGCCTTCTTTGACGGCTTGCACGAGCTCACTGACAGTCAGTTGGCGTGCATTCGCATTCGCACCTGGATTTGCAAACCAGATGGTCAAAATAGCCGCACCGATCAGCAAATAGATAAATAAAATCTTTGGCTGAAAGCGCTGCGGTGGTCCATTGCGACCGGAATCATTTTTCTGAGGAGTTTTGTTCTCTGAAGACATTAGGCGAGTGAAGGTGAGATTCTAGTGCGGTAAGTCAACCTAAGAGCCTGTTTCGTGTTTCGACGGATTTTGAGTCGATCCGCCGGAGGAAAACCAGGCACCCAGATAATTTCACCGGAGTTGTTGATGACAACTGGTAGCCGCTTTCGTTCCTTTTGTGGAATGTGACGATCAATAAACCAATCTTGCAGCTTTTTTCTACCTGGCGCCCCAATCGGAGCAAAGCGATCTCCAGGCAGCCAACCGCGGACCGCTAATACACCCTCTTGTGTTGCCAAAATATACGCCTCTACAGATGGATCCACCTTTCCAGTCACAATTAACTCTCTGAGGTGTGCGTCCAATTCGACTTTGGCCAACTCCAACACCGCGCCAGTCAGTAGTAACATTGAGGTCCCGAGCTCAATCGCTTGAGACTCTATGGAAAGTTCTAAACTAGGCTCAAGCGCCAAGCGCACCTCGACCTTGTCACCTTCGATAACGATGTAGCTCGCCCCTGCGCTCACTTGGTGGCGTTTCTTCGACCCAGAAATTTCATTCAACAAAAGGTCTATCGCAGGCGCGCCAACTGAGGCCAATAGACCATGGCGATTCAACCAAGACATCAATGCTCGCCGTGTCAGCGCCCGGGGAGCCGCTCGCAATGCCTGCCGCGAAAGCGGCCGCTTTCCATTAAAAGCATCTGGTAACTGCGCCTCTGCGAGCTGATTCAACGCCTGCGCATCCTCCTCTAATAATCGACGGCAGCGCGCCGCACCGATCGCAGGGTCGCGATCCAATACCTCATGCAGATCTGGAATCACCTTTGAGCGCAGTGCATTGCGTGCAATCGAAAGATCCCCATTGGAATCGTCCTCATGCCACGGCACACCTGCCAAGTTCAAGGCCATTCGTATATCTACGGAGCGAATGTTCAGCAGCGGCCTCACATGTGTCGGCAAATCTGAAAAACGCGCAATCGGTCGTGGCGCAGCCAAGCCATCACTACCGCTGCCCCGCGAGATACGCTGCAACTGTGTCTCTAAAATATCATCCATCTGATGACCAAAAGCCACGCAGGCACAGCCATGCTGCAATGCCGTCCGCCGCAAAAAATCTAAACGCAAGGCACGTGCAGTGGTCTCCGTAAAGGCTGCCTCCTTTTCAGGTCGTGACTCGACAACGAACGGCAAGTCCAAGGCCCGAGCTAGCGACTCCACAAATTGCGCATCCACATCCGATGCCTCCCCACGCCAACGATGATTATAATGCGCCACCACTAACTCAGAACGCAGCACATTCCGCCGCGCATACAACATCAGCAGTAAAAAGACTGAATCCGCCCCCCCCGAGCAGGCGACCAGCAGGCGTCCATTGCGCACACGCTTGAGGAAAGCCTCCACTTCGGGCACAAACAGATTGCCACAGCGTTCATTCAAACGAGTCACTGCATTCGATAAATCTACACTGTTTTCATCATTAGCCATGCAAACAACACTATCACTGCATTTGTAAAACCAGCGCAAGCGGTAAGCAATCCCTCAGAAAAGAGTTTACCCCTGCTCCATCTATATAAATACAAAACAGATATGGATAGCGCACTCTTTGATTATCACTTACCTTCAGAATGCATCGCACAAGAACCTGCGGAAACGCGCGACGCCTCCCGACTCATGGTAGTCGATCGCGCCACACGCACCGTCACACACGCGCACTTTGCCGATATAGGCCATTTTCTACCCGAGAACCCGCGCTTCTTTCGCAACAATGCGGCTGTGCTCAAAGCTAGGATATTTGGACAACGCCCCACCGGCGGCAAAGTCGAATGCTTACTTTTACAACCGGCAGAAGACGCACAAACTTGGTGGTGTCTCCTCAAGCCTGGCAAGAAAACACTCAATGCTGGCAGCTTCGGCCTCGAGGGCGAATACACCGCTGAAGTTCTCGAAATGGGTAGCAACGGCAACTACAAGGTGCGCTTCACTCCCGTCCGCGAAGAGTCCGTCACCGACCTTTCCGAGCGTCTTGGTATTATGCCACTTCCCCCTTACATCGAACGCAGTGACGACGACCCACGACGTGCCTCCGACAACGAGCGCTATCAAACCGTCTACGCCGACTACGATAAACGAGTCGCCGTCGCCGCCCCCACTGCGGGCCTGCATTTTACTCCCGATCTAATCGCCGAACTCGAAGCGCAAGGCGCCCGTTTTCACGACCTCACTCTACAAGTAGGCATAGGCACCTTTCACCCGATACAGGTGGATCAAATCGAGGAGCACAACATCCACCACGAGTGGTATGAAATCCCATCAACAGTGTTTAACGAATTAAAAAATCCCGCCGCCGGTCCTCGTATAGCAGTCGGCACCACCTCCGTGCGCTCCATAGAAGATGCCATGCGCCGCACCGTCAGCACTCCAGAGTCCTGCCTTACCCCGTCAGGTTCTGTCCAAGCAGAGGCTGACATCTATATCTATCCACCTGCAACTTTCGCAGCCATCGACGGCATGATCACCAACTTTCATTTACCAAAATCCACCCTACTTTGCCTCGTGTCTGGATTCCTCACCCCAGGCTCAGAGGATGGCATTGTATGGCTAAAGGAACTTTACGCCGAAGCCATTGCCCGTAAGTATCGATTTTACAGCTATGGCGACGCCATGCTCATACTATAGATACAATAGATTACTTTTTTTGGAATAAGCACCACTGATACACGCTCACATGAACACAGAACCAGAATTGAACTTTGAATCTATAGTGGATGCTTACTATAAACCGCTCTACCGTTTCGGCTACAGTTTAGCCAAAAACGAGCATGAGGCGGGCGACCTAGCCCAACAAACCTTTTTCATCTACGCAGAAAAAGGCAGTTCCTTGCGCGATAAATCCAAAGTGAAATCTTGGCTGTTCACCACACTCTATCGCGAGTTCCTAGGCCGCCGCCGTAAAGAGGCTCGCATGGATAGCTACGAGCCTGAAATGCTCGAAGCAGCAGGCGGCACGGTGGAGCCACACATCCGCCGCTCGATGGATGCCAACCTTGCGGTCGAAGCGCTCGACGAAGTCGACTCCGTCTATCGCGAGCCCCTCAACCTTTTCTATTTAAAAGACCTCTCCTACAAAGAAATCGCAGAAGTGCTCGACGTGCCCATCGGCACCATCATGTCCCGCCTATCACGCGGCAAAGCACAACTACGCGACATTTTTAAACGCAAAGAAGCCGAAACTTCTGAAAACGCCCTCTAAGATCATGGACCGCGAAGAAGCAAAAAATATTCTCCAACTCTGCCGGCCTGGCAACGAGTCCGACCTCAACGACCCACTCATCGCTGAAGCCTTCGAGCTGCTCGAACAAGATTCGGAGCTGCAAGTTTGGTTCGAAGACCAACAAGCTTTCGACACTCAGATCTGCGAGCAACTCGAACACATCGAGCCGCCCGCAGACCTGAAGGCCTCGATTCTCGCTGGAATGCGTGCGCATCAAATGCAAGCGGGGCCCGAAGACGTCATAGAGTTTGAAGCCACACCGCCCGAGCAGCCAGAACCTGCTCACACAGAGCGTGCAAGCACAGTCGCTGCCCACACCCATAAAGCTTGGTGGCGTAACCCTTGGATGGGTATCGCAGCGCTCTTCGTATTCATGGTAGTCATCTTCAATGTGCAAAACGGTGACCAGACACAACTTGCGCAAAACGATCCCGCACTCGCGAGCCTGCCCGCAGTCTTGCCATTCCTATCCGATCAAATCGATGGCATGAACGTCTTCAGCTTTGATAAAAAGGACACGAACGCACACCAACTACAAAGCTACCTAGCGAGCACCGGGGCCCCCTCTCCCAAGAATATGTGCGAGAAACTTGCAAGTATCCCCACACTCGGTTGCGTCACCTTTGAATTCAATAACTCAAAGCTCAGCATGATCTGCTTCCAAGAAGGCGAAGTCTTTCACCTCATCACAGCAGACGCCGCTGACTTTCCAGACGCATGCCCTAAAAGCCCACAATTCTACGAAATCAAGGACAAAGCATTCAAGGTCTGGGTCGAAGGTGAGCAATTAAACATCCTTACCATCCACGGCACTAAAAACGACATCCCTGAATACATCTAAATGAAGCAACTACTATCAATCACCTCTCTACTCTCAATCGCAAGCCTCAGCTTGCTCAGCTCTGGGCTCAATGCAGCCAACGTAGAAACCTACGAGATCGATACCAGTCACTCTTCAGTTAAATTCAGCATTCGTCACTTTGTTGCCAAAACTACGGGTAATTTTAGCGAGTTCGAAGGCACACTCACCATTGATCGCGACGATCTCACTAAGAGCTCCGTCCAAGCCACCATTCAGATTCCATCGGTCGATACAGATAGCGCCCAAAGAGATAAGCATCTGCAAGAAGACGATTATTTCAATGCACCCACGCACCCGATCATGACTTTCCAATCCACAAAATGGGAAGCCACCGCCGATGCAGACGAATTTAAAGTAACCGGAGATTTAACCCTTCGAGGCGTTACTAAGCCAGTCACACTCGACGTAGAGTTACTCGGGTTTGGCGACGGCAGGCAAGGCGCCTATCTATCAGGCTGGGAAGCGACCACCACACTGGATCGCACCGAATGGGGCGTCAGTGCCGGCCAACCAGCAGTCGGCAGCGAAGTCGATGTGACCATCAACATCGAAGCTGTCCGCAAATAAACCATTAAAGTCGCGATTCAAAATCGCAGAAAAATCGATCTCGATTGCTTGATAATTTGGGCACACTCAGCGATTCTCGTCCAAAAATAGACTCACTATGACACTAATTGTTTTAATTCTCATCCCTATGGCCGTTGGCCTATGGGCGCAAATGAAGGTCAAGAGCGCTTACGGTAAATACGTCCAAGTGCCGTCACGCGGCCGTATTACTGGCCGCGAAGCCGCACGCGCAGTCATGGAAAGCGCAGGCATCCACGACGTCGAAATCGTGCAGTGCCACGGCGAACTCACCGATCACTACGACCCGACCAACAAGCGCCTCGCGCTCAGCGAAGCCAATTATCGCGGCTGCAGTCTTGCCGCACTCGGCGTTGCTGCCCACGAAGCTGGACACGCCATCCAGCACAAGCAAGAGTATGCCCCTTTAGGACTCCGAATGAAACTGGTGCCCATCACCGGCTTCGCTTCACAGTTTCTACCCATCATCATGTTTGGTGGCTTCTTCTTCGGCTACGGCCCGATCACGATCAACCTCGGCATCCTTGTCTATCTCGTGCTGACCGTCTTTCAGCTCGTCACCCTACCCGTAGAATTCGACGCAAGCAAGCGAGCCAAGGCACAACTCGTCGGCCTAGGAATCATCGACCAAGACGAGCTCGTAGGCGTCAACAAGACCCTCGACGCAGCCGCCTACACCTACGTAGCCGCCTTCGTCAGCAGCCTCGGCTGGTTGCTCTATTTCCTTTCGAAGCGATAGAAGTCAGACACTCTCAAACTTTCGCAGCCCGATTCATCAGAATCGGGCTGTTTTATTTTACAATTTCTTAAGAGTATCACACTTGAGATTACGAAGATTATACCTAGGGTATTTTATCTATTCTATTATGCTACCCTTTAATAAAATAATCCCACTTCTTGGGATATTTCTGCTTCAAAAAGCAGGCATGGCCTACAAAACAGAAGTTAGGCACACCGAATTGGTGCAAGAATTAACCATGCGAGGGCTCGCAATTCCGACAGGTGCTGGTGTGAGCGTCACTCAAGTCGAATTTCCTTTCAGTGGGGCCTCTTCCACAGACTATCTACCCAATTTAGCTAGTTCACAGTTTACCGGTAAAACGATTATCGACCAATCGGGATCAGGCACCACATCAAGCCATGGAACGACAGTAGGCAATAATCTGTATGGAAACACCATATCCATGGCCCCCAATATCGTCGCAGTAGATGTCTACGACACAGGAGATTGGCAAGATAATCAAGGCTGGGAAACAGGAGACCCGTTCATCGAAACCAATCCACTACAAAATCACAGCTGGGTGGGCTTCACCCTAAATGATGACGCTGCTGTGCGTATGGATTTCGCGGTCGAAAGAGATGGTTTCCTACCGATCGCTGGCATTTATAATTCAGATTTTGGGAATCAAGCCACCCCGAGCGATATTCCTGAAATTTACGGCAGTATTTATAATGGCATATCAGTAGGAGTCAGCGATGGCACACATCGAGCTGGAGTGACGCCAGCAACCTATGGGCCAGGCAGAACAAAGCCAGAGATCGTTGCTCCTAATAGCTTCACAAGTTTTGCGACTCCCTATGTCACAGCTGCTGCTGCTATGCTAATCGAGTCTGCTGGCATCGATCCCGATGCGAAAAAACAGCTAGTCCTGAAGGCCATCTTACTAGCTGCTGCGAATAAATCACCTTACATCGACTGGGATCAAACCCCGTTACGCCCATTAGACGACATTTACGGAGCAGGAGAACTGGATGTGTATGAAAGCTATTTCATTCAACAAGCAGGCAAGCAGTCACCAGCCACAACGGTTAAAGAACGGGGCTGGAACATTGATAATTTAGGAAGCGGAAACTCACATAATTACAACATTTGGGTTCCCAATGGTTTCAAACTTAGAAATTTATCAGCACTTATTACTTGGAACTTACCAGTCTCAGTAGCACTAGAACGGGTTCGAGGAAACCTAGTCAACGTATATAACGCAGGAAGTCTGGCGAACATGTCACTCTCTTTATCACAACAACCCTCAGGAGTTAGTCAAACAAGCGACAGTCTAGTCGACAATATTGAACACATTTGGTTGGATACTAGTGCCGAACTAAGCTCCGGCAACTATACACTAACGGTTACAACCAATAGCTCAACCACCTACGCAATCGCATGGCGAAGTGAACTCTATCAAGACTATTCTCTGTGGAAAACAACCGCTTTCACTACGACACCAATCGCCGACCAAGATTCTGAAGATGACCCTGAAAAAGACGGCATCCCCAACCTGCTCGAACAAGCATTTGGCGGTAATCCAGAAATTGAAGACCTAAGTATTCTACCGACCAGCGAAACAGTCACCGAAGGAAACAGTCAGTATCTGCAGATCAGCTTTCGTAAACCTACACATGAAAATGGTCTCAGTTATACTGTTGAGACAGTTACTGAGTTAGATGACATATGGTCTAGTCAAGAAGCAGACGTTACTCTGCAAGCGATTGAGACTCTACCAGATAATTTCGACCTCTACACCTATCGTAGAGTAGCCCCACTCGATAATCACGAAAAAGCATTTTTACGAGTCTCTATAGCGGACTAATCTTAAAGGCTTGACCCCAAACACACCCAAGCCATCGTTCGCATTTTTATGAGTCGGGCCGTAGCGCAGTCTGGTAGCGCACTTCGCTGGGGGTGAAGGGGTCG
>JABBCA010000082.1:0-150064 GCA_018607135.1 Opitutales bacterium
ATGCCCAAGCGTCTCAACAGTTTCATCGAAACCCTGGAAGCTATTCACTCCCCTCAGACGCCAGCCATTGGCAAACTGGACTTATTGCTCAAGCTTACCGCGGAACAAAAGCAACTCAGCGAAAGTGATCTCGCCAGTTTGAAAGACTCTAACAATCCAGCAGTGAAAGACTGGCTGGAAATGCAAAATTAATTTTAGCTGCGATTCGAGTAAAAGAATAAACCTGTGCCAATGAGTGCGATTAGAAAGCCACTATTTCGGTAACGCACCGCCTTTTCAGTGTGCTGAACTACGCCTTCAATATCGCCATCTAAAGCGGCATCAGCATAGCTTAAGGCTTGAAGCATCTCATTAATATAAGCCCCAAGACACATCAATGCGATGAACAGCGACAACCATAGTATTTTCTTATATTTCATACACTCTGAGTTCAATCAATGCATCTAAAGCTCATCACTTCAACAAGCTCTTGATATCGTCCAAGCTGACCTTCGCATTTGCCGCTTCGGACTCTTCGAAGAGTTCTTTCAAAATCTCAGCTTTCTTCGCCTGTAGTTCTAGGACCTTTTCTTCCACGGTGTCAGCCGCGATGAGCTTGATACTCGTCACTACCTTGGTCTGCCCAATGCGGTGCGCTCGGTCCGTCGCTTGTGCTTCGGCGGCAGGGTTCCACCATGGGTCATAATGAACGACGGTATCCGCACCAGTGAGATTCAGACCCGTGCCCCCCGCTTTGAGCGAGATCAAGAAGACTGGAATACTTTCGTCTTTGTTAAACTGATCACAAACGGCTAAGCGGTTCTTGGTCTTGCCATCAAGGTAGCAAAACTTGTGGCCCTTCGCTTCTAAATGCTCCGCGAGTAGCTTCAGTGCCGTCACAAAACTGGAGAACACTAGAATACGGCTGCCCGCATCGATACATTCATCCAACACCTCGTCAAACGCAGCGAGCTTTGCGGAGTCTTTTTCAGGATAGGTTTCGTCAATAATACGTGGATCGACACAAGCCTGACGCAAGCGTAAGAGCTCGGTGAACGCGGCAAAGTGCACGCGCCCTGCATTCGCCCCCGACATCTCCAATTCAAAGATCTCTTTGCGCGTCTTCTCCAAAGTGTCTTGGTAGAACTTCTGCTGCTTACTTCCAAGCTCACAAAAGAAAGTCTTTTCGATTTTATCGGGTAGCTCGGGTGCCACTTCCTTCTTAGTGCGGCGTAAAATATAAGCCGCTGCACGCGTGGTCTGACGCTTACTATGCCAGGCCTTGTCATCCTGTGAAAGCTTGCCGTGCGCCTTCTGTAAATAGCCGGGCATGAGGAATGTGAAGAGCGATAGCAAATCATCCAACGAGTTCTCCACGGGCGTGCCTGTCAGCAAGAAGCGCCCTTTGCTGTGTAAGCGAGTCAACGACTTCGCATTCTGGGTGCGTCGATTCTTAATGTGCTGCGCCTCGTCACCGATCACCACACACCAATCCATAGTCGAAAGCATATCCGCGTCTTGGCGTAACGTGCCATACGAAGTGATGATGATATCAAACTCCTCTAAATCAGCCGGTTCCTTCGCTCGCTTCGTGCCGTGATGCTTGGCAAGCTTCAGCCCCGGCGTGAAACGCGCGGCTTCTCGTATCCAGTTCTCGACCAAACTCGCTGGACAGACCACCAATGCCGGCATCGCCTCTGTAGTTTCAGTGCGAATACATTCGATCAAGGCCAGAGCCTGCAAGGTCTTACCGAGGCCCATCTCGTCGGCGAGAACCCCGCCCAGCTCGTTGCGATACAAGTGCCAAAGCCATGCGACTCCGATACGTTGATAAGTGCGTAGAATGGCATCAAAGCCCGCACGCACCGGTGCTGCTTCGAGAGCGCCCACTTGCTTAAGAGCGCGACTGCGCGACTGCCATGCTTGCGGTGGTTGCCAGCCCTCTGCCATCTCGTCGAGCAAGTCTTCAACATCGACGAGTTCTTGCGTTTCTAGGCGCTTGGTAAAAGTCGGTGTAAACGGGCGATCTGCCTGTCCACTCACGGCCCGTTCGATTTCGTGCAAACGATCGACCGAAGCCGAATCGAGCAAAGTAATCCCACCGCTCTCGGTTTCCACGTAGCTCTTGCCGCTCGCAATCGCTCGGCGCAGCTCCATCTCATCGCTGCCGTTGCTCAAAGTCACTTCGAGCGCAAACTTGCCGTCTTCTTCTTTGGTCTCGACGTTCAGCTCGGAGAGCACCACCGAGCCGAGCTTGTCCTCAAAATTCTTTGTGAACATTGCCTTCCACTCGTCCTTCAAAGCTTTCCAATGTGAAGCGAGGAAATTCAAAGTTTTATGTCGTTCACGTAGCCACCATTTCCGATTTGATGGCTCAAGCATAAAGCCCGAGGTCTTTAAGATGGTGCGCAGTGGTGCGACACTTTCGGGGTTCTTGGAAGGCAAACGTATCGCAATGAAATTGGGCGAGCCATCAACGACCACATCCGCATCCGAATACCCTTTCATAGTGTCCGCAACTGCGCGTGCAGTAGGAAAGTCAGCCGGTTTGCTTTCAAATAACTTGGGACGTCTCGCCTCCGCGAGACGACGGGGGTTGGGTCGCGATTTTTCACGCAAACTTACACCGCGCTTGAACTGTAAATGCTGTGGCTTCTCCTCGACCGCAACAGGCTCCTCGACTTCTTCTGGCTCAGGCTCTGCTTCAGGCAAAAAAGAATGCACATCTGCCAGCTCGCCCTCCGACCAATCAATTGGGGCATTCGGTTTCTTCACCCAATAGACCACAGGCTCATCCATCAACAAATCAAGAAGCCGACGCAAGCGACTCGCGGTCAATTGCAGCAAACTCGCCAACTTCCCACCGCACCACGACTCGATCAACATTAAGGCCCTCTCTTGTGCTGGAGAGATCGCATACGCCTTGGATGTATTGACGCTTCCGAGTGGTAAAATGTCACGTCCAGCCGCAGCATCGACTTTCACCATGATCGCATCACGCTCAACAGACGCTTCAAAGTTTGGCGGCAAAAAGACCAGCATGCGAAGCTTCATCCCCTCCGCTGAGACTTTGACTGAACGCAGCCTCGGGGCAACCGGCTCAAGCACCTCTGGCTCCGGTTCGGGTGTCGGCGGATTGGCAATTGCCTGCGCAATGGCTTCGTTCTTCGCCTCATGCTTAAGTGCTTCAAAATGCATCGCAGCGGCGACTGCGTGCGCGCACACCTTACGTTTCTTGCCATCGTCGCAGTTGCAAGTGTTCACCGCAAACACAGTCGAGCGTAGATTCAGCTTCGGCTCATAGGTCGCATTCAGGCCCTTGACCTTGCCGATTAACTCAGGGCTTTCCCATGTCACCGACTCCACTGCTGCCGTCTCAAATAAGCGCTCCGCTTGTTTAAAAATCATTCCCCCTCCCAGCTCGATTAAAAAGCTGCGATCAAATTTTGGTGCTGGTTTTTCCATCACTAAGTCCGTGTCTTCATTTTCGGATCAACGATATCGCGCATGACATCCCCGAGCACATTGTATGCGATCACAGTGACAAAGATCGCAAGGCCAGGAGTTAACATCCACCAAAAATTCATAAAGAAGACGATCATGTTTCCTTGTGACTGTTTCAACATCAGGCCCCAAGATGCAGAAGGCTCTGAGATTCCGAGACCGAGAAACGACAACGCAGCTTCCGCTAGAATATATCCAGGAATCGCGAGTGTAGCTGCGACCAAGAGATAACTAGCAAGATTAGGTAGTATGTGTTTTACCAAAATAAGTGGCACTGATTGCCCCATGCTTTCTGCTGCTGTCACAAATGGACGATTTCGAATCGACAAGGTCATCCCACGAATAATACGTGCCGTTCCCGCCCAGCCAATCACCGATAGTATCACTATGATGACAATAAAGACCTGTGCGGAGGAAAAGTCTGGGCTGATTAGCGCAGAACGAAGCGCGAGCAATAAGTAGAGCGCGGGCACAGACATCAGTAATTCGACCATACGCATCGCAATAAAGTCGACCGCACCACCGTAATAGCCAGCCATAGCGCCCACTAAAAAACCAATAATCAAGGTGATAGAGATACCGATAAAACCTATCGAAAGTGAGATTTGAGCACCGTGCAGTAAACGACTAAATATGTCGCGTCCTGTATCATCCGAGCCCAATAAATAAATCCGAGCTTTCGCATCCACAGTATCAAGTTGAAACAATTTACGCTCCATTGGGATCAGTCCAAAGAGCTTATACGGTTCCCCTTTCGCGAACAACTGCACTGGAATCAACTCGCCTGACTGCTCTTCATACACAGCAGATCCGACCTCTTTCTTTTCGTATGCCTTTACATGTAGTGCGCCGTCTCTGTATGTGAGCGCAGTTGGTGGATGATAGGGCTTTTCCAAGTTTTGCTTACTGATCGGATACGGCGCGAGGAAGGGAGCAAACAATGCACCGCCGTATAAAATCATCAATACGATGAGTGCGGCGAGTCCCATCGGTCGACGAATCACTTGGCCCAATAGATTCTTAAATAAGGTAAAAACAATATACCCAACGAGTGCAATACATGCGATCGCAAGCGCTGTAACCAAGGCAATACCGAGATACTTCAAAATCACACCAATTGTCGACAACACGGACGGTGCAAACGCCTCCAATAGGATCTCCAAAAAGATTAAGCCAATTAGGCCCATCCAAATGAATGTAATCTTACTGCGCGTGGTAGCTGTTTCATTACCAGTAGACTCGACACGAATCCGCGGGTCTGTCCAAGCCAAGAGCATGTCAGCAAGCAGGTTTCCAAAAACCAACATGATCACCCCCATCAAGACACCGGCCATAACTACGTATTGATCTTCACGCACGATCGCATCGTAAATCAATTGTCCAAGGCCTGGATAATTCATCACGTTTTCAACTAGCAGAGCACCTGAGAGTAAGCCTGCAAACGAGTAGCCAAACGAAGTAATAAGCGGATTAATCGCGTTGCGCAGCACATGCTTAAACATGATCACACGTTCTTTCAGCCCTTTTGCACGTGCGGTCGTCGCAAACTCCGCCTGCATATAATCGATGAAATTGGCACGCATAATACGCATCATTCCAGCGACACTGCCGATACCAAGCACTATGGTCGGCAAAATCAAGTGATACACGTAATCTGCAAACTGAAGAGCCACAGGGTAAAACTCACTTTCGACAGAGGAACGCCCACCAACAGGAAACCACCCGGTAACGGACGCGACATAAACAGCCAAAATTGCTAGAAAAAACTCTGGAATCGAAAGTGCCGCATAAGCTAATAGCGCGGCCATTCGGTCAAAGATAGAATCTTTGTAAATAGCCGCCAGCACGCCCAAAGGAATGGCGATCATCCAAGCAAAAGTGATCGAAGTTAAAGAAAGCAAAAATGTCGCCGGCACACGTTGAGCCAAGAGCTCTGTCACCTTCACCTTATAGCCAAAGGATTCGCCTAAATAGGGCGCACCGATGGAAACCCCAGCTTCTTGATCGCCTGTCCATGGGCCATACTTAATGGGTGACACATTCGCCAACCAATGACCATAACGAACATACCATGCAGTCGGATTCCCCTCATCATCCACCAGCCCCAATTGTCGCTCTTGCTGAGCAATCACTTCAGGCGCGATGTCCTTTGCCGCACGGGACTGAGTTAAGAAGTCTCCAGGCGAAACATACATCAAAATAGACACTAGCATACTGACTCCGAACAAAAGCGGAATCAATGAAAGCAAACGTCTAACAATAAAAGTAAACATAATCTATAGCTCTGTGTCAGCGGTCCACACTTCATCTAAATTCCACAAAATAGAACCTGTCGGCGGAATATAAATGTTCTCCCACTTGTTCTGCACGCCGACATACCCATACCCGCTAAAAATATATAGCAACGGTAGTTGTTCGGCTAAAATAGCCTGAATCTCATGTATGTTTGCAATGCGCTTTTCCATATCCAAAGTGCTCTCTTGTTCGAGGAAGAGTTCATCAATACGAGCTTCCCAATCCGTTGCAGGTGACTCTTGCTCAGGATACCACTGATGAAAAATACCGCTACTTAAATACAAAGCTTTGCTACCTCCCGGGTCATAACCAGCGCTACTGGAACCCCAGGATAAAAAAGTTAAATCATAATCGAAGGTCTCGTCAGTCTTCGCAAGTAAGGTAACAAAATCGACTTTCGCGAGTTTAACCGTCATTCCGATTTCCTTCATGTTTTCGACAAACGTCACGGCAATCGTATCCGCTGAAGCCACTCCATCGACTGCGAGCAATTCAATTTCAACATAAACTCCCTGACTATCTTGCAACTTACCATTTACATCCCATGTGTAACCTGCACCAGCGAGAATCTCACGGGCTCGCTCCGGATCATACTCATACGTCGGTAGGTCTGGATTGTGCCATTTACCACGCGAAGATGGTATGATGCTATTTAAAGGCTCTCCTTTACCAAATAGTAAGGCATCGATAATGCCTTTTCGATTAAACGCAGTCTGCACTGCTTGCCGAAAACGCTTATCCGTGAACCAGCGTTTCTTATGAGGCGATAAATAAGGCACTCCATCCTCATTTGAACCGAGGTGTTGATTGAACCAGAAAAAGCTTACATTGGTAGACAAGCCTTTCTCATAAACGGTGAAATCGTAGACCTCTTCACCCTTTTTGATCCAATCCAAATCTGCAGCGGATATACCCGAGGCGTCACTTTGGCCAGTGGCAAAATGCACGGTTCCAGTGTTTGACTCAGCAACAAATTTATACACTAAATAATCGATATAGGGCAGTCGTTGGCCTTCAGCATCGATCCGCCAGAAGTGCGGATTTGGAGTCATGACCAAACGCTCCCCTGGGCGGTAAGAATCGACAACAAAAGGTCCTAGGCTCACAATTTCTTCTGGAGTCTTGATTGCTGTTTGCGTCGACCATTGTTTAAAGAATGTGCGATCTTTTAAGGTAGCGCCGAGCTTGTGCTTTGGCAAAATTAGCACATTTTCCATAGATAATAGAAAAGGAGCAAAGACTGTCGGAAGGCTGACTTCGAAAGTAAGTCCATCGACCATTCGATAGCTGGGCTTCTCACCATTAACCTTCATCTCCTCATAAAAGCGTGAAGGAAACAAGGGGCGCACCTTGCCTGATTCTTTATCAACCTCATCGGCGAAGATCAGATCAAAGGTAAATTTCACATCTTCAGCACTAAACGGCTCTCCATCACTCCATCGAACTCCTTCACGCAAATGAAAGGTAAAGGTCTGGCTATCTTCACTCACGTCCCACGACTTCGCTAGATAAGGCCCGACGGCCTGCGTGCGAGGATTGTATTTCACCAGTGGAGCTGAAAACTTCTCCTGTATGGAACGTGTGTTTAGATTTCCTGGCACCAAAAAATTAAATGTCTTCGGCGGAGATGTATCGTTTAGAATAAAAATACCCCCATATTGCCCAGGTTCGACGTCCGCAATGGAAACATCTTTCGGCAAAGGATTCTCACTGCGCTCGACAACGGGAGCTTGAGTGCAAGCACTCGCAAACAGTAAAAAAATTACACACACCATTAGTGTGCAGATACAGTATTTTTGCTGATAAGTTTGCTTCCGTGACATGAACATTTTTACGAAACCGCCCTCTCAGCTTTGTTCAACCTAAATTAGCGAAATTAAGAGGCAAGAAACGCTGGCCGAAAGCAACGCGTGCTTCCGCGACTAAATTCCAGTGCGGTCGCGGAACTAGGAACTAGTTTCGGCCAGCGCCCATGAGCAGTGCTTCCACCACAAACTGACGCTTTCCCTTCCAAATACCTAATTCAACGACTAAGCGCAATTCTGGAAGATTGTTTTCCAAACCACTCGCTTTCAACTGCTCTAGAATAGAAACATCATGAGAATAAATCGACCAAAGAGTGCCGCCTATGTTTACTTGCAAAGGCTTTAGACGCGCAACGGTTCCGTCCACCGTATACATCTTACCGATGTAGGGACCGAGTTCGGCATCTTCGACTTCATTTAGAAAAGCGCCATCCTCTAGCTGAATGCTGGAATCTGACAAATAACCTAAGGGCATTTCGTAATCGAGCGCATCGGTGCCCTCACTAGGGTTGTCTAAATCCAAATAGTCGCCCTGCTCACCATCACTCACAGAGAAGCGTGCATACACGGGCAAGTGATCCGTCACTCCGCCGCCCGTGGCGCCCGCGAAGTTCCATGCTAAAGGTCGCCCTACTTTATCCGCATTGAGGCCAGTTAATAAAAGTTTATCGAAACTTCCATCCACATACTGCACTCCACTCGTATCGTAGAGCCCGCGCGTGATCAGCAGATGCATCAATGTGCCACGACGACCGCGCCAAACTTCCGAGTAACGCGCTTCGGGTGGGATTTCATACCAGAGATTATAAAGATCTGGGCCTTTATCCTCGCGAATCGCCATCTCATTGCCCTGAGACCCCAGCACATCGTTGATACCTGTCTCGATATCTGGATACAAAATGGAGTGATTGTAGTGTGAATTTAAGTCACCTCCAATAATGATGTCCGCTAAGGGATCTTCAGCAAGCCGTGCATCAATCAACGAGCGCAGCACATTCGCATTTTGCACACGAATCGGCTCTCGCTCTGGATTTGAAGCACCCGACTTCCAATGGTTCACATAGACCCACAGCGAATGCCCATGCACATCGAGCTCGACTTCTAAAATATCACGAGCCTGCTCGAGTTCGTGCGCGACTGAGCTGACAATCGGAAACTTAGAAAACACCGCATTCGCATGCGCGATCCCTGAATCCAAGCCTTTCGAAGGCACCGTTACCACGGAATAGCCATGCAGACCCGAGTCCGACATTGCTTTTAATAACCACGCTTTCGAGGACAGCCCTGCATACTCCGCTTTCCAAGCGTCACCAAGCATCTCAACGACGCTGGTTTCCGCATAGTTTGCTAAAAACTGATCCAGCTCATCTGTGCTTTCTGGAGAAAAATCAGCCTCAAACTCTTGAAAAAGAATCACCTCAGGCCCTGCGCCGGCGTTAAAAGTCTTTAGAACCGCAGTATGGTTCTGCAATTTAGTCAGCAGTTTTGCACGAGTGTAGGTAAACGGATCGTCCGCCTCATCTTGTTTATAATCGCGAAACATCGCGATACCATCCACGTCGAATAGATTCTCCACGTTGTAAGCAACCACCGTAAACTCAGTCGCTGCCTTCTCAGCACAACCGATCAAAGGCAGAGCAGATAAGCTCAACAGGCAGCCGAACCACTTCTTAATCTTACTCTTAATCATAATCTTAATCGCCTTTTCGTGATAAAGCCCATAAGTGGATTCATATTTAGACAAAGCACTAAGGTAACCACGGATATTTGTTAAACTCTGGTGCGCGTTTTTCGTTCCAAGCCTTCCGTCCTTCTTCACCCTCTTCAGTTAGGTAATAGAGTAAGGTCGCGTTGCCCGCCAACTCTTGAAGTCCTTGTTGACCATCCACATCGGCATTGAAAGCAGCTTTTAAACAACGAATAGAGAGCGGGCTATGTTGCAAGATTTCACTCGCCCACTGCACCCCTTCAGCTTCGAGGTCTTCGTAAGGAACGACTTTATTGACTAAGCCCATGTCCATTGCCTCTTGAGCAGTGTATTGGCGGCATAGATACCAAATTTCTCGTGCTTTTTTATGTCCGACAATTCGCGCTAAATAGCTCGATCCGAACCCACCATCAAAGCTCCCCACCTTCGGGCCCGTTTGACCAAAGACTGCATTGTCTGCCGCAATCGTCAGGTCGCACACTACATGTAACACATGGCCACCACCGATCGCGTAACCCGCAACGAGAGCGATCACCACCTTCGGCATCGAGCGAATGAGCTTTTGTAGATCTAAGACATTCAAACGAGGCACACCGTCCTTACCGATATAACCACCCTTCTTGTGGCCACGGATCTTTTGATCACCACCAGCGCAAAAGGCAAATTTACCATCCGTCTGCGGATTGAACCCAGTAAGCAGCACCACACCGATCGAGGTATCTTCACGGGCATCGGTAAACGCTTCGATCAGTTCTGTCACCGTATCAGGCGTAAATGCATTACGACGATGGGGACGATTGATCGTTACTTTAGCGATTCCATCGCACTTCTCGTAAATGATCTCTTCAAATTCGCGGACCTTGTTCCAATTCATAAGCCCACAACAGAAAGGATTCTTACGCCAAAAGCAACGCTGAGGACAGGAAAGTGAAACTAATCGCCACCACAACCACCGCAGCCAGAATCGCTACCGCAGCTACCGCCACAACCACCAGGGCCACCAGGCCCCCCCTTCTTGTTCTTCTTGATGAGAATACAGATAGCCACAATTAGAAGAACACCTACAAAGATCACCCCAAATGGAATCGTAGAACTGGCGACAGCAATCATACCGCAACCAGCTAGTCCCAAAGACAGCGTAATCGCGGTGACAGCCGCGACCAGCCGACTCTTCGAAAGCACTAGGTTCTTCGATGTATCCACCCGCTGAAAAGATTTCTTCTGCAAATACACCTCTATTGTAGGCCATAAATCATGCGCTGGTGTTTCTCCAAACACCACTAGGTATGAGCTCAAAGTCTGAGTATACCAGTCCGTGAACTTTTCAGTTTCGTCTCTACCACCGCGAGTCGGACCATGGTGAATTTTTTGCCCCAATGTCTCGTTACAAAGTCGTATCCAATAAGACCGTGTATAGCACAGATGCAAATGCCAGACTTGATCCACCACATCCGAGGGCGCACAGGGATGACCTGCCTCACAACAAAGGTATACATAGCGCCGATACTCTTCGATTGCTCTTTCAGTAAAAAACTCCGTCCAGCCATTTTCGCGCGCGAGACGTGCCTTAAATGTAAACTCGTCGCCCTCCTCGTCGAACGAGAATGTTGCTAGAGCATTCCACAGTGTAGTGTTCATCGGTGGAGCCTAAAATCCATTCGATTCAAGCACTGTATTCCACTGCGCGATACGCGCTTTTTGCTCTTCAAACAAAACATCGGTATTGGTGAGCACTTTGATTTCTTTGATCTTATCGCCTTTGCGAACTGAGTTCACCACGAATTTACCTTTGGTAGCTTTGCCGAAGACTGTGTGCTTACCGTCCAACCATGCAGTTTCACCATGGGTGATAAAGAACTGACTCCCGTTGGTGCCTGGCCCCGAGTTGGCCATCGAAAGGATGCCCCAGTTGTTGTGACGCAGCGCAGGGTGGATTTCGTTTTCAAACTTATAGCCAGGACCACCAGTGCCATTCCCCACTGGGTCACCCCCTTGAATCATAAAGTCTTCAATCACACGGTGAAACGTGAGCCCATTATAGTAGCCACGCTTGGCTAGATTTAGAAAGCTTGCCGCAGTCACCGGAGTCTTCGTCGCAAACACAGTAGCTTCAATATCACCACGATCGGTGACGATCACGATTTGAACATCACGAACATAATCGGGGCGTTCGACAGTGCCCAGTGGCTCAGCCGCTGGAGTCGACGTGGACGACACAGACGGCCCGGACGAGCTACAAGCAGCTAAGAAAAATAATGGAAGAAGGGCAAGGATCGATAGACGATGTAGGTGCATGTCTCCGATCTTCCGCATGTGTTAAGCAATGACAAGTATCGACTGAAAAATTACACCCGTATACATGATGTTGTAAAAGCACCTGTGGATGCAGACCATACAGAGCGATCGAAGCGTGTTTGTAGCTTAATCGATACCCAGCTTTTCACGACCAGCGGGCGAAATCATATGCGGTGTCCATGGCGGATCCCATACAATATCTACTTGTGCACCTGAAACAGCCTCCAAGGCCTCAATATTTTGCTTGGCATCATCTGCAATAACCGGGCCCATGCCGCAACCTTGAGCGGTAAGCGTCATCTTGACGTTGACCAAATGCTTACCTGCCTCATCAGGCTCTCCAATTTGCAGATCGTAGATCAAACCCAAGTCTACGATGTTTACTGGTATCTCAGGGTCGAAGCAGTGTTTCATCGCTTCCCAAACCAACTCTTCGCTGAACGGGGAATTGCTATGGTCGGGCTCGGCCGCATTTGCGGCCGAGCTTAGTTCCGCCGCAGCCACATCGCCCAATGCATCCCAGTCCTTACTCGCCAGTCGAAATAAACCTGAATCCGTGCGAATCGTCACCGTGCCGCCCAATGCCTGAGAAATCACGGCACGGGTGCCCGCTTTCAGGGTATGCTCTTCACCAGCAGGTATAATGGTCGCCACTGTATCTCTAGCAAGCGTCAGTTCTTCATTAAAACTCATGCTTCTGAAACAGAGTGAATAAAGACATACTGTCAATCCAGCTCGACGAGATTCTACTTCTAGCAAGCTGCAAGTGTCTAATACACGACCCTACTACGAAAAATGTCTTGGCACAGATGTATCAATTTCTCAACTTAGATTTCCCCTCACTTCGTTAGCAATAACAAGATTCCCTATGCTCAATCATTCCCCCAGAACTTGCCTCAAAGGCATCTTATTTACCGCTGCTTTGATGCTAGCACTCTGCTGCCACGGTGCACCACACAACCAAGAGCCTTTAGATTTAAGCATACTTGAGGAACGAAATACACTCAGGCAAACCATGAACGCCAGTCAGCGCGTCACCCTACTCAAACTTGAAGCTGCAGTCGAGAAGGCTGCGTCTGACATACAATCTGCAGACTACCTTATACAAACCAAGATCAGTGCATTTAGGGATCAAAAAGAGGTGCAAGAGATGGTCAAGCAAGGCGAAGCACAAAAGAAAATCGCAGAAATCGAACTCGATACCGCACAGCGCGAACTAGTCGCATTCCTAACAAACTTCAACTCAGAGCGTGACGCTCAGCTGGCCGTCGCTGCGAAAAAGTTTAATTTCACTTTAGAATCCACGACTTACGAAAAAGCATTCACTCAGTCGACAAAATCACTCCTAGCCTTCGCTCGCACTAAAGGATACAGCACAGTTCTGTTTGACCATATCTTTATTAGTGACCGCGACGGCACAAAAAGAATCTCAGCTCAGGCACGCAACCAAGCATATGATACCATCGTTGATATTGACGGCACTCACTTTACGGTGAGCGTCCCACAAAACCTCAAACTCAATGAATCCTCAGAGCTCACTTTCGATGGGGCGCAAAGCTACGAGGGCAAAAAGCTAGCGCTTCTCGCGATCGAGCTCATTGACGCGACCGCAGAGCAAGGCCTGCTCTTCATGCGCCTTTTAGACATACAGTCTCATGAAATTATCAATCACACGCTCATTCCGGTGAGTGCGATTACTCCACTTGCAAATACGGAAGATGAGGAAGGAAGCGAAGAAGTCACAATGGCTGTCGAAACCGAAAAGGCCAGCGAGGACCCTCTCGCACTCACACAAGCAGCACCGCTACCGATTGGCGCTCAAATTCTAGACACCTCAATGTGGATCGACCGTCTGGCGCTTCTACCCTACTCCTTTCAAATTGTTTCAGCGACGTCAGAATCTCTCGTGCCACAAATCTACCTTGCTCACGCAGTCACCACCAACACAGACATGCGGATTGCAGACGATGGATTTCTACAACGCGCCTACGGCGACACCGAACAAACATTCACAAGCCAAGCAAGTGCCGAACTTAAACTCAGCGCACATGGCGAAGCGCACGCACTCAGTGCACTTTCTTACAATAATGATCGAGTCATTGCGATAGGCACCTTCAGCCTAGTCAACGAGTAGTCAGCGGTCTTCATTTGCAGTATCGAAGACAGGGAAGGAGCTCCGAGCGTCGAAGAGTAAAGTCCAGACACGTAGCTCAGACATTCCTGTCTGGCTCTCCCAGAGCAAGCCCCTACAGAAAGTCCTGATTTCCATTAGCTAACTGTAGCTGAAATCATAAGATTTTGGACGAACGGCCGCTCAGCTTCGCACACTCCAAAACGTTGCCGCATCGGCTGTGTATACTCAGCGCAAACTGCCTTAGCTGGTGGAACACGCGCAACGCATCTCAGATTCCATATATTGTCGCTTTGACAACTCAAGCGCTCGGCGCGATACCTTTAGTCTGATGGAATTTACACATATCGATAAAGATCAACGTCCCACCATGGTGGATGTCTCTCAAAAAGCCCCTTCTGAGCGTATCGCAATCGCTGAAGGCTTCGTTTACCTCGGCACCGAACTTATGCAGGCATTTACCGATGCAGGTTGGAGCTCAAAGAAAGGTCCGATACTTGACACCGCAATTATCGCAGGAACGATGGCAGCCAAGAAAACCTCAGAGCTGATCCCCTTCTGCCACCCCCTGAATTTAAAATCGGTAAAGATCGACATCGCCCCAGCAGATGAGGCGCGCCTACGCATCGAAGCTCGTGTTAAAGTCCTCGATCAAACAGGAGTCGAGATGGAAGCCCTTACTGCAGTCAGTGGTGCTGCACTCACAATTTACGATATGTGCAAAGCCGCTTCCAAAGACATCGTCATTGAGTCCACTCGATTGGTTAAAAAAACGGGCGGTAAGTCCGACTACTCGCGATGAGCCATGGTATTTACGGACTCGTCTTGGTTGGCGGCAAGAGCGAGCGTATGGGCAGTGACAAAGCGCTGCTGACATACGGCAGCCAAGACACTCAACTCGAACGCACCGCAACGCTACTCCACACCGTTTGTGAACGCGTGTATGTTTCTCAGCGCAAAGAACAGAACTTTGAATGCCCTCAAATCGCTGAACCGATTTACGATTCGATCCAAGGCATCCACGGCCCACTTTGTGGAATTTTATCCGCAATGGCCACTCACCCAAACGCTCATTGGCTCGTGCTCGCATGTGACCTCCCATTCATCACACAAGCAACGCTCGAAAAACTCATTGCACACTTTCGAGCCACTCAGCCAAAACTCACCGCCTATCAAAGCACTTACGACGGCTTACCCGAACCACTCTGCGCTCTCTACCCTAGTGGCAGTGATCAAGGGCTCATCGAACTCTCCAAAGAGCTGGGCAAAAGCTGCCCTCGAAAGCTACTCATCGTTCAACAAGCACAACTCGTCCAACAAGACGATCCTCGCAGCTTAGATAATATCAATACCGCAGAAGAATACGCACGAACCATCGAGACTATTTAACTCTTATGCAGATCAAGATTCTCTACTTCGCCCAACTTGCTGACCTAGCAGGTAAAACAGTCGAAACACGCAAACTCAGTAGCCACTCTCCAGCAGACTTATACGCCGAACTCAAAGCTGCCTATCGTTTCCCACACGACTTCAAGCAACTGCAAGTCGCCATCAACCACGAGCTCTCCGCACACGAAGCCGAGCTCAAAGACGGCGACGAAGTTGCCTTCCTCCCGCCAATGACTGGCGGCTAAGCCAACTAGAAGTGAACATACAAAAGTCATACACAGAGGAACCGACAGCGGAACGTCCAAGGTCAAATTCTGAAGTCTGGATGCGTAGATGAGACATTCCAGTCTGACGTTCCCAGAGCAGCCCGCCCTAGAGTGTCCCGATTTCCACGGGTTAACTGTAGCCGAAATCGTGAGATTTTGAACCAAAGACCGCCGTGTGTCCCCCTTCCCAGCCGCAGGTTTTACACTACGACACGCTCAAGGCAGACAGGTGGAGCCTCGACTCCCTGAAACTGACAACGCTGTAATGACGCGCAGGGCCCAGTCTTCGTAATCGCTTCGACTTGACAGGCATACACCGCCATCAAGAAACAATTATCTAAATTGGAAGCGCGGACCTCCGTGTCGGCATCCGTTTGATTTGCGACCTTCCCATAGCGCACTGGTGTCCGGACCTAGTCGGACGCTCTCGCCTGGAGGGTTAAGACGGAACCCCCACAGACTTGACTTAATTGCGCCCTACGCCGATTCTCGTCGCTTCATTTTTTCACTATGGCTACTGAGACACTCAACTACGAACCTATGGTATTTAATCCTCGCACAGAGGAGACACCGCTTTCTGCGATTCAGGAGGAAGTGCTGAAGCTTAAAAAAGAGCGAAATGCCGTCATCTTGGCGCATAACTACCAAGTAGACGAGATCCAGCGTGTTGCAGACTATGTAGGTGATTCCCTTGGGCTCGCCTACCAAGCGGCAGAAGCCGAGCAAGACAGTATCGTATTCTGCGGAGTGCACTTTATGGCAGAAACTGCCAAGATCGTGAATCCTTCCAAGACCGTGCTCCTTCCTGATATGGAAGCGGGTTGCTCGCTCGCCGACTCCTGCCCTGCCGAAAAGCTGGCTGCCTACAAGGAGGCGAATCCAAATGTTTATGTGGTCGCCTACATCAATTGCTCGGCAGCGGTGAAAGCACTTTGTGATGTGATCTGCACTAGCGGCAACGCGAAGAAGATCATCGAAAACGTGCCAGCCGACCGCGATATTCTCTTCGTGCCGGATCAAAATCTAGGTCAATGGGTGTCCAAGCAGACCGGCCGCGAAATGCAACTCTGGCCAGGCTCGTGCTACGCGCACGTGCTGTTCACACAGCAAGCGATTGAAAAGATTAAATTGAAGTTTCCAGAAGCCCTTGTGGTCGCCCACCCTGAATGCGTGGAAACCGTGCGCGATAATGCCGACGAAGTCTGCAGCACCGAGAAGATGATTGGTTTCTGTAAAGACAGCGACGCCGAGCAATTCATCGTGGTCACCGAGCCAGGCATGATCCACCGCCTCCAACGCGAAGTGCCCAGCAAGACGTTCATCGCCGGCCCAACCGATACCTGCGCCTGCAACGAGTGCCGCTTCATGAAGATGAACACCATCGAGAAGCTCCGCAATTGTCTCCGCGACATGACCCCAGCAATCGAGATGGAAGAATCGATGCGTGAAAAAGCCTTCGTGCCCTTGAAGCGCATGTTGGACTGGAGCCGCTAGGCCCCGCCTTCATCTCACTCCTAATCGTAATCTTAATCCTCTCTGGATGACGTTCGCTCAGTGATTGAGATTAGCAAGTGTCAGTCTTTCCGACTGTGCACGCCACCTCTGCGCCATTGAGATTACGATTAGGAGGAAGATTGAAACTTTATCACCATGGATTCCAACGCCGAACAAACGTATCGCTACGATAAGCTGCGGGCACCGTTTTATGGTATCCTTGAGGCTGGGTGGAGCGCGTTTGCTTTGGTCATCGCGATCCGCTATTTTGAAGCGCCTGAGAAGTTCAAGGCTTTGATCGCGGGTGCGTGGTCGATGGGGTTCTTACTGACTCCGGTCACGCTCTACTTAGTCGCAAAACTACGTAAAGAGCCGCACCTCGCGTGTGCATTGATGTTTGGCACCTCTGCGGTGCTGATGATCGGTGCGACGCTCGCGCAAAGCCTTGTTCTGTATACCCTGTTGATCATGCTCGCTCAGATCGCGACCGCACAACAAGGGCCGCTCATGCTACAGATCTACGCAGAGAACTATTCAGCCAAGGAACGCGGCAGTCGAATGACGGTGCCGTTTATTTTGACGGCGATTTGTGCGGTGCCATTCTCCTACTTTGGAGGTCTGCTACTCGACCTCTCGATTGAGTATTATCGAATCCTCTTCGTGATCATCATGTTGGCTGCGGTCGCTGCGGCATTCGCGGTCTACCGGATGCCAAGTCAGCCGATGTCGACTGAGCACATCGGCAATCCTTGGCAGAATTTTAGCCTGATATGGGAGGATCGCTTATTTGGATTTCTATGTGGTAGTTGGATGTTGCTCGGCTTTGGCAATTTGATCACCCTCCCCATTCGTATCGAGTATCTGGCCAATCCACTGTATGGGATCAACGCCGACAACACCACGATTGGCTTGCTTATCGTCGTCGTGCCAGCCATTGCACGCATCCTCGGCACAAAGCTGTGGGGGCGCTTGTTTGATAACATGCACCTAATCAGCACGCGCAACCTGCTGAACATTTTCTTTATACTCAGTATCGGTTTCTTCTTTTTCTCCACCAACATCATCATGCTCACCGTCGGCATGGCGTTCCTAGGGTTTGCTATGGGCGGTGGTAAAATCATCTGGAGCCTCTGGGTGACGAAGATTGCGCCCGATCATAAGGCATCATCCTATATGAGCATCCACATGGCACTCACCGGCCTACGCGGATCCGTGGCACCGTTTATCGGCTATTGGATCTTAAGCCAATCCGCGCCGATCTATGTCGCGATGGCAGGCATGATGTTGATCCTTGTATCCATGGCGCTGTTTGAAGTCGTGCGAAGCCATCCCCGATTTAACGCGTAGTGAAGTCTAATCATAATCTGACTCTTCATCCGAATCTCCACGGCTCAGCTGGAACACAGAGCGGGAATGGATTAGGATGAGGAGTCAGATTAAGACGGGCACTAATGTGACTCTTCAATGTGCCGCTTCAAAGCATCGTAGCCAAAATCATTTTCAAAATCGCGCCAGACCGAGTGCGAGTGGTTTCCTTCATTCTGCACGTTGGCATACTCCAAAAGAAAGGTGGGCCCTTGAACTCGGTAATACATCGGCTTACTCTGCTCTTTTGAGCCTGCCCAAGTAAACGTGATCTTTTCAAAACCTGCAGCATCGATCTTCCCCATGTCATCATCTGCGATGAGTGTTTTGTAGCGAGCTACGTATTCAAGAATCAATACTCGCAACTGATCCACTTGCTCCCGAGTCATCTCCGCAGCTAATAAGCCCGACGGGGCAAAGGCTGCGACTTTGCGATCTCCACGGGTAATTATCTCACGGATCGGATCCTCGGAGATTTTCGCTTTTGATAATTGCTCCGTATTGAGCATCGCGATCAATTTCAATGCTTGATCCGCTTCAGCCGCTAAAGGTCTTTTCTGCATAGATTCATTGTGTGTATAACGATCCGGATTGGAGCCCATGAAGGAGGGTGTCACAAAAACCTCATGCCCATCGACCACTGTCAGATTGATCGAAAGATGGTGTCCTTCAATCGCCACGCCCCATGACTTGGTTGTGCTCGGCTCTCCAAATACTGTAATAAAATAATTCTCTGGGTTCCGATACTTCGACCTTCCTGAGCGCTCCCACAGCACATGCTCTGCACCGATCACACCTTTGGCTTTGTCATGCCCCGACTCACTGAAAACGATCACGAAGACCTGTTTCGATAAATGCTTCTGCTCTGGCGTCATCGCCGCCCAGGGCAAGCCTTTGCGCTGTTTCGGCACATAGTGCCAATCACTGCGTTGCTGCGATGTGAACGGAACCCGTGTTTGCTTCAATTGTGCTCCATCAAGCGAGTCGAGATAGGCGGTCACTGCTGCGGCCATGGGTTCGATCAGGTCGCTCTCATGGGCGTGTGTCGTAGCAGGTAAATAAAGAGCAAGAATGAGTAGAAGCTGATAGAGGCGCATATCGGAAAGGAGTTAGCAGGTAGCATTTAGGAGTTAGCTCTGCTCGGCAATTGTTTCTGGAATCTCTGGTCTACATAGGCTAACTGCTAATTGATTATTTATAGCTGCTGAATCTAGGAACTAGATAATCCTTGATACGCTTGGCGCAATGCTGCGATTGCATCGCCTTTCGGCATGAACTCGTGGCCGACATATAAATCGTAGCCCGTGGCACGAATCGCCTTTGCAAGTGCGGGATAGTTAATCTCCTGTGCATCATCCAAATCATTACGCCCGGGCACACCAGCGGTATGGTAATGGCCTATCCATTGAGCGGCGCGCTGTATATTGGAAATCAAATTCCCTTCCATGATCTGCATGTGGTAAATATCGTAGAGAATCTTACAACGTGGACTATTGACCCTTTCACACAAGCTCACTGCCCAGTCAGTGTGATCACAGAGATAATATGGGTGATCGACAGTGGAATTGAGCAGCTCCATGTTTAGGTTCACACCCTTCTCTTCAGCATAGGGCGCAATCCGCTTCAGACCCTCCGCACAGATTTCTAAGGCCTCAGTATCACTCTCACCAGAGTTGCGATGTCCGCTCAAAGTGATCAGTCCCGGGATCTCATACTTCGACGCGAGATCAATGGATTCGCGAAGCTCTGCGACGAGGCGTTCATGATTGGCACGACGCGAAAAACCTTCTGCATGCGAACCATCGGTCGGTGATTCATGGCCGTGGCCGACAAAGGAAACAACTCGTAAGCCTCTCGAAAGCGCCGCATCAATCAGTTCCTCAAACTGAGGCTCCGGACTCCAGAACTCAACTGCAGAAAATCCAACGGATTTCACTTCATCTAAAAAATCACCCAGTGAATCCGTTTCTGGTTTCATCATGGGAACGACTACGGATTGTTTAAACATCGTGACTTTGGATCCTTTCCTCCTGTCTGCTCTTGGCAATTGTTCAAATCTTGAAATAGATATTCAGTAAAATCCAACGCGACCGCTTCGAAAAGTTTCATCGATAACTCTAATACAATAAAAGGCCACGCATCCCTAACCTAGATGCGTGGCCACCCTACACAACTAGACGAACCACTATTAACCATCATAAATCGAAGCCACACTCAGAAATCACGACGCTGTAGATATATTTTCATATAGGAATTCAGGTTTCAAAGATTCGGCTTAATACTCTTTCCAGTCTTTTGCTTCACCAGGAACTGCAGGCAGTTCATTTGGCATCTCGACTTCGCCGTTTTCAAAATCAAGAGCTGCAGGTGAGAGCGTAAAGTTGTAGTAAGGTGATTTCACATTTTCTGAAACGTCGACCCAACGTATCAATTTACCAGTATAAGCTGCCATACGGCCGGCAATCGCACACAGAGTCGCATCGGCAACCTCGCGAGAACGATTCATTGGTTCACCTTTACCACGCACACTCTTCAACAAGTCTACGTGCTCTTGAATAATACCTGAAGTATGCGCGACAATAATTGGATCAATCTTCACCTCTTTACCAGAGACTTTCACACCGTTGATAAATCCCTTAGTGCCACGGAAGCTCTCGCCAACACGATTGTAGCAACCTGCGATTTGACGGCACTGACTGTGAATGTGAATGCCGTCCCCGTAATCCATATCGACGCTGAAGAAATCAAACTGATTGCCCCCCGCGACTTCGCGGCGCGCACAGCCTCCGTAACCGATGAAGGCCTTCGGCATACGTCCCATCAACCAATTCGTTACGTCTAACTGGTGGACGTGTTGCTCAACAATGTGGTCTCCCGACATCTCAGTAAAATTCAGCCAATTACGCGTAAGAAAGTCTGCATTACTCATTCCAGGCGTGCGAGTCGCCTTCCACAAGGTGCCCATATTCCATGAGATTGAGCCGCCCACAATGTCGCCAATCGCACCTGCGGCGACCTTAGCAGCCATTTCTAGATAGCTTTGTCGATGTCGACGCTGCGTGCCTGCAACCACTGTTAACCCCTTTGATTTAGCGAGCTCACCGACTGCGATGACCTTACGTGCTCCGACTGGATCGACTGCAACAGGCTTCTCGATGAAACAATGCTTACCTGCTTTCACGCAAGCTTCAAAATGAACAGGACGAAATGCCGGCGGTGTCGCCATCAACACCACTTCAGCATCGGAATTTGCTACCTTGTGATAGGCATCGAAACCATAATGAACTTTAGAAGTATCCAGTTTATACCCACTCGCGACTTTCTCGACCCTATCTTGAAACGCATCGGCCAGTGCAACGACCTCGACTTCAATACCAAGAAGCCCTGCCGCTTCATGGAAGTTCCTCAATGCACCCCCACCACGGCCACCACATCCAATCAGCCCCACCTTAATCTTACTGGTATGGATACCACTCGCAGTTTGCGCTCCGAGTATATTAAATGAGGAAAGCGCGGCTGAGGATACCGCAGCGGCTTTAACAAAATCGCGTCGTGTTACGTTGTTCATTTTGAATGTATTGGGGATTAATTACTTAGAGGTTTTTAGATTCTCAGCTACAGGCCGACCTGCTGCCCAGAGGAAGCCACGAGTGAGCATCTGCATGTAGTTGGCCTCCATCATCGTTTCGTTGTGATGACCAATCGTGGTCGCAAATACACGTGTCTTATTTGGACCATAGTAACTCACCCAGATGTTCGGATGCAGGACCCCATCTTTTTCAGATTTAGATTTCGCTAACACAGTCGTCTGAGGAAAGACCTTTTCAATAAAGTAGAGCTCTCCATTTGGAGTCGTCCAATTTTCCAAGCCCTTCATGACCTCATGCTCAGGCAATTCGATCTGCACTTCGAACGGATGCTTAGGGCCGTGCCGAGGTGTATGCACTCCACAGAACTCATACCAATCCTCGGCATTCGCCCCTTCACGGTAACTATGCATCGAGCAATGCACTAACACCGCTGGCACACCATCTAAATGAGGTTGAAGTATGCCAGCAATGTAATCCTCATCACCAATCTGCGCAAAGCATTCATTATGGACGACGACATCGTAGCCCTTGGCCCAATCTGGGTTCTTGTAGAAATCCAAGAGGACATTCCCCGCCTTGGTGCGCTGATGTAAAAGGGTCCACTGCACACGCAGCCCAGTATGCGTATCAATCATCGCGGGGATCAACTCACGCTGTGTATCATAATCATGGCAGCAGCCCCCAGTAATCAACAAGGCCTTGATCTCTGGCTTAGGGGAACGTTTAGGCTTTGCCGAAAGACTTGCCGTAAGGACTGCAGTGATCCCTGCTAGAAGCAAAAAACGAGGCATTCGTAGAAACTTCATAGTGGGGCTATTTCTGTTTAGGTTTGGGATAGTCTTGATTCAGTTCGAGGTCGGCATCAGTTGGCGTGCTTGAGGGCACACCCTTTTCGGGTATGTCTAGATGTGCGGTCCAGGCGATCGCATTGAGGACTGTTTTTCTAAAGTCATCTTGCTGCCAGTTCTTATGAAAGTGCCCACCTGTAAAACCAAAGCTACGTCCACCGTTCTCACGTTCGTAGGCCCAAGCCACTACTTGCTCTTTACCTGCTTTGACCTCCGCAAGAACCGTCGGATTACTGACTCGGCCTGGATTATTGTCTTTGCGCTCTGTTAACGTTTCGAGCGGAGGTAGAGCCGATAGTATGGGGGTCACGCCTTTCATTTCTGGCTGAAAACGCATGTGATAATACCACTCGTCGAGAATGCTAAACGGCTTTACACCATTTGCAATTGGGTGATCTGGAAAGACCGAGAACTCGGCGGTCCAATGTGGATTGACCGACCACCCTACGGCAAAGTAACCGCCCAACCATTCAAGGAATTGCTCTCCCATCACTTCAGGTTCAACTTCAACTGCGAAGTGTAAGCATGAAACGCCAACACCTTGATCGACCCAGTCCTGTATAGTTGCTTGGTGCGCTTTCGCCATGTGGTTCTTATACCCGTCACAATACATCACTATGGCGTCGGGCATCGCATCCTCATCAACGATTTCGGGCCATGCGCCCTCAGTCACCACGGTTGCGTTCACTCCAAGGCCGCTCTCGTTCAGGCACTTGGCAAGTAGCATGGAGCCAGCACGGTGCTCATGTGCACCATAGCCATGGCTCTTCTTACCAGCTAAGAAGATAACCTCCTTGGTATCGTCCGAAGACTCTAAATGTAGTCCACAACCACTGCTAAGGACTATGAAACAAAGAATCGCGGTTGATGAAGCTTTCATGAGTAACTGATTTTATTAACGATTAAAGTGTTATAATGATTTCCACGTTTCTTGCAGAAATTGAATACCCTCTACTGAGATCTGTCTTGGGCTGTCATAGAGCTTACGCCAGATTGAGGTCGCTTTAGCAAGCACCTCATTATCCGAAGTAAAGCTCTCTATCACGATATCTCCTTGATAGTGGATCGCTTTTAACGCAGCGAGCACACTCGACCAATCGACTTGGTCCTCACCGATCAATCCACGGTGACTGGCGCTAGCATGAACATGCCCAATGTGATCCGCCGCCGCCATAATGGCCGCCGCAGAGTCCGCTTCCTCGATATTCATATGAAACGTGTCCACGTGTATTTTCAACGCAGGACTTCCGACTCGCTCGATTAGATCAGTCGCTTGTGCGAGTGTGTTAATACAATCCGTCTCAAATCGATTTAAAGGCTCAATTGCGATAATGAGGCCCGCGGCTTCCGCTTGTTTGCACAGGGGCTTCAAGTTTTCAGTAATTAGATTGAGTTGCGCCTCTCTTTCTTCTGCTGAGTAGCGATCCGCGTGCCCAGTCTCTGAATAAAAAGGACCACATACCACCTTCGAACCCAGTTGCTCCGCAAGCACGATCAACTCACTGATAAACTGAATAGAGTGTTGCTGCTCCTCGGCAGTGCCACGCAAGTCTCGGCCTGGAACCATCGCGCCACAAACGATGGGCCGTTCCATATTTGCAGTCTTTAGGGCGTCCACGACCTTGGATGCTGTGATACCGCTGACATCGACAATTGCCAATTCGATGACGTCCGCACCGTAAGACTTGAATTCTTGAATCAAGGGTATGTCCGCATCGGAAAAACCAGTGCTCACGAGAAATGTGTTGAGGCCGAATCGCATGGGGTAAAATCAGTAGTCAGCTAAAATAACATATTTACAGCTTTGAACCTTGGAAATAATCAGCATTTTTGTGTATAAAATCGGCATCACATACAAATTATGGCTAACTCAGTGACTCAGGCTCCCAATCGTGAAGACATCGACCCCAATAGTATCCTCGCACTCTTTTCAGGCTTGGGTGACATTTATTTCTTCATGAAAGATACCACAGGCCGCTTTCTTGGAGGCAATCAACTACAACTCAAAAAACTCGGCTTAAATTCAGAGCAGGAACTCATCGGTAAGACGGATTTCGACTTTTTTCCCAGCTATATGATCAGTCACTATGCCGAAGACGATGCGCAGGTGATACAAACTGAGACACCGATCCTTCGTCGTGTTGAATTGGTCGCAAATACCGACGGCTCCGTTTCCTGGTATATCACCAGTAAATTCCCACTCTACAATCGCAAGGGCGATTGCATCGGTATCGTTGGCTACATGCGTGACTTCGAGCAAAGTGACGATGCGTGGCAGCCCTACCGCAGAATGAATGCAGCCGTTGAGTATATCAATCAGCACTACAGCGAAGCCATCGAAATTGAGCAGCTCGCCAAAGTCGCGAGCCTATCAATCAGTCAATTTGAACGTCGATTCCGCAAGGTGTTTGAACAAACCCCAACACGGTTCCTCATCCGCTACCGACTCACACGAGCCAGTCAGATACTGATGCATAGTGATGAGTCCATCAGTCAAATCGCTCAAAACGTAGGCTTCTACGACCACAGTCATTTCACCCGTGAGTTTCGAAAGCTATTTGGTTTAGCGCCAGGACGCTACCGCCGAGAACACCAGCAAAAATAAGAGCTGATGTCGATTCAAGTGACGCAGAGCCTCAAAGAAGCAAGAACGTTCCTGTCCTTGTCGCGACAAGTGTATCCTAAACCCGACGAACAAAAATGTCCGCCCCCCCTAATCCTACTCTGACCAGCAGCCCTATGTGTCCGCAAGAGGAGTGACCAAATAGTGCATGCCATGCAAACGCTTACGAATGCGTAACACCCCTGCCAGCATCCCCCAAGCATCTCGTAATGGATGCACTTTTCCACCTGGCATTTCTGACCACGTAATCGGCACTTCTTGTATATGGACATGATTGGCAGCCAGTGCGACCAATAGTTCGACATCAAAGACAAAGCCTCGCTCATAAAGCTTGTCGGCTACCGCTCGATAACTGGCAGCAGGCACCACCTTCAAGCCACACTGTGTATCTAAAAGTTTAATACCTAGTAAGCTGCGGACCATTGATGTAAACAAGGTAAAAGAAACCGCACGCCCGAGCGGCCTCCGCACAGGGTTTTGCGAGGAGTTTTTACGCACCCCAATCACAGCGCCCTCACGTTCACTGGACTGCGCTTCGCGCAACAGGTGTATCACAGTAGCCGCATTGATCGCACCGTCCGCATCCACGAAGGCAAACCACTTAGCATCTGCATTTCGATCCCATGCTTGATAGATCGCGCCACCTTTCCGATAGCGTTGCGAACACGTAATCAATTCGAGATCAGCATACCGTGTAGAGAATTGAGCCACCAGTTCTTTGAGTTGACTCACCTCTTCCTGCGCAGACCCATCATCAGCAATGACCCAACGAACTGATAGATCCGAATCTGCTAAGGCCTGCGCCATCTGTGGCCCAAACTGCCTTAAACGAGACGCATCGTTCCATACTGGAGTGACTAATAAAATGCTGGGGGATGTGGACACACGATGAATAAATAGCGCCTGACTCATCTCATCAACGGCAAAGAAGGTTGCAGCCACCTAAAAAGCATTATCCACTAATGCACACTGATGCTTCGACGCCCCCACATCCTCTGCGTATGGCTTGGAATCGTAATCCTAGCAGCCTATCTACGTCTGAACGACTTAGGGCAAAGGCCAATGCACGCCGACGAGGCCACAGGTGCGCGAATTTTATCTCAACGGATTGAGAATAATCATTACGAGTTCAACCCGCAGCACTTCCACGGCCCACTGCTCAGCTTAAGCTCTCAAGCCATTAGTCAGATCGCAGGCGAGAGCAGTTGGCAAACCCTCAGCAAGCAAACGCTACGCATGGGTCCTGCACTTACGGGCATTCTACTGGTGCTCACCCCACTGCTTTGGCAGCGCAAAATTGGAGCGCCTGCCGCGCTCACCACTGCGGCACTGTTAGCCACCTCTCCGCTTTTCGTGTATTACAATCGAATGTATATCCATGAGAGCCTACTCTTGCTGCTCGCTATGCTGACCCTGCCTGCAGTATTTAAGCTCGTCGAAAAGCCCCACTGGCGAACCGCCACACTCACTGGACTGGGTATGGGATTAATGTTCGCGACCAAGGAGACCTTTGCCATCTCAATCGTGGCATGGCTTATCGCCACAGCCGTATACTTAGTAGTCAGGCAATGCCAATGGATTGAGCCAAAGAACACTTCGCTCCCCATCAAAGAGTATCTCATTTCTGCGCTGATTATTAGTTTCGTCGCAGCAGTGAGCTCGAGCTTCTTTTACAGCAACGGCTTTCGTTCGTTCGATGGCGTTGTCGACGCAATTCGAACTTACTTCATTTACGAAACCACGGCAGGGCACGAAAAAGCACTCAACTACTACTTACACTTCCTCATCTGGCCCAAGCACCTCATGGGTAATTGGTGGAGTGAAGGGTTCATTGCCCTACTCGCAATCGTCAGTGCAGCCATTTGTATTCGCTGCCGTGCGCAGCGCGGAGTGATCCTCTACATCGTTATCGCGACCGTAGCACACTTCATTATATACAGTCTGATCAGCTACAAGACCCCCTGGCTAATGCTAGTCCCTTGGGCACATGCTTGCTTACTCGCAGGGCTCGCAGCTCGGTCATTTATCGGCCACAAGGTCGCGACCAGCATCTTTACACTGATCTTACTACTAGGCTTAAGCTATCAAACCCAACAGAGCCTCCAAGCCAGCGGCCGCCTCGCAAACGACAGTCGCAACCCCTACGCTTATGTGCCTACCAGTAATGATATGGAAAGCTTACAGGAATGGCTCAAACAACTTTCACCACAGACACAAACACTAGAACCCATCACCGTCATCGGCAGTGACTACTGGCCACTGCCCTGGTATCTCAAGAATTTCGCAAGCATTGGCTACTGGCCGGAATGGGATGAGGCGACCATGAACGCTCCACTGGTGTTTGCGATGCCAGCTCAGATGAGTGCGGTAGAGCTCGCATTACAAGAGACGCACGTGGCCTTACCACGCTCCCTACGTGCGAATGTCTCGATCACACTTTTCCTACGCAACGACATTTGGGATCAATGGACACAGACCGAGCATGACTGAACCACACACATTTAAACATGAAGCGATGAAAACCATCTTCACGTTTCGAATACTGTGCGAAGATATACAACTCGCTCAAGATGTAGCCCACGCAAGTATCGCACTCCTAGACGAAATTGAAAATACCTTAAGCCGTTACATTGAAGGTAACGATATCTGGCTCATCAACCATATGCAGGCTAACGAGACTCGACTCTTGAGCGAGCATTGCTATGAGTGCTTACGACTCGCGCTGGAAGCTTATGTTCAAACGGCAGGACTCTTCGACATCACTTTAGGGCAGCAAATCGAACATCAAAAAAATGCGCTTGAAGGTCCGCCCCCCGCACTGAGCGGACAACTCATGGTCGATCCAGACAAGCCTGCGGTCCACTGCGTTGAAGCAGGCCGCGAAATTGACCTAGGTGGTATTGGCAAAGGCTACGCCCTCGATCAAGTCAAAGACTTGATGCAAGAATGGGGCATTGAGTCTGCCCTTCTTTCTGCGGGTAGCAGCACCCAACTCGCCTTTGGTCCTACTGGCTGGAATATCGAGCTTCAAGGCGACCACAGTGCCCTTAATTTTGAACTCAAGAACCAAGCACTCTCTGCATCTGGAACGGGCATTCAAGGCAGTCACATCGTCTCACCGCGCGAAGTAACTACCGATTACCAATACAAGCGCATCTGGTGCCTCGAAGCGAACGCTACCTTTGCCGATGCTTGGTCCACCGCGATTATGCTAATGGACAAAAAAGAGCTCCATTCGCTATCAACAAATGGAGCCCTTATCTTTGTAGAGAAAAATCAGAAAATTACTAAATTATAGGGGGCTTAGTAAGCGGATAGATCCCAAGGCTTCGTATCATTGGTCTCACCAGTCATTTCCAACCAACTAGTAATCGTATAATTACCGCCGCCAAGTTGAATGCTAGCTAAAGCTTCGTCGTAGTGAAAGTTACCATTACCAGTCATTGTCGCGGTGAATCCTACGACACCTCCCATGACTTCGCCTGCTCTACCTCCACCTTTCACTTCTACATCTGCATTGGGAGCATACACTGCTGAATAAAGCTCCCCATTACCAGAGATTTTGATGGTTTGTGAAGCGACTTCATCGTCACCGCTATACGAATCAGCAGCAGTGCCAAACACCTTGAAATTTTCAGGTAAACCACTGGGATTAGAAACTCCGTTACCTGCAATCGTGACATCGTCTGCAGTATAAATGGTAGCAGCGCTATCGCCGTTCCAACTAGTCAGTGCCGCTCGCTCCGTAGCTGATAACGCATTAAACATATCAGCAGTAATACTACCTCCAGCGTAAGTATCTCTACGACCCAAATCGCCCACTGGAACCGCGTAGCCAGTATTATCATCCATCAAAAAGATACCTCCACTAAGCGAAAGGTCACCACTCATTTGAATCTCTACATTACCTACGATGTAGAGCGCATCTGTATTACCAGTTAATCGAATCGAATCAATTGATACCACTTTTGCAGGTAGACTAGGATCCGTCTCACCGATAATTATAGTTCCATTAGTAATCGCCCCGAGTGAGACATCCACAGAATTAGTGGTGTCTACGATTGGAAAATCTGCATAAAAATCATCGCGGGTGGTTTGCCCATTACCATAGATATCCGTAATCGAGCCCTGCGCTCCGACATTAATCGTGTTACCTTCACTCACATTTGCATTACCAGTGATATCACCGTTTCCAATGTTAATCACAGCACCTACCGCGGTATTTATGTTATCACTGGAAGCGACGATATTATCACTCCGATTGATATTCGCATTCGCCACACCATAATCATCCGGAACAGTAACTGGGTTATACTCATTATACGCACCATAGTTCGAATTGTAGCTATCCAAAGTAACATTGTTGCCATTAAAAACAATACCATTAACAGCGGCAAAACCACTTTCAAAAGGAAAAAAGCCAGCCTTAATGTCCACGCGAACTTGCTTAACGACATCCCCACCGGGGTGCCCTGAGATCACACCTTCGGCGTAGATAGTAGGCGTGCTGGAACTCGGATTCAATACGATTGCTTTAATGTCTCCAGAGTAGGCTTCGTCGACAAGATAGTTGGATACGGAAACCACGCCCGTGCTCGCCCCTGAGATGGTCCCATCGGAAAGTTGTTGGATGCAAATCTCTACCCCAGATTCCGCCAAATTCAAAGTCGACGAATACAAGGTTGAACGGACTGCTGCCTTATACTCATTACTTGCTAGTTTCAGAAAAGTAACTGCAAATGCCCCAATCATAAACGAAAAGATGACTGCTGTAATTAAAGCAGACCCTCTTTCGGAACTCCTACCATATATATGTGTTCTGTGTTTTCTCATATTTCCTCCTTAGTTCTTTATAAATAGTTCTTAGGTGCCGTTGTAGTTACGCATCATAAAACGTGCCGAAATGATATAGTCTGTATTTTCTTGAGCGATTGCAGTCTTCACTAGGCGCGCCTTCACCAACACACTCTTGCCCTCTGCAATCACGTTGGCTTGTAAATTAGCATCGTTAGCAATGAGGTTATCGAGGCGGTCATAATACAACATTTCAAGCTCCACTAGATTAGTGAAAAGCACCTGTGAAGTGGAAGTGCCATCTGTCTGAGTCACTTTCCGAGTCAGCTCTTCCTTCGCACTGTCATAAGAATACTCGACGGTGACCCCACCAGCCAAAGCTGGCATCACAATGACGAGAGCAGTTGCTGTCGCAGTCGTCACATCAACCGCACCATGCAAATCACGCCCAAAGCGCTCCAAGCCATAGCGACTGGCAGAACTCATACTCACATAATGCCCCAAACTCACGGAGCTCTTGGTGAAAAAGTTGAAGGTTGTGATCACCGTCGCCATCACGATGGCGAGAATCGCAACCGTAACCATCACCTCGACCAAGGTGAATCCGCTGTTCCTGCGAGCCTTAAAAGTTTTATTACTGGATATAATCATACAATCCTCCCTTAGTGTAGTGAGTCACATAGATGCGGGACTTCGTTTTACCGTTGATATCCGTCCATGTCGCCACCAGTTCAACCTTCTTTGAATTTCCCGCAGCTGCAGTGATCGTGCGCTTCACCTCGTAAGCCGCATAATTGCTATTTTGCGTAAAATTAGCATCTAAGGTCACGGTCGTCTCAGCCTCATTCAGCGCGTTAAAAATCGCCCATGGCATCGAACGGATCTTCTCGATCTCACTCTGCATAATCTGAGCGGCACGAGTGTGATGACGTGAATTGTCCACCATACCCATTCCCATTTTTAAGCATGCAAAGCCACTGGTTATGACGATTGCGAAAATGAAGATCGCGATCATGACCTCGACAAGCGTAAAACCGCTCTTATTAGGCATATTTCCCCTAGTATGCTGCACCATATTTCTATAATAGAGAATTATAACACAAATTAGCAATCTCTTATTAAGTATATCCAGAGCGGGATCAGTGCCTAAACCATTATTTAACACTAATTTACACATTCAGAAATGCTTACGTGTAAATTCATTCGCAATTCAAAGGGAAAACCGCACAAATTGGTCCACAATGTCACCTAAAAATCTCATCTCCTGGAACGTAAATGGACTGCGCGCAGTCCTCAAAAAAGGCTTTAATGATTTCTTGAGTGAAGCGTCCCCGGACGTGATCTGCCTACAAGAAACTAAGATCTCAGACGACCTTACATCTGGCTTTGAATTTGACGGCTACCCCTATGCTTACTGGAACTGCGCCGAAAAGAAGGGCTACTCCAGCACGGCAATCCTCAGTAAAATAGAGCCGCTCTCCGTTCAATATGGCTTGGGTATCGACAAACATGACCATGAAGGGCGAGTCATCACTGCTGAATTCGAAGACTACTATTTGACAACGGTTTACACGCCCAACTCACAGAACCACGACGAAAATAAGCGCCCGAAACGGCTGGACTACCGCACTCAGGAGTGGGACGTCGACTTCTTGGCCTTCGTCAACGCGCTCGAAATGAACAAGCCTGTGATTTTTTGTGGTGATTTAAACGTCGCTCACACAGAGGTCGACCTCGCAAACCCGAAAACCAACCGCAAAAACGCGGGTTTCACCGACGAGGAACGTGCCGGCTTCGATGCAATGGTAAGTGCAGGCTTTATTGATAGTTTCCGCCAAATCCACCCAAATGAGACTGAACGCTACAGTTGGTGGTCGTATCGAGCCGCAGCGCGTCAGCGGAATATCGGTTGGCGCATCGATTACTTTTGCGTTTCAAGCACTCTAGAAGGTGAAATCGCTGATGCGGACATTTTGCCCGAAGTATTGGGTTCAGACCACTGCCCTGTTTCCCTAAAACTTAAATGACACCTAAATCGTCTCTGAACAGAGGATCGTGAAAACCCAAATGACGTTTTCCTTGATCTATAAAGAAAAGAATTCAGGCAGAATGAGGGCAACAGTCTGCAGCTGAACTGACCACCACCTGACTTCTAAATGTTTTGATCAATGCCCCCGACTGCTGCTACCGGCATCGAAGCCGACAATCTCACTAAGAGCAGTGTTATACTCGGTTTGCGTTAAATATCTAAAGTCGGTGCGCTTGTAATCGCGGACGATCGGTGTCGCTGGAGGGTATATGCCATTTCGAAATAGGTCGCTGTAGCCCCAATTCCGCTTGGGAGGTGAATACCATGCAGAATGACCATTGGTCATGGCACTGGTGCCTGCTTCACTTTCATAAAGGGCGACCAATGAGCCGCGATAGCGAAACTCAACACCGCCCCAATCTTCAAGGAAACGAGGCAAGTTATGCGCACCACCACTTTGATTCGTGCCACCGGGATCAGTCGGCACTAAACCGGTGACTAAAGCAGCACTTACTTCAGTGAATTCCGCATCTCTTGAGCTGGGTGAACGCTTTGATTTAGCATCATCAAAAGCATCCGATAAGATGGTTATAGAATCTGCATAAAAAGCCACACTGGCCTCGTCGCTGCTATAAGTTTCACCATCATCGGTCGATGATGCACTACCAGTATTCGGATCCCCGTCGGCGTTAATGTCACCTTTTAAATAGAGTTGTCCGTTCGTCGCTAGCGTGAAGCCCTCATCATAACCCGCCCCCTTAGCAAAGTCTGGATTGGGCACCTCACTGCCGTTGACGACTCGAAGCACTACATTGGAGTAAGCTGGCATGACTTTATCCGCACGACTGGTGCCAGATGAATGAAAGGGCATTTCAACATAAACTAGACCGTTCCAATCAATCGCGTTACCCGGGTTTAAATGGTATTGTCCGTTCCATGGATCATTATTTCCTCCATTGGCCTCTCCGTTATTAATAATATCAGCGAGCACACTTAGATCGAGCTCAATAACGTCCATTGTCTGATCTTGGCGCCGATCATAAAAACCAGATACAGGCACTCCTGTCTCGTCTTCAGCATATTTCGCAGAAGTGACTAGCGGTTTCCCTTTAGTCGCCTCCACTTTGTCCAAGGATAAACTACTTTTCTTGAGTGTGCCATTATTATTGGTTTTGGGGGCACTCATTGGGTCCAGTTGGCTTTCACGGTTATAATTATAAGCACTCAATTCATAATCATATCCACCCTGCGCATCAGGGTCATAAACTCGCGCCACTTCAATGATCAGTCCAGCTTGATAGGACATCTGTTCTTCACGAATGGTATCTCCCTTGTAGTTTGGATGACTTGGAGACACCTGTGGCTCGATCATCGCATAGGCATGATTTTCTTTCTCATTGACTACGGTCGACGGATCATCTGGCACGTAGTCTTCCATACCTATCGTGTTCAGTTTAGGCACTTCGTGGTCCTTGGATCCCACATTCCCGTCCCAGCGCTCCGTAGCAGTCTCACGCCAGTCATCTCCAATCCGACTGTCGACGTAACTAGCATCGTCAGTCGGGCTACCTCCGTCGTAAAAATCGATCCAATCCCCGTCGCTATTCTTAACGAGAACTTCGCCAAATTGAGTGTGTGTGCCTGTCGATTTAAAGCCATGAAAGATATCTCCGTTCGACATTAAGGTTGAGTAAAAACGCAATCGATCGACCGCTTGAACATAGATATCTCCATTGGCATGAACTGGCCCTAGCATATCCATCTTTGGCCCAGGGTGAAACTCCAGGTCCATATTATAAAAAATGGCGTGTGTGAACAGTGGCGCATCCCTAACCGACAAAACTTGAGAACAGTAGACCGTTTTCAGCCCGAATGCCTTATGGTCAACCACCGCCTTACCGTAGACATTGACATTCCGCATGAAGACATTTTTACCACGCTGCGGGTCCGACTGATTAGATGGCACATCAGGATCGATGTATACCCATTCGCCATCAGGGACATTGCCCCCGACCAGTTCAAAATCAGCATATCTAATCGAAGTATCTTTGTAAAAGTCGACAACTGTCGAAGGGATCTTCAATGGATTTGAAATTAACTCATTCGCGGTAAATGAAGTTTGCCTCACCCAGCGAGTTCGGAGTTCAGCAAATCCATATTCAATGATGGATTCAGCGGCATTGCTCGCTTCCTGATGTAAGAAATGACTTTTATTCAAGCGCATCTCAGTCGCACCGTAGCGCAACAGCGATGCTGCAATAACACCAAGAACTGCCGCAAATAAGATAGCGATAGCGAAGGCTGAGCCTCTCTCTGGATCCATTCCTTGACGACTGAGCCGTCGGCTTATAGTTGTTTTTTGCTTATCCACGAGGCGAGATCGAGTAGTTATAGGTTTCAGTAACACGTTTCGCATTGTTACCATGAAAAATCTGGCCATTGAGCATGATGGTTTTGCCCAAGAAATTGTAGAACAAATGCCCTTCTGAAAGTCCCTTTGAAAGTTCCACAACCATATCTTGATTCGGCAGTAAATCTTGATCGGGGATTAGCTGCTCAACTGGTAAATCACTTGCAGGATTGAAAGTTACAGTAAATCGCAACAAAGGCCCAAGTGCATCTGCGTCGGCAGAATCTGCGAGTCGATAATAACCCACTATCTGCTCTGTTAATTGCCCAGTTGAATCTGCATTGTAGGTAAGTATCAATAAATCGCCCGACGAGCCATCGAGCCTACGATCTGCAGGTGTATCTCGATCTGAATTCGCAATCGAATTGTATATAAAAAAGTCGTTCGCTTGCTTGCCTGCACGTGTTAGCTCAGAAGTCAGTTGTCGGATATCGCGATTAATCCGATTCCTCTGTTCGTTAACAAAGCCAATCTTATAGAACTGTATGTAAAACGAAAGCACACTCGTGACCAGTATCAGACTGATGGTCATAGTGATGATGATTTCGACGAGTGTCATGCCAGACTTGCTGGACTTCGCATGCGAACGACTTAGAGATCTCATGGTAATAATAGCGCTCATATAAATTAATATTCAGTCACGTCTGTTTTTAATAACTTAATCGAATCAACGTTTGTTTTGGTAAAGCCCGACATCACTAATTCCCATTCAAAATTTAAGGTGATCTCGATGGCCTTCAATCCTTCCGGAGCACTCCTCAAATCCCGAGCAGTTGGCGTGATCCACATGTTCATCACTCGTTGATTCAATGAACCGTCAGCACGTTCTTCGACGTCGATGACGATTTTTTTCAAACTCCGCTCATTGAATCGTAGAGGGTCATCGATTTCGGCCGTTTGCCCTGCACCTAGGCTGAGGCTCTTGGTGGGTATGGTATTAAGCGTTGGATTTTCAAGCGCAGATGTGATCGCAAAATAAGAAATGCTTTTTATTTGCTCTGCGTATCCCTGCGCTGCGGTAAAGGCCGTATTTCTATAAATATTCGAATACGCAATTCGACTTGCTTGCAAGGATGCCGACGCGACGCCAACGGCCACGATCGAAAAGATCGCTAACCCTATCATTACTTCTATTAATGAAAAAGCCGACTTGCGATGTGTTGAAATAATCATAAATCACTAACGTATACTTTTTTTATAAATTTAACATAGCCAATAAAACGTATTTGCATCAAAAAAGATACCGTATACGTCTTAAGGTTAATGCTTTAAACGATGAGGAGTATACTTCAAAGACCAAAGACTATCGCTAATAAAATTAACCAATTAGACTTACTTCTAACACTATATGCTTAGGCTAATAGTCAAGTTTGCTAATATAATAATTTAAGGGAGAAGGGAAAATTGAGAGACTATCGACAGGCTCCCCCAGGTCGGTCGACCTAGAGCGAGTGCGTTCTAAGTAGGTTAATAGCATCACACTATCCCAGACTTCTTATTGCCATTTCAGCTGCGATCGAGTGCACTTTTTTCATGTCAATTAAGAAGAATGACCTAAATAGCGCTAACTTAGGGAAAGAACGCAGTGATCGCGTAGGGCCTTTGCTTGCAAAGTGCCGTCGTAATCAAGTCCATGCGTGGCTAGACTCGTCGCGACGGCTTACACGCAAGAGCCCTGCGTTCAGCTGCGAGCAGAATGAATACCATTCTTCGATATATGCGCTTAAGCTAGCACGATCCAAGAACGACCCCCAACAGAGTGGCGCGTTTTACCCACTAGGTATGACCACTCGAATTCATCGTGCCCTGACGACGACTCAAGCACGAAGCCCGCGCTAATGACATCAATCAAAATCACACCCAGTGAAAGTCTTGCAAATGATGTTTACTAAAAACAATCAAAATGCTGTTTCTGCAATCGGCGAACAGGCACTTATCCAGCGCATAAATTCATGGCTACAATCTGTTACTCTACCGCCCCCCCAAGGAATCGGTGATGATTGTGCCGTCATTCATCACAAGACAGCAGGTTCTCAGATCATCACCACCGACAGTTTAACCTACGGCCAGCATTTCGACGCCTCGGTTTGCGCCCAAGATGCTGGATCTAAGCTCATCAAACGTAATCTCAGCGATATCGCGGCAATGGGAGGCGCGCCCGACCATGCAGTGCTCGCCCTACTCTGCGGACCAGACCTCGCCATCGATTGGCTTGAAGCCTTCTTCTGCGGCATTCGTGCCTGCTGTGAGACCTATGCTGTCAAAATAGTTGGTGGCGATGTCAGCGGATTGGCCCCTGGTCATTTTTCCGCAGTGCTCACACTGATAGGTTCAGTGGAAACCACTAAGCTGCGCACAGGTGCCGCCATAGGCGACTGGATTTACGTAACTGGCAGTCTAGGTGGCAGCATTCTAGAAAAACATATTCACTTCACGCCACGCCTCAAAGAAGGCCAGTGGCTTGCAAAACAACCGGATTGTAGCGCACTCATGGATCTCACCGATGGACTGGCCAAAGACCTAGAAGCGCTGCTGCCACACCAGAGCTGCGCGCGCATCGATATACAACAAATACCAATCGCCGAGGATGCGCTGAAACGAGCTAATTCCTCAGGTCGCATGCCTATGGAGCACGCTTTTTGCGATGGTGAGGACTACGAACTGCTTTTCACTATCAACGCATCGAGCAGCCCTGCCGACTTTGCACGACGCTGGCAACACAGCTTCCCTCACCTTCGCTTGAGCCTAATTGGTCAGTTGGCTGAGGCTTCAGACAAGGGTGCCACCTACATAGATCAAGCTAGTAATGAAGCCTTGCCATGGGTCCATGGTTTTGAGCATTTGAAAGAATAATGCAGTCACTTTTAGAACAATTATTCGCCGGCATCACCACAAAATCTGCCGAAGAAACCGAACGAATCGCCCGCGCTTTTGCGATGCTGGTGCCAGTCGACACGACCCTAGCGTTTCACGGCGACCTCGGAGCCGGCAAAACGACTTTCATACGCGGACTGGCGCGCGCTTGGGACATCGTAGAGCCAGTCACGAGTCCAACTTTCAATCTTTACACCCTATACGAAGGCAGTCGCCAACTCGTGCACTTAGATGCCTATCGTTTAGACTCTGGAGCCGATTTAGACAGCCTCATGATTGACGACTTCATTCGCTCACCGTGGTGCATGGCAATCGAGTGGCCCGAGCGTATTGCCGACAGTTTGCCCGAAGAAACATGGCACTTATATTTAGGAATCAACGACCAACAAACCCACACGATCCGACTTAGACTCTAGCCTTAGCCCAGTCTGAACTGAGGTTAATTTCGGGGACTGAATTCCCCTGTTGCGTGCAGCTTTAGCAAACGAACTGAGGCGCAGTGCTTACAAAATGAACGTTTCTGAAGCGGCACGCTACGCGACTCTGAACTGCCTTTCAGAATCACAAAACAGAATGCACGTGTATGTAAATCACGATTGAGACTTTCGCAGCGCCTTTCGGGCTCGCTCAAAGACTTCCTTCGCTTTAGTGCGTTTAACCGGTGGCCCAAAGCGCATCGCCATGAGTTCATCTACAATTTCGCCATCAACCTGCTTTGTCCTCATTTTTCGCAGGTAGCGTCTGGCTTGCAATCGAATCGGATCGAGTGCCTTCGGTCGCCGTAGAATACGATACAAGCAGCCTAGTAAAGTATATCGAGAACGCCAGAAGCCCCATACCATCAAAGCACTACAGAACAGAACAACAAATCGAACGATTCCTTCGCTGCTGAATGGCTGCTGCCACCACTTCTGCAAAGATGCACCAATCGACTTCACCTTTTCGCTAAATCGTTCCGAAAAACGATCCCACCAAGTTTTCGCAGATATCGCCATATCGATCTGATCGCTTTGGTCGAAATTCACAACTCGTCGATACCATTGAATCCGTAAACTGTCGATCCAAGCATTCACTCCCGATTCGAAGCTCGGCACATTTGAGGTGATAATATCTGGATCACTTGAACCATTCCCGGGCGTGGGGTCGACGCGTAACCACTCTCTAGATTTCGCATCGTAAATTTCGACCCATGCATGTGCATCATCATTACGAACCACAAAATATTCCTCCACTACGTTCCAGGATCCGCCCGCAAAGCCCACAACCATTCGCGCAGGATAACCGGCCTCACGAGCTAAGAGTATATAGGCAGCTGCAAAATACTCACAATGGCCTGACTTGGCATTTTGCATCCAGCGGACAATGGCGTCTTCCGCATTACCTGAAAGGTTTGGCGAAACTGAATAACTATAGTTCTTCCACAAATAATCAGTCACTAACTTACTATATGCCCCGACATCATCTACAGCCTGGCCACCAACAATTTGCTCATTTAAATCGGCAAGATAAGCACGTTCCTCAGAAACTAAATTGAGCTCCAAGTTGGTCATTGGATATTTCACGTCCTCGGACTCAAATTGCATCGGCACTGCGGAAAATGCATCGACTTCGATCTGCATCGCTGGGAAGCGATGCGTCCAATCCAAATCTTCGATCTGGTATGAAAAGACGCGTTGTTGAACCGATCGTAAACCAACATGATGCTGCCCAGGCATGAGCACAAGGTCTTGCAACCCTTCAAAGCGCATCGAATAAAACATGCCAGGAAGTGGTAAAAACTGGCTCGTATTACCTTCCAAATAGAGCGTCCACTTATAAGAAGACTTCCGTTCTCGAGGTGTCGAGTCGCTAAGCAGCTCTCGCCCCATCAATTCTCTAATTTTCAAATAGGAGCGATACGGACGATCTCGCAGGTCATTTGACAGTCTAAAATAACCTTGGTCGTATTTATCTAAAGCTAGGATACGCCAATAAGGCGTGCCATCAATCGCCTCATACGAAGGCACATCAATCCTCAGTGCCACAGAGTTATCGCTTTGTATATCCGTGACAGCGCCTAACTTCACATTCTCACTAAACCCTGCGCGTGTCTGAGTTTTAATCTGCAAATAGGGAATCGCCTGATCTAAATCAATACGCGGTGTTAAAATAAATAGTAGTGTCGAAATGAATACAACAAAACCAAACATTACCGCACCTAAAAAGAGCACACGGTAATCAACGACACGTAGCACCTTTCCAAGCAATCGAGCATATTGAAAACGTTCCCAATCGACTGATCGCACACGGCTCTCTGACCCACGATCAAGCAGACAGATCATAAAGAGCATACCCATTGCCACTGGTGTAAAAATTAAAATTTGCAGTGCAAAGAGTAACGAGACGGTCAGCACACCCGAGATCACTAAGCAAAAAAGGCAGAGCACTGTAATCTGCAGATCATCCCTTCGCTTACGAGGGGCCAATGTCTTAAACAGCAATAGCAAGATCACCATCCGCAAAAGTGGCGGCATAAACTCGGGGAGATGCAGCGCAAAATCAACGATTACTATCAGCAGCACCACAAAACCGATGGGCCGCCACAATTTGCTAGGAATGCGAGAAACTATACGAGGGCTGACAATCGAAAGCAGCACTACGCCAGCGGCAACAAGCACAACTGAGCTGCTTTGCATCTCTAGCGAAGACAACGCCCATAGAGCAAGCAAGCTTAAGCAACTGCCGACTAGCCACTTCAACTGCTGTAGCTCTTCAGCCCTCAGCTTCACCCGTTTTTTGCTCATCGACATAGATTGCAACTCCCCGCTCCCCTAACGGCCTAAATGTAATTCGGTTTTTCATTTTCACAGACACTTCATGTGAAGCTGAAGGCTTCCTTTCGACCATTGCGAGGGCATCGTAAAAATCATGCAGATCTCTAAGACTTTTAACCGCTAAAGTCATTTGCCCTGAGATGCTCACGGTCTCTAAACGTCCCGCATGAAACAAGTCATCTGCAAGGGAACACGTAACTGAGCACAATGTTTCAAAATTCACTTCGCCCCAACTGGTAGCATCCGCATCTAAAATGAGGTGAAACCCTGCCTCACCCTCTTGAGCCAGTTGACGTATCATCAGTTTTCCAAGTCGCGCGGTTGCCTTCCAGTGCACCAGCCTTGGCGGGTCACCTGCCTGATAAGGCCGCAGGTTTAATAAATCATTACCCAAGCCTGGGTTTCGTTTGGTAATCCCCGAGATAAACCGTTGACCACTGCTAATTGGTTTAAACGAATACTCGATTTGAGCAGGCCACACTAAGACCGTTTCCCTGACTTCGTGCCCCATTACTTTCTCTAAGAAACCAAATGGAAATTGCGAGGTGACCCCAGACAGGTATACATCACAGCGCCCACGCTGTTGTGGAATGAAAGTCCACTCCAATTTGCCAGCAGCCCCTGCCGCAAGCGTGTTTTTTAAATATAAGCGTTCATCCTCTCTAGTCGCGGAACTACCCACAGTAAAACAGATGCTCATTGTGGGGAAAATAGATTTTTCATTAACGATACTCACTTCAGCCATTCCAACTTCGTCAACCTGCAAGTGCTCAGGCGCACACAAGTCCCATTTGAGGCGCTTAAAATTAATTAGTGATAAAATACCGCTCAGCACCAGCGTGCTCAGCAGTAGGGACAGCGTCATAAATAATATATTACTCGATGTGTTATACGCAGCAGAACCAATCCCCATCGCTACTAGAATTAGTATCCAGCCGATTAAGGTAAGCCTCGTTTTCTGAAAGCGTATCGGCAGTAACTGCCTAAAAAATAAAGGTAGTATACGAGACTCCCGCCCCTTCTTTGGCTGAAAGAAATCCGGGTGGGTCCAATCATGCCAGCTCTTCAGCTCTTGATTGAGGTTCGGCATTGAAGCTAAATTCGCTTAACTGGGTTCAGGTGTAGCTTCAACGATCTGTTGCAAAAGCCCTTCCACGGATCGACGCTCTTCCATCGGGTCCGACATAGGCTTCTGAAGCACCAATCGATGCCCAAAGACGGGCAACACTAACAAGCTCACATCGTCAGGGATGACAAATGCGCGCCCCTGTGCCAAGGCCCGAGCCTGCGCTGCTGCCTTTAATGAAAGCGTGCCGCGAGGACTCACTCCAGAGCGAAACTCGACTTTCTCGCGAGTCGCTGCAACCAGCTTCACAATGTATTCAAGAACCGTATCTTCGACATAGACTTCTCTGACATAGGTCTGAAGCTCTACGATGTCGTTCTTAGATACGACTGGCGTAGCCACCAGGTGGTCGTAGTGCAAATGACCATCTTTTAATATATCCAATTCATTTTTAAAATCAGGATAGCCCATCTCCATACGCATCAAAAAGCGGTCCATCTGACTTTCTGGTAGCGGAAAGGTGCCCTCATAATCGACGGGATTTTGTGTCGCAATGACCATAAATGGCGGTGGCACCGTGTAGGTCTGGCCATCCACAGAGATCTTAGCTCGCCCCATCACTTCCAGCAAACTTGATTGAGTCTTCGGCGTCGTGCGATTGATCTCATCGGCCAAGACGATGTTGGCAAAGATCGGACCACGCTTGAAAGTAAACTCACGCTCACGTTCGTCATAAATGGAGACTCCAATGATGTCAGATGGAAGCATGTCACTGGTAAATTGTATTCGTGAAAAGCTACAATCAATCGAACGCGCTAGGCAATAAGCTAGGGTTGTCTTACCAAGACCAGGAAGATCCTCGATCAAAATATGCCCACCAGCCAGCAGACAAATGATCACCTTGTCCACAGCCTCGGTTTTACCACGAATCGTTCGTTCAATATTTTTACGCAGACGCTCGACCGTTTCAAAGGCTCGCGGAGCGGGGATCACTGACTTAGAACTCATAACTCGTAGACTATGAACAAATCACTCAATAAGCAATAAGAAGCAGGTATAATTTCTGCAATTTCAGCAGCCATTCACAAGAGTTTAACAACTTTTAAATTACTGATTTTCACTCGAAAACGACCTGAAAAACCCTCGACAGGATGAAAAGGTAGAAACTTACTAGTGAAATAGACCATTTAGCCTAAATCCATGGCACAAAGCTTCCATACCCCAGTCTATTTTGATTCCTTTGTATACACTATGAACTCTTACACAATGCGCCTTCCATCCGCTAAAAACAACGCACGCAAAAGTGGTTTCAGTTTAATTGAAATCCTTTTCGTTATCGGCCTCATTGCCTTATTACTCACATTAGTAGTGGGTAACATCGGAGGCATCTTTGGCGGGCAACAAGAAAAGATCGCTAAGGCGTTCGTCACCAGCAGTATTGAACTCGCAGTCGTGCCCTACCGGCTCGACATGGGAAGCTACCCGAGCAGTGAACAAGGTCTTCAAGCGCTGATAAAAGCTCCAGCGGGGAAAGAGACTCGTTGGAAAGGCCCCTACCTTAAAGAGGCACAGGTGCCACTCGATCCATGGGGTAACGAATATAAATATAAATACCCAGGCACTAAAAATATTAACGGCGCCAAAGGCTACGACGTATGGTCGCTAGGCGAAGACGGGGTTGAAAGCGCCGATGATATCGGCAACTGGTAAACCGAGACGCCGCAATCGCGGCTTCACCATCTTAGAGATCGTGCTGGTGCTCGGCCTCGTCGCTTTAGCTGGCTCTCTAATGATCGCTAACTTCACCAGCATGGCCGATCGCGGCGGTGAGCTCAATACTGAGGAAACGCTGCAAGCTGCGATTCGCAAAGCACGCTTCGATGCTGCCCGTGATCGAACCAACGTCACCTTAAATTTTGATCCAGAGTCTGGCTCTCTCATGCTCTCATCCGGAGAAAGCTTTCCGCTCGGTGAAGCATTCACGCAAGCGGGCCGCGGCAAGGTTGTTTTTTACATGGTTCCACCCGCCGCAGGACTCAGCCCCTTCAATGATCCAGAGAAAACGAGACTTCAAACACCTGAGATCATTTTTGCTCCAGATCGTAGCTCGACTCCATTTGTCGTCGACATCGAACGTCCCAATACAGTCACGGAGCGCTTCACCTTTGACAGCTTTTCAAGTCTAAGGAGGAAAGTCGAATGAGTCGTCAGCAGCGTGGATTTACACTTATTGAGGTCGTAGTCGCCGTGGCACTTTTTGCCATGGCAGCGACCATCCTGAGCTCTACCTTCGTCAATACCCTCCTCCTGCGTGAACGCGTGCAAAGTAACGACGTCCGGGACGCAGACATACGGGCGGTGCGCATGCAACTCCTCCTAGAACCAGACTTTGAGGCAGCTGAAGATGGGGAAGACTTTGAAACACTCAATAATGGCCGAGCCACATGGCGAGCAAGCATTGAACCCATGGAAGTCGTTGATCTCTTTATGGTGAATTTCGAAATCGAGTTTTCTGAGCCGCAAGAAGAGCAAGCGTCCAAATACTCTGAAACCCTATATTTACTACGCCCAACGTGGTCTGAAAGCGACGAACGCTCCGACCTACTCCAAGAGAAGAAAGCAGTGCTCCTAGAATCCCGAGACTTCGACAATTTTTAGTGATGCTAGACACGACCACAGCACCAAGCAAGAAGGCATCAAAATATGCCTATGCAGCCGAAAGCAGCACCACCCGCTCCTACGGCTTCACGCTCCTTGAAGTCATCTTGGCAATTGCGATCACTGGATTTCTACTCGCTGGAGCCACAGCCTTTGTCATCTCTGTCAGCAATATCTGGGTCGACCGCGAAGAACGGAATTTCTTTGAAGACCATGTTGATGGTGTTAGTGAATTCTTACGTGCAAGCTTTTCCAATGCTGGGATGGAAATCGCATTGGACGATCGCAGTGAAGACACTTCAACTACCACCAATAATGAGCCGTCAGGCAACGGCCCCGTAGAGATCAATGTCATCGAGGTGAATACACCCGATGAAGCGTCCACAAGCCCAAATACAAACGGTAGCACATCATCCAGCAACGGCGGTCTCCTCAGAGCCTCCGAAGAACCCGTCGGCTGGGCAAACCCTCCAGGGTTTGCAGAATATAAAGACCCGCTACTCAATTTTAAACTCACCTCCACGCCTCCCCTACTCATCAACATTGACAATGCACCTACTATTGGAATCGATGCTTTTCTTTATTTTGAACCAAATGAAGGCCTCAGCCTGCTGTGGTATTCCTTATTACAAGAAGAGGTCGAAGATACTGAAGACATGCGTCGAACCGAGATCAGCCCGCTGGTGACTGGCATCAAATATATCTACTGGGATGAACGCTTTGAAAAATGGGAAGAAGAGGAGGAGCCGATGCAAGGTGATGGCAATGACGAGTTCCTGCTTCCACGCTTTATTAAACTTACTTTCGAGTATGAAGATGAAACAAAGGAGCGCACCCTCGCGATACCTGTTCCTTCAACCAACATATTGTTATTCTAAGAATGGAGAAAACAGAAGACCGAAGACAGTATTCAGGAAACACTGCTCCATCAGTGGCGTCTTCGCTTGCGAAGGCCCCGCCAATGCAAAGCGCTGCCCACAGTCCACTACCCACTACTCACTGCTCTCCACTCACCACTCCCCACTCACGCCAACGACGCGAAGGCTCAGTCTTAGTGGCCGTGTTAGCGATCATACTTCTACTCACGTTTATGATCACTCGCTTCATGCAGGAAGCAGTCGATGATTTAGAATATCGCGCCCTCTTCAACGAACCGTCTGACGTTCGCTCCTTCGCCTACAGTATGCTTGAGGTGGCACTGGCCAACGTGCAAGAAGTCGCACTGATCGACGAGGGTAAACTACACGCACCCGAGCAAGGATGGAGCGATCCAATTGCCTACGCTGGCATTAATGTTCCGAACGGCTGGGAAGTCTCAATCCAAATTACTGACGAGGGCGGCAAGTTCCCGCTCAACACGATGTCCGAGGAGCTGCTGAACCGTCTGCTTGAAGAAGAACTCGACATGGATTTTGGCACCGCACGCGAATTGAGCAGCACTCTACTCGATTGGATCGATGCAGACGATTCCCGACGCCTGAATGGGGCCGAATCTGAAGACTACTTGAGCCGCGACCCAGCTTATAAAGCAGCCAACGGGCCACTGCAAACGCTCGAAGAGCTTCGCTACCTACAAACATGGGAAGACGAATTCTTCGATGAAGATGGCCGTCCCAACGAGCTCTACAACCAATTTTCTAATTTTGTCTCGGTGATGAATACGGGTAAGGTCAATCTCAATGCCGCACCTCAAGAAGTTATTGAAGTGCTCGCGCTTGAAGACGGGTTTGAAGAAAACAGTATCTTCGACGGTTTGGATGAACCCTATTTAAAAACAGCTCCTGGGAACGCACAAAGTGGTGGCGTCGATGTCGGGCTACTCCGCGTGACGGTGCAACTGTATCGTGGCGATGCCCCCTTCACCCTATCCGCTCTGGTTGAACCCAATTTTAGCGAAGACGCCAATTCAGGTGCCCGTGGTGGCAATGCGCCTGGCAGTTCCTCAGACGATGCCCCCAAAACCGGCGTCAAAAGCGAACAAGAAGCCATGAATTATCCCTTTAAAATATTACATATCAGTGAATACACTCAAGGTAATGTAAATAGCACACCAGCGCGCTATTCCGCTATGGACATTGGTGAAGAAGCCGATTCATTCTAGACGATTGTGAACGACGTTACGATAGAATCAACTACTACGCCCGACATCGTTGAGGCGGAGCAAGTGCTGACCCTTCCGGGGCACTTATTTTTTGTCGAATCTGTCGAACTTCCAACAGCACTGGAAGCCAACGAAATTGCTGACTTTGCGGAACTCACAGTTGAATCCATTGCGCCCTTTCCGTTGGAGCAGATTCACTGGGGCTTTCTTCATGCTCCAGATGCAACCCATCTCTTAATTTATGCTGCCCATCGTGATCGCCTGAAAAAGCATTCCGATGCCACTCTAGATGCCTATGCATGGGTGCTACCCGACTTCGCACATCTGCAAGGTGCTCACTTCCCAGAAGCGACCGAGGTAACGCTGCTCTCTGAGAGCTGCGTCACACTATTACATTTCGAAAGCGAAGCGGAGGTGCCCTGCGCGGCGGCTTCCCTCCCTCTCGGCAGCAAGACCATCGCCAGTGTGATCGCGACGCTCCGAAAAGAAACCGAAGGGAATGACCATTTCGCTCGAAAACGGTCACTCCGTTTAATCGACACCACAGTTAGCGAACAAGGCCTTCCCACGTTTTACCATGTTGAAGATGGCGCCGACAACGGCAGCGCTTACGGCAATTGGTCTGAACTTAACCCCAGTGAGAAACTACTTTGGCAAGCCGACATACGCAGTGGCGAATTTAAGGAATCGGAGCGTAGTGCACGCCGCACCAGTGCACTCATCGCTAAAATAACTGCTTGGGCTGCACTCTTTGCACTCCTACTAGTTGGCTTGGAAATCTTACTCATGGCTGGCAACGCATGGCTCGGAACGAAGACCAATCTGATCGCCCAACAAAGGCCCGGAGTGGAACGTATACAAGGCAAGGAAGCCTTCATCAACAAAGTGGAGACCTTTGCCCCTGAGAACGAACTGCGACCTATTGCCATACTGGAAGCACTCAACACCACACGCCCCAAAGGCATTTACTTTACCAGCACCGAAGCCAGTGGCGAAAATCAAATCAAGGTCGATGGCATCGCCAGCACGATCAACGAATTCAATCGTTATACTGAGAGCCTGAGCAATTCTGGTATATTCAGTCTTCTCGGCAACCCTAAGCAGCTCACGCGCTCGGGCAAGACCACCTTTACCGTAGAATTGGACTATCATCATCGCCAAGCCGCCGTCGCGACACCCAAGCCAGCGCCAACGGCGAGCCCAAAGCCGACTGCCGATGAAACAAATAATCCAGAAGCCACAAACGATGATAGCCCGAATGTTGATGAGGCCAAAGCGGTCATCGTAGAAGCCGAAGCAATGGTGCAAGACGAACCTGTGGCGAACCCACGACGCAATCAACTCGTCAAACCAGAGGTGGCTCGAAAAGTAGAAACGGAGGAATCCAGCGAATGAATCCAGCCCTCCGAAAGTTAAAACGTATCTACAAGCGTATGAGCGTGCGCGAAAAGTTGCTATGCCTACTCTTCTGTCTAGTCTTCATCTTTATTTGGGCCGACAACTGGTTAGACCGCACCAAAGCTTGGAACGACTCTCGTAAGCGCGCGGCCGTTCAGCTCACCACTCAGTCACAATGGCTAGAACGTAGCGATTTTTATGCGCAAGGTCTCGAACAAGCACTCGAACGAGTCGATCCCGCCAAAACCTACTCAGCCACGCAGCTTTCTGGTAAAATTGACAACTTATTGCGTCAAGCAAGTCTCGCTCAGCAGGCCGACATGGACCCCGTTCGCACGACCGAAGGTGAGATTTTTAACGACTACAACCTACGTGTCCGTCTGAGCCGAATTTCCATTGCTCAACTCATTAGCATCAACAAGCTCCTCAAAGCAGAAGCCCCTTACATAAATATCCAAAGCGTCCGTCTCAGTGCTAGCCGTAAAAACCCGGAAGAACTCGATGCACGTATGGAAATCAACTCTTTCGATTTAAAAGACGAAACCATCCAGAACTAGTCTTGTCCTTAATTTCACTCTACCGCTTCGATATGCACATTCTACGAAGATTTTTCTACATCCCACTCTTTCTATGCGCAGCGCTCTTTTCCAGCGCACAAGACGAGACTGTCGACCTGCTCACTGAAGCTGGAGATGATTCTGTCGCGCCAGTTATCGTCCCCGTTGAGCCCGAAAGTTCAGCTCCCGAAAAAATGCTCGGCACCCTAGTGCTTATCGATGATACCGCGCTACAAGTGCTCGACCTACTCGAGCAAATGACGGGCAAGATCATCCTACGTCGGCAGGACATCTCGCCTGCGAAGATCAACTTCAACTCAAACGGCCCCATCTCACAAAAAGAAGCCGTTCTCGCCCTTGAAAGTTTGCTCACACTCAACGGCATCATGCTCGCCGATATGGGAGGCCGCTTCATGAAAGCAGTGCCTGCCACCAACGTTAATAGCCATGTCCCAGAAATGATCGCAGGCAGCACGCTCGAACTCGCAGCCAGCCAACAAATCTACGCAAAGCTCTTCAAGTTTGATTACCTCAACGCAGAACTCATCAGCGGCACACTGGTGCAACCCTTGCTCTCGCAAAACTCTAGCATGATTCCTTTTGCCAAATCCAACGCATTACTCGTCACCGATGCATTGGTCAACTTACAACGTATTGAGACAATCCTCAGCGATGCCGATCGCCCACAATCGGTCCGAGAAGAAATAAAATTCATCAAACTCGACTTCGTGCAAGCTCCCGAGATGCAAGAGCGCCTCGAAGGTCTCATCGAAGGTCCGCTAAAGAGCTATCTCGAAGGCAACACCAGCATCACTGCCGATGAGCGCACCAATCAACTCATCGTCATCACACACCCAGGCAATCTAGGCCCAATCATGGATGTGATCGAAAAAGTCGATGTCGACGCTGCACCCCTTACCGGCAGTGAGGTGTTTCAACTGCGCCAAGCCAAAGCCGAAGAAGTCGTGCCCATCATCGAAGACATCATCTCTGGACAAAAAGAAGGCCGTGAAGAAGACGCGAAAGTCGCCAAGGAAAACGAAACTGCGGGCAACAATAACAACCGTAGAAACAACAATAACCCATTGGCCAACGCGGGTAACAATAACGAGCCAGCACCTACAGCCTCATCTTCTACCAGCACCGAGGCCAACAGCTCACTTCAATTTTCTAATTTCGTCGGCCTCTCTGCAGACGAACGCACCAACTCGATCGTCGCCTACGGAACCAAACAAGACCTCAAGACACTTCAAGAGCTCATCGAGAAAATCGATATCCCACTGCCACAAGTATTGATCGAAGCGATTATTACTCAGGTAACTCTCAATGAAAAACAAACCAGCGGATTGGGTAGCTTCTCATTCATGTATAATGGAGCGCTGAGAGAGTTTAGTGAAATTGCAGCAGGAACAGCGGGCGGTATTAATTTTTCTGGAGGTAAAATTTCGTTAGACAATCCAAGTGCCTTTGAACTGACCACGGGGATCACACCAACCAACACTGATAGTGATACGCGAGTGCTCTCAGCTCCACGTATTGTCGTCAGCCATAATGAAGAGGGAATCATTAACGTAAGCCGCTCGCAACCAATCATCACAGCATCCACAACATCTGGGGTTAGCGATAGTCTCAATTCACGTAGCAGCGTCGAGTATCGTGATATTGGCATTAAATTGACGGTCACCCCTCTCATTGGAGCCGACGGCACTGTGCAAATGGTTATTGAGCAAACCGTTGAAAATGTCATCGAAAATATTCAAATTGATAACAATGATCAACCGATCATCGGAGTCCGTGAAGCAACCTCGACAATAAGCGTAAAAGACGGCGAAATAATTGTCTTAGGGGGCCTGCAAGAAAACACAGGAACAGACAGTAACAACTACTTCCCAATCATTGGCAGACTACCTGGTGTTCGTCATATATTTGGCGGATCAACCGACGACTACGAACGCACTGAGATCATTATTTTTATACGTCCAACCGTTCTCGAAAATCCTGGACAAGCAGGTGCCCTTTCAGACGAGTATATTGAGAGTGCAGCAGAGAAAGAAGCAATCGAAACCTACCTAGAGGATCGCACCACGGGAGACATCTACCTTAAGGGCAGTAGCTTCGAAGAGAAAGAACCCGTCGAAATTAATTCAACTCAACCACGCTCCGCCACACGCACTCGTTAACTTCTAATGTTCAAGAAAACCACAGATTGGACACTGAACGTAGGACAGGGTTTATCCCCAAGCACTCCTGCTTGGCGCTCTTTAGGTCGAGGCATAAAGCCACTCCTACAATTGGCGCTGGCAACATTGGCTCTAGCAACTCCGTTAAGTGCAAACTCCGCACTCGAAGATAACAGCCCGTTCCTTCCACCCGATCACAATAAGAAGCCAGTCGTCGCGCCCAAACCCGTTCAATCCAGCGGCCCTATTTCACGCGAAATTGAGTTCCGCGGTGTCGTTCAAATGAACAATGCCTACCAAGTCAGCGTTTTCGACAAAACCAATCTAAAGGGATATTGGATCCCTGTTGGGCAGGAAAAAGAAGGCATTAAAGTCTCCGCCTTCGATCCAAAATCCATGGGGGTGACCATTAATAAAAACGGCCGTAGCGAAAAACTTAGCATGATGGAGTCAACCGATAGTCCACTTCCAGTAGCCATATCGGCACCGCCTCCCAATCCAAATGCAAGTGCAAATAACGCAGCGCAGCCACAGCTTCCTGCAGGTCTACAAAACGCGACTAGGACCAACAATACCAACACCAACAAACGCATCATCCCAAGGCGTCGAGTCATTTTACCTAAGAAGTAAAGTCGAAGATGATTCAGCCCTTCGAATCTAACGGCGGACAGGGCAGAGCATGTCGCTCCAACATGACACAAGACCATGGAGGGTCAGCCTCCCGGCCTGACCGCAGCGCACCTGAAGAATCGAATCGAAACTAAGCTAACGGCGGACATGGCAGAGCATGTCCCTCCAATATAACACGATACAATGGAGGGTCAGCCTCCGGCCTGACTGCAGTGCACCTGAAGAATCGAATCGAAACTAAGCTAACGGCGGACATGGCGGAGCATGTCCCTCCAATATGACACGATACAATGGAGGGTCAGCCTCCGGCCTGACCGCAGTGCACTCGAAGAGTCGAATCTAATCTGACGGCGGACATGGCGGAGCATGTCCCTCCAATATGACACTAAACCATGGAGGGTCAGCCTCCGGCCTGACCGCAGTGCACCTGAAGAGTCGAATCGAAACTAAGCTAACGGCGGACAGGGCAGAGCATGTCCCTCCAACATGACACGATACAATGGAGGGTCAGCCTCCGGCCTGACCGCAGTGCCATAGGTCAACATTAAGCATCATGCCACCATAGTGGCTCAAGCTCTCCTTGATACGCCCACTCATTAGAACGATCCACCAAGCCTGCTCTCACTGGATTCTCCCGCACATATTGCCACTTAGCAGAATAACTTTCACCTCTGCGTAGTTGAGTATCCCACACATCCCGTTGCCAAAAACCACGAACTCCAGAATTTTTAACAATACGATTCTTCCAGAAGCCCACCCATTTCCTAAACGGATGAGTTGGATAACTACCAGGCGAACAAAAGAAATGAATATGGTCGGACATGATTACATATCGCCCAACTTTCCAAAACTCAGCGGTCTTCCACGCATCGACAATGTGCTCATGCATTTCAGGTGTAGCTAAAAGCTTAGCCCGAGCTTTCGTGCAAACCGTAGCAAATACTATAACTGATTGATTACCCTTCTCATGAGAAACCCAATGCGCAGGTCGCTTACGTTTCGGAAGTGAATCCATTGCCATAAGATGTAGCTTAAAATGGATTCCATCAAGGTGAATCCCTAGCACCCTGTGGTCAGGGCAGAGCATGCCCCTCCAATCAGACCACCGATCAAAGGAGGGGCAGCCTCCGGCCTGACCGCGGTGCCATACTAGCCCTCGCCACCAAACGGCGGACAGGGCGAAGCATGTCCCTCTAGGCAACTAAAAATGGAGGGGCAGCGACCGCTGCCTGATCACCGCCAATCCAAAGTCATCAAACAAAAAAAAAGCCCCGCAGTTTCCTGCGGGACTTTTGTATAATGATTTGGTAAACGAGGTTTACTTGGTCGCTTCGTCAAGAAGGTCACCTAGGTTGGTGAGGTCTTCGTCGGCGGTGATGTTATCGAAGGCAGCGCGCTCCTTAGCGAGGTCAGCCTCGCTGTAGTTAGCAGCCTTGATGGAGAGACCGATACGGCGCTCTTCCTTGTCGATCTTAACCACACGTGCTTCAACTTCGTCACCTTCGTTCAGAACGTCCTTGATCTTCTCAACACGCTCTTCGCTGATTTGCGAGATGTGCACGAGGCCGTCGATATCGTTGTCGAGTTCGACAAACGCACCGTAAGTAGTGATCTTGGAGATGCTACCCTTAACCATGTCTCCGACCTTGAAGTGTGTTTCAATTTCGTCCCATGGATCTGTAGAGAGCTGCTTCATGCCGAGCGAGATACGCTGGCTGTCTGCATCGACATCGAGAACAGTTGCATCGACTTCGTCGCCCTTCTTGACCACCTCGGATGGGTGGTTGACCTTGCGTGTCCAAGACATGTCTGAAACGTGAACCATACCGTCGATACCTTCTTCAAGTTCGACGAATGCACCGTAGGTAGTGAGGTTACGCACCTTACCACGAACACGAGCACCCACTGGGTAGTTATGGCGAGCCATTTCCCATGGATTGGTTTCAAGTTGGCGAGTGCCGAGAGAGATCTTCTGCTCTTCCTTCTGGATACCGAGAACCACTGCTTCCACTTCTTCACCGATGCGAAGCACTTCGCTTGGCTTAGAGATACGCTTGGTCCAAGAGAGTTCGGTAACATGAACGAGACCTTCAACACCTTCTTCGATTTCGATGAAGGCACCGTAAGGCACGAGGTTAACGACCTTACCCTTAACAGTAGCACCGATTGGGTATTTCTCTTCGATCTTCTCCCATGGGTTCGAAGCAAGTTGCTTGAGGCCGAGGGAAACACGCTCGCGATCACGATCGATTTCGATGATCATCACTTCGATTTCCTCGCCTTGCTTCACCATCTCAGATGGGTGCTGGATACGACCCCATGACATATCTGTGATATGGAGGAGACCGTCGAGACCGTCGAGGTCGACGAATGCACCGTAGTCGGTGATGTTCTTGACTTGGCCGCGGCGTGTATCGCCTGGCTTGACGTCTTCGAGAAGTGCACGACGCTTCTCCATACGTTGCTCTTCGATGAGCTCACGACGGGAAACGACGATGTTCTTACGATCGAGGTTGATCTTAATGACCTTAAAGTCGTATGTCTGACCGACATATTGATCCAAATTCTTCGGAGGCTGAACGTCGATTTGCGACGCAGGCATGAAGGAATCGACACCGATAGAGACGATAAGACCGCCTTTAACCTTAGAACGGACACGACCTTGAATGATCGAACCTTCTTCACAGTTCTCGACGATTTTCTCCCAATTCTTCTTCTGCTCAGCTTTGTCGTAAGAGATAACAGGGTTACCTTCTTTGTCTTCGAGCTTCTCGAGGAACACTTCGAGCTCAGAACCGACTTGAAGTTCGCTCATATCGACGAACTCACTGGCATGAACGATGCCTTCGGATTTGCCACCAATGTCGACGACGACTTCAGTGGGGCGGATCTCAATAATGGTTCCTTTAAGAATGGAACCTTCTTGGAGGTTATCTAGGTTGCTGCTGCTAGCTAGCAGCTCTTCCATTAGACTCATTGTATGTAATGTGCTGGCGCCGAAGCGACAGCTGGGTTGGATGTTCTTGTTGATTCCCCATGTCAGAATGACACGTCCAGAGACATCTATCACTGGGAGGAACGCGGGAAACTAGGTCAACGCCCCCATCCTGCAAGCCTAAAATGCTGATAATACGGGGGTTTGCAGCCCATCCATCTGAATCTGACTCTGGATCAAAACGTCGTTTATGTCCCTTTTCTCTAAATAAGCGGGCGGATCTCCGTATCCCCACAAGTCAGTCGAGAACAAGCGTCCCATCCCAGGTTTCAGATTACGATTAGGAGTCAGATTGAGCCCGCCCTCTGAAAACTATACACTCAACTCAATCTGCCGAATCGCCTCATACGCGGCAATCCCCACCGATGTCGCCAAATTCAAGGAACGCATCTCGGTGTTTTTATGCGGAATGGTCAATCGCTGGCCATCAAGTTGCGCATGGAGCCAATCTGGCACACCATGGCCTTCACTACCAAACACCAGTCCGTCGCCATCGGCAAATTCCACATCCCAATAAACATGATTCGCCTTGGTAGTGAAAAGCCACAGGCGTTCTGGACGATGCTCACTAGCCAAAAAAGCATCCCAATCATCATGATGATGCACGTCCAAAGAATGCCAATAGTCCATACCGCTACGTTTTAAATGCTTATCAGTGATAGTAAACCCAAGCGGGTGAATCAAATGCAAGCGCGATTCCGTAATCGCACAAAGACGACCAATATTTCCCGTGTTTTGCGGAATTTCTGGATTGAATAAAACGATATGAAGCATTGCGGAAAACGTTGAACATCCAACTTAGAACGTCCAACTCAGAATGAGATTAATGACTAGAAAACGTAAGGTGCCTTCTTCAAGAGCTGCGATTTACCATGTCCTGGTCGCACCCAAGACACCCACAAAATTCACCATTCGATGTTGGACGTTGACCGTTCGACGTTCCCCCGCCCGCCTACCCGAACCACTGGCCCCAATTCACCACGATCACCGATACCCAGCAAATCAGGCAGTTCAATAAACTGACTAAGACCGCCGCACTGCCAGCATCTTTCGCACGCTTAGCAAGTGGGCGATTTCGTAACGAAATATCATCCACAACAGCTTCAATTGCCGAATTCAACAACTCCACTATGAGCACCAGTAAGATACTAGCCACTAAGATGACGTGTTGCACTAAAGGCACGTTGAGAAAAAAGGAAGCGGGCACTAAGACTGCTGCAAGTATCGTCTCCTGGCGAAACGCCGCTTCGTGCTTCAAGGTCGCAAAAATGCCCTCCATTGAGTAGAAAAAGGACTTATAGACGCGCTTGATGCCTCTATTCTTATGAACTGTCGGATCTGGCTCGGTCTCCATAATAAACTACACGGTTGATAACTGTGCCAATGGTGCGAAATGTCGAACCTCGTTTTGTAATAATTAGGAGAAGTCGGTAGTGAGGAGTGGGTAGTGAACAGTTACTACCATAATACATACACACATCATCAATCTATCCACTACCCACTATTTACTTTCCACTCCTTAGTGTTCAACGTTCTCCTATATGTCAAAAAAGCTCTATCTACTCGACGGCATGGCACTCGCCTATCGAGCACACTTTGCACTCATCCGTAGCCCGATTTATACCTCAAAGGGGTTCAACACTTCGGCTATTTTCGGCTTCACCAGCACGCTGATCGAACTGATCAGCAATCAAAAGCCGAGCCACTTAGCTGTTGTGTTTGACACCTCTGCACCCACAGAACGGCACCGCATTTTCCCCGAATACAAAGCACAGCGCGAGGCCATGCCGGAAGACCTCTCGGCAGCGATGCCACACCTCGACCGCGTCGCTAAGGCTTTTGGTATTCCTGTAATCAAGATGGACGGCTACGAGGCAGACGACATTATTGGCACCCTCGCCCACCGCGCTGAGGCTGACGGGTTTGACGAGATCTTCATGGTCACCCCTGACAAAGACTTTGGCCAGCTGGTCACAGAAAAGATCAAAATGTATCGCCCTTCCCGCAAGGGTGATGGCGCTGAAATCTGGGGTGTTTCCGAAATCAAAGAAAAATGGGGCATCGCCCGCGTCGATCAAGTGATCGATATGCTCGGCCTCTGTGGCGACGTTTCGGACAACATTCCGGGCGTGCCTGGCATCGGCCCAAAGACTGCCGAAAAGCTACTTGCCGCTTACGACACCGTCGAAGGTATCCTCGAAAATACCGATAAACTGAAAGGTAAGCAACAGGAGCGCATGATTGAGCACGCAGACAATGCGCGGCTCTCCAAGAAGCTCGCCACCATTCAACTTGATGTGCCGATTAAAGCTGACTGGGACAGCATCCAACTCGACGCACCCGACCCAGAAAAGCTCGTGCCGATCTTTGCCGAATTTGAATTCCGCACACTTGGTAAGCGTATCTTTGGTAACGATTTCTCAGTCCAAGAAGCCGCAACGGATCTCGTGCTCATGCGCGAAGACGACGAAAAATCGAATACGGGCAAAGCAGCTGAATCCGATCAGCTCGACCTCATTCCCCAGGTCAGTTTCAAAAAACTTAGCGACGTGAAAGTAAACTACCGTATCGCACACGATACCGACTCGCTCGTCACACTCATCAGTGAACTCAAAGCCGCTGGCATCTTTGCCTTCGACACCGAGACCACCTCGCTGAACCCACGCCGAGCAGAGCTGGTCGGTATCTCTTTCAGCACCAAGCCAAAGACAGGTTGGTTCGTGCCCACTCAAAACGATGTCACGCCTATTGAGGCACTGCGCCCCATCTTTGCAGACACGGCACTCACCAAGATTGGGCATAACTTGAAGTTCGACCTCTCTATACTTGCCGAGCAAAACGTGCCCGTCGCAGGCACCTGCTACGATACCATGATCGCACATGCGCTCATTGACCCCGAGCAGCGTCACAACCTCGACACACTTTCCGAAGACTACCTTCACTATTCACCCATTCGATATACCGAGCTACTGCCCGACGCAAAGAAAGGCGAAGATATCGACTATTCCAACGTGGAGCCCAAAGCACTCGCGAATTACGCCACAGAGGACGCCGACATTGCCCTACAGCTTTGGCAGACCTTCGAACCCAAACTCGAAGAAAGCGGCCAAGCCAAAGTTTTCTATGAAATCGAAACACCACTGCTCCCCGTTCTTGCAACCATCGAACGCGAGGGCATCCGCATGGACGAATCCGTGCTCGCGGAAACGGGCGCCTACCTCGTCGATCACATTGAGAAATTACACGCCTCAATTTCAAAAACCGCAGGGCGCGAATTCAACCTCAATTCTCCCAAGCAACTCGGCGAAGTGCTTTTCGACGAACTTAAACTCATCGAGAAACCAAAGAAAACCAAAACCGGTCAATATGCAACTAACGAGCAAGTGCTCTCATCGCTCGCACCGAAGCACCCGATCGTCGCCAACATCTTAGAGTATCGTCAACTGACCAAACTTAAGAGCACTTACATCGACGCTCTTCCCAATTCAGTCGATCCAAAAACAGGACGCGTGCATACCCACTATGGCCAAGTGCAAACATCCACAGGCCGACTTTCATCCAACGATCCGAACTTGCAGAACATTCCCGTCCGCAGCGAACAAGGTCGCCAAATTCGCAAAGCCTTTGTGCCGCGCGAAGGTTGGAAACTCCTTGCCGCGGACTACTCGCAAATCGAGCTACGTATACTCGCTGCACTCACAAACGACGAAGGCTTATTAACTGCTTTCCAAGAGGGCCGCGACATCCACACTGCCACCGCTGCAAAAATCTTTGATGTAGAACTCGACGCAGTCGACCGCAACCAACGTAGCACTGCCAAGATGGTCAACTTTGGTATTCCATATGGTATTTCTGCCTTTGGTCTCGCGCAACGCCTCGGCACCATCTCACGCACCGAAGCCCAAGAAATCATCGATAGCTATTTTGCGCAGTTCCCAGGCATTCCAGGATACATGGAACGCATGAAAGAAGGTGCTAAAGAGAAAGGCTATGTGGAAACGATTACTGGGCGCCGCCGATATTTGAATGACATCCATTCACGTAATGGCACCATACGCGCAGGCGCGGAGCGAAATGCCATAAATATGCCAATCCAAGGCACCGCAGCAGACATGATAAAGATCGCCATGGTGCGTATCCAAAAATCAATTACAGAAAAGAATCTCAACACTCGCATGCTGTTACAAGTGCATGACGAGCTCGTCTTCGACCTAGACCCTTCAGAAGAGGCCATCGTCCGCGAGCTCATCACTGAAGGTATGCAAAATGCCCTTAAACTCGACGCACCGATTGAAATTGAGATCGGCACCGGCAATAACTGGCTAGAAGCCCACTAAGATGAACGAACTACGCACTAAAGCATGGATCGGCGACGCAGTGCTCGCCCTCTTCGCCCGTGAGTGGATTTTAAAACAGTCCGATATCACCTCCGAGAGACGGGCCGAGGTGTTTATTCAAATGACTTCAAACAAATTTCTATCCTCACTTGGAGAACCCACAGCTATGGAGGCTGAAATTGGCACGCGCTATGAAGCCGAAGGGCTCGATGCCGCATTCGAATTTATTGAGAAAAAATTCATCCCTATTTTTCAGAAACAACGTAAGAATCAGCGTAAGCCCGGTAGTTATCGAAGAAAGTAATCAGCTTAATTTTGTAGTAGCGACACTCATAGCCAGCCGTCATTCTACATTCTAGGGATCTCAATGAGAAGAACCTTGTCTACATCGCACCGAAACCAGCGACACTACCTTTAGCCCAATCCAACTTGACCCTCACCAGCTAGCACCGACACTCTGTTACCATGTTACTTTTTTCTCAACGCGGGGCTTCCTTAGCACTCCTCACTCTGCTCGCAGGTAGCCTTCTAACTAGCTGTAGTGACTCCGAACCTAAGGGCTATGAGGCAACCAAGACTACCGTCGAAAAAAGCACAAACATCTTTCCTGTCTCACACGATCCAGAGCGACTCGCACAAATCAGCCCTGAGAATTGCGTAGAATGCCACGCAGAGGAAGTGGCTCAATGGAAAACCAGTCACCATGCCAAAGCCAATCGACCCGTTTCAATGGAACAGGATGCACGTGCCTTCACGCCTGCAAGACGCATCGAAGAGTCTGGTGTCACGTATGAACTTGGCCTCAAAGGCACAGAGTTTGAACTACGTGTTCTTGACCCTGATGGCCCCAATCTTACCTACAAACTCGTAGGCGTCATCGGAGAAACCCCACTGCGACAATACCTTGCCTTACTCCCAGGTAACAAATTCCAAACAATCAGCGCTACCTATGACGTAGAAGGAGATCGATGGGTCGACGTTTTCGCGGGCGAAGATCGCATCCCCGGCGAATGGGGGCACTGGACAGGGCAAGGCATGAACTGGAATGCCAATTGCGCCTACTGCCACACAACCGAATTTCAAAAGAACTTTAATTTTGAAGCCAACAGCTATCACACCACTTGGGTCCAACAAGGCTTGTCTTGCATTGAATGCCACAGTGGCATCGAAGAACACCTTATAGCCGCCAAGCAACCCAACTACACGACGAGTCTGAAGCAGCTAGATAAGATACAAACGAAAGACAATTGCTTCACCTGCCACTCGCGGCGCGACCAATTGACCGCAGATGCATTCGAGGTCGGAGATGACTATTACGACCACTTCGACGTCTCCTTACCCGATCAGCCGGGCCTTTATTATGCTGATGGCCAAATACGCGACGAAGTATACGTGCATGCATCCTTCGAAATGAGTCGTATGGCCCACGCAGGTGTGACCTGTATGGATTGCCACAATCCGCACACGCTCGAACACATACTCCCGCCCGATAACAACATGCTTTGCATGCGCTGTCACGAAGCAGGTGGCACCTTAAACGCACCGATTATTAATCCCGTGCAACATAGCTTCCACAGGGAAGGAAGCACTGGTAACAAATGCGTCGAGTGTCACATGCCCCAGACGACCTATATGCAAGTCGACCCACGAGCGGACCACGGCTTTCATTCGCCTGACCCACTGATGACTAAGGAGTTCGGTATTCCCAATGCCTGCAGTAAATGCCACACCGATCAAACCCTGGACTGGGCAGTCGAGCATGCTGAAAACTGGTATGGCGAACGACTCGCGAAGAGCCGTCAGCGTGCCCGCGCAAAAGCAATCACCGCCGCTTACCAGTATCAACCAGAGGGTATGGAGCAGTTACTCGAACTTGCAGCCAACGAAGAAATTGACGCATGGCAAGCAACCTATACTGGCCTACTAGCAAACTACTTACCAAATCCTAGAGTTATCGAACACCTAAAATCACTTGCCGAACATCAGAGCCCAATGGTGCGTAGTCGCGTAGTTCGAGGCCTATCCATGCTGGAACAGATCGATACAATAGTCTTCGACAAGCTCAAAGACTCTCACCGAAATGTCCGCCTTATGGCTGCCCGCTCAATTGCATCCAGAAATCAAACGATTACCGACTCACAGGCTGCTTCTGAATGGGAGACTTACCAAGACTTCAACTCTGACCGCCCGCAGAGTGTTTTATTGAAGGCCAATAAAGCAGCCATTGAGAATCGACCTGCCGAGGTGCAAAAATACGTCGCCCGCGCACTGCTCATGGATTCCAAAAATCCAGAAATGTATCACCAAGCGGCCATTCTTCTTAGCACGGCTGGTCTAAACGAAGTTGCGGTGCGCTACCTAAACTCAGGCTGGGAAATGGCACCAAGCAATGCCATGTTCCCTTACTCCCTGGGACTCCTCGCAGCTGAGTCAGGCGATCTAAATAAAGCAGTCGGCTACTTGGAAGAAACCGTAGCAATGCAGCCCGAATTCTATCGGGCTTGGTATAATCTATCACTGGCCTACCAACGTCTCAATAAACCCGAGGATGCAGAGCGTGCGAGACGCAAATCACAAGGACAATAGCTGCAAAATTCTCTCTACCGCTGACTTCAGTGAGGAAGAGTGCCATCACTTAAACAGGCTTAAAGCAATGTATCCATTGCCATAAACAAGGCATCGCTTACGGTAAAGTTTGAGAGCTTTAACCCAAACTATGCAAAGGCGTTTCCCGAACAAGATTTTAGCTTCCGCAATTACTGGTCAATCAGGCACATTTCTAATGAATCGCATTAGAAATATGCTCACCTGACGGGTGTCCGTGAAACGCTTAGGCGACCAGCGCACATCGCTGCCTGTCAGCCCTGCAGTCACGTATGTTCATACGCTCCCTTGCGCTTCAGTTGCGGAGCACACTTCTCATCCTAATGCATAATCTGGGTTGAAGCGACCGAAGAAAAGGCAAGCGATGTTCAGAACCTTAAGCATTTGAACAAGCCATAAAAAAACCGCCGAGTGGCCTCGGCGGTTTTGTAAAATCGATTCAATCGAAGGCCAATTAAGCTTCTTCCTTGAACAAGTGCACATCCCGTTGAGGGAACGGGATGCTAATACCCTCCTTATCAAAGGCCTCTTTAACCGCCTTAGTGAAGTCAAACTTAACTGCCCAGTAGTCCGCAGCGTTCACCCATGGGCGAACCACGAAATCAACGCTACTGTCACCAAGATTGGAGACAGCAATCGTCACTGCAGGATCTTTTAATACTCGCTCGTCCGCAGCAAGAAGGTCTTCCATGACTTGCTTTGCTTTATTCAAATCATCGCCGTATCCAACACCTACCACCATATCCACACGACGTGTTGGGTGCGCAGAAATATTAGTGATCGAACCTCCCATAATAGAAGAGTTTGGCATGATGATTTTAACATTATCAGGGGTCTTCAGCTCTGTAGTGAGCAAGCCAACTTCAACTACGGAACCAATTTCACCACCAGCCTTGATTACATTACCAGCAACAAATGGCTTGAAGAGGATCAATAACACACCCGACGCGAAGTTGGAAAGCGAACCCTGCAATGCAAGGCCAATGGCCAAGCCAGCAGCCGCAATCACCGCGGCAAAGGATGTCGTTTGCACTCCAAGTTTACCGATTGCAGCAATGACAACAAAGACAGCAATTGCACCGTAGAGCATACTCGAAAAGAATCCAACCAATGTCGCATCTACTTCTTTCTTAGTGAGTGCACTGGCAAAGAGGGTTTTAACTTTTTTAGCTAGCCAGAGACCAATAACGAGAATCACCAGTGCGGCCAATGCACTAATTGCAAAAGATGTGAGCGACTCAATAATTTGATCCACTGTGTTCGATTGTGCCACCGCAGGCTCTGCGGCAGCAACTGCTTCAGCAGCTGTTTTTACTTCTTCTTCCATAATATAGGTTAGTTTGTATGAATAGGTTACGAGAATTGTGAAAAGCCCGTAAATTAAGCGTTCAATAGAAACTTACAATCCGTAATTTCAAGCTAGATGCGCATTTTTAGAAGAGGGAGACCTCACGCCATTTACAGTTCAATGAACTGACCAGGATAAAACTGTCGTTGCTCCAGATGATAATAGGCAACCACACAAAAAAGCGCCCTCCGAAGAAGGCGCTTTGAAAGATTCAAATCGTCGATCGATTAGTAGCGATAATGCTCAGGCTTGTAAGGGCCTGCTTGCTTCACACCAATATAATCGGCTTGATCTTTACTGAGCGTGGTCAGTTTGCAGCCGATTTTCTCAAGGTGAAGTCTCGCCACTTCTTCATCGATATGCTTTGGCAGTATATAGACGCCCGGTGTGTATTTCTCTACCTGTTTCCAGAGTTCAATTTGAGCGAGGGCTTGATTGGTGAAGCTGTTGGACATCACAAAGCTTGGGTGCCCCGTTGCACAACCGAGATTCACTAGACGGCCCTTGGCGAGTAGATAAATGCTGTTACCATTAGGAAAAGTGTATTTGTCAACTGCGCCTTCATTGTCTGGCTTGATGCTTTCTACATCCACCCCTGGCATGTCATTGAGTGCATCCACACCAATTTCATTATCGAAGTGTCCGATGTTACAAACAATCGCTTGATCCTTCATCTTGGACATGTGATCCGCAGTAATGATACCATAGTTACCTGTAGTGGTTACGTAGATATCCCCCCAACCCAGGGTGTCTTCAACAGTCAAAACGCGGTGACCTTCCATCGCGGCTTGCAACGCACAAATGGGATCGACCTCAGTTACGACTACTTGAGCACCCATGCCTTTAAGCGCTGCAGCACAGCCTTTACCCACATCACCGTAACCACAGACCACACCCACCTTACCAGAAATCATTACGTCCGTCGCACGCTTGATACCATCGAGTAAGGATTCGCGACAGCCGTAGAGATTGTCGAACTTAGATTTAGTGACTGAGTCGTTCACATTGATCGCTGGCACGAGAAGCTTGCCTGCATTGTGCATTTCGTAGAGACGGTGCACACCTGTAGTGGTTTCTTCGGAAACACCCTTCCACTCTTTTACCACCTCGTTCCAATGGTTAGGCTTCTCGGCGTTAATCTTCTTGAGCAAGCTCTTAATGACTGCCTCTTCCATACTGGAAGAATCGCTCAACACCCAGTCGCTGCCATCCTCAAGCTCTTTACCCTTGTGAATTAAGAGCGTAGCATCACCACCGTCATCCACAATCAGTTGCGGACCTGAACCATCTGGCCATGTGAGCGCTTGCTCGGTGCACCACCAATATTCTTCAAGTGTTTCGCCTTTCCATGCAAAGACAGGAACATCGAGGTTTTTAGCGACATATGCAGCCGCATGATCCTGTGTGGAGAAAATATTGCAAGAGCACCAACGCACATCAGCGCCCAGTGCTTGGAGTGTTTCGATCAACACCGCTGTCTGAATAGTCATGTGGAGCGACCCCATGATGCGCACGCCTTTGAGCGGTTGCTCTGCTGCATATTTCTCACGCGTTGCCATTAGGCCTGGCATTTCGAATTGTGCAATTTCAACTTCCTTGCGACCAAAGTCCGCAAGATTGATGTCCTTCACTTTATAATCAGTGTTGGTCTTTGTTAGTGTGTCTGTGCTCATAGTTAAAAGTAATTAGAAAATAGTATTCAGAAGTTAGCTTTATAATGCCGCCTTAAGTTCGTCTGCCTTTGAAGTCGATTCCCATGGAAGGTTTTCTTTCGCAAAATGACCGTAATGCGTGGACTCGCGGTAAATCGGGCGTAGCAAATCGAGTTGCTGAACGATGTCAGCTGGCTTGAAGCTGAAGACCTTTTGTGCGGCCTCTGCGATCTTCGCATCCGCTACAGTGCCTGTCCCAAAGGTATCCACGTGAATGCTGGTTGGATATGGATGGCCAATCGCGTAAGCAACTTCCAGTTCGCACTCATCAGCAAGACCTGCAGCCACGATGTTCTTTGCAACCCAGCGTGTGAAATAGGCTGCTGAACGGTCGACCTTAGACGGGTCTTTACCCGAGAAAGCCCCCCCCCCGTGACGCGCCCAACCGCCGTAGGTATCCACAATGATCTTACGCCCAGTGAGCCCGGCATCCCCTTGAGGGCCACCAATGACAAAATTACCCGTCGGGTTGATCAAATATTCGGTCTGGTCAGTGAGTAACTCCGCAGGAAGCACTTTCTTAATCACCTCTTCGATGCAAAACTGGCGAATTTCTTCATGCTTCTTATCCGCAGCATGCTGCGTTGAAATCACCACATTCTTAATTGCAACCGGCTTACCATCAACATACTCAAGCGCCACTTGGCTTTTCACGTCGGGACGCAACCAATCGACTTTGAGCTCCTTGCGCTGGCGAGCCATCTCGCGCAATAGGCGGTGCGAATACATAACTGGTGCAGGCATCAACTCTGGTGTTTGAGTGCAGGCGTAGCCAAACATAATGCCTTGATCACCTGCTCCCTGCTCTGCCGTATCTTTACCTTCGGCTTCCGCAGCGTCCACGCCTTGGGCAATATCTGATGACTGAGCTGTTAAAATATTTGAAATAAAGACCTTATCCGCATGAAACACGTCATCATCATTTACATAACCAATCTCACGAATCGCTTCGCGCACGATTTCTTCATAGTTAAGTGTTGCGTCAGTGGTGATTTCACCAGCTAAAAAAACGCAGTTACTTTTCACTAGAGTCTCACATGCCACGCGACTCTTAGGGTCTTGGGCTAAACATGCATCGAGGATGCTGTCAGAAATGTAATCAGCCACTTTGTCAGGATGCCCCTCACCGACCGATTCCGAAGAAAAGATGAAATTTTTGCTCATAAGACCTGCAGTATTCCGCGCATTAATTAAAATGCAAGTCCTACATCAACATATCATGATAATTTGATATGTTATTATTTAATTTCAGAGCCGTGCTCTCCAACGGTCCAATTTCCAAGCAAGCGATCCTCTTCAATCCCCTCGATCGTGACTCCTTCATTGAACAATTGTAGCAACTTCCCGATGCTACAATTCCCGAGTAAAGGGTGATTCAGTTCACAATCATCGTGAATTCTATACACATTTTGTCGTCCCTTGCGCTCACGACTGATATAACCCGCCTCTTCGAGATCAGCTACAATACGTTGCACCGCACGTTCAGTAATCCCAATGAACTGAGTAACCTTGCGAAGTGGTTGATTCGAGTTTCGAGAAAGCACGATCAGCACGGACGCATGATTCGAAAGTAGGTTCCACTGGCTAGATTTTTGCATGTTCTCAATTACAGAACCCCACTCAAGCGATGTAAATCATGAAAATAATAGCGCACATAGCCACGAATTTGCCTCAAATTTGGTCTCAATAACAAACGAGTTAAACTTGGCTCGACATCTGCAGTGTAAGTGACACACCTCCTAAAACGATTCTAGCGCACTATATGACTGCAAAAACCAACAAACAATTCCTCGAATTAGTCCAACAGGGTCTTCAACAAGTTGAAGAAGAACACACCTTCTTAGTCGAAGCATTCGCCGACGTGCTGGACTCAATGGGGCAAGAAAACGCCGCGCAATTAATTAAGAGTCGGCTACGAAACGTCTCACCCGACAACCTCGACGATGCCAGTGTTCAAGCAATCTCTTTTTACTTTCAGCTTCTCAACTTGGCCGAAGAGCACGTTGCCAACAGTATGCGCCGCACACGTGAAGCCAAGCTAGGCATTGCATCCGAGCCAGGCCACTGGGGCCATTACCTAAGCCGACTTAAAGAGTCAAATATTCAACCCGCTGAAATACGTAAGCAAATCAGCCAACTCTGGGTGGAGCCGGTCTTCACCAAACACCCAACGGAAGCGAAGCGCTGGTCTGTGCTCGGCATCCATCGTGAAATCGTTCGCCTACTCCGTCATCGCGAGGGAGAACGGACGCCACGTGAAGCCGAGCAAAACGCGGCTCAGGTCCGTGCAGTAATTGAGCGCCTATGGCTCACTGGTGAAATATATATGCACAAGCCACAAGTGAAGGACGAGTTGGAAAACTTACTTTACTACCTACGCGAAGTCTTTCCTACGATGTTTAGCCGCCTCGACGAAAATTTAGAACATGCGTGGCAAGAAACATATCCAAACGAACCCTCTCTCAGCGCCAAAGAAATGCCCCACCTCCAATTCGGCTCATGGGTTGGCGGAGATCGCGACGGGCACCCACTCGTAACTGCCGAAGTGACTGCAGAGACACTGGCCACCATGCGCAGCACTGCAGTGCAAATCGTCTGCACACGCTTAAAGGATCTCGCACAAAAACTGACTCTATCCGATGCACGCGCCACCATACCAGCGACCATGCTCAAACAAATTCGCGCTTGGGGCGGCGATACGCAGATCCAAGAACCATGGTTACACTTCGTTGAACTACTCTCTGAGCAAGTCGAAAACCTGTCCGAAGAAGAACTTCGCACTCACTTAGACAAACTTATGGAATGGCTGATCGGAGTCGGCTCCGAGCGCACAGTTCAGATCTACGTCCGTCCAATCATACGACTGCTCGATAGTGTAGGCCTCCACCTAGCCCGCATTGACATTCGCCAAAATAGCGAATTCTACGAAAAAGCATTGAGCCAAATGATGATCGCTGCGGGGGTTGAAGATGCCAAGAACTTCGCAAACTGGACCGAAGAAGCAAAACTCGATTTCATCAATCAAGAGCTCTCCACACCACGCCCACTCACTCATGCTTCCATGACACTGCCGAAAGAAGCGAGTGAAGCGCGTGATACACTTGCAGTCGTTGCGAAGCATATTCGCAAAAACGGAACTGCTGGCGTTGGGGCCTTGATTGTAAGCATGACTCGTAATCTAGTCGACCTACTAACGGTCTACCTACTGGCAAAGGAAGTCGGCCTCACCTATCAAGACGAGGGTCAACTACGCTGCATCCTACCTGTCGTGCCACTGTTCGAAACTTACGAAGATCTCGAAGGCGCTCCTGCGATTTCGAATGCATTCCTCTCACATCCATGCACACGCAAAAGCCTACGTATTGACGAACCAAATACAAAACCGCGTTTTATCATTATGCTGGGATACAGTGATAGCAATAAGGACACCGGTATTTTGGCCAGCCAATGGATACTCAAAAGCGCTCAAAGCAAGCTCTTTGAGGTTGGCAACGATCATGGGGTAAAAATCACATTCTTCCATGGGCGTGGCGGCACTGTTGGGCGCGGCGCTGGGCCTACCCACCGCTTCCTTGAAGCGCTCCCAGAGGGCTCACTCAACGGCGGCCTACGTGTCACTGAACAAGGTGAAGTCATCGCTCAAAAATACAACACTCCGGCAACAGCGACTGCCAACCTTGAGTGGCTTCTTGCCGGCAGCTTAGGAGCGCAACTACTTGCCGAAAAGCAACAGGCGACACCCACTATTGATGCAGCAATGGAGACCCTGGCAAAGAGTTCTCGGGCAGCCTACCGTGAATTACTCGAAGCGGACGGGTTTATCGATTTTTACCGGCAAGCCACACCGATCGACGCGATCGAGCAAAGTCGTATTGGCTCACGACCGTCGCGTCGCACTGGTAAAGCAAGCTTGGAAGACCTTCGAGCCATCCCTTGGGTATTTAGCTGGAATCAGTCACGTTACTATGTGCCTGGTTGGTATGGTGTCGGCAGTGCACTCGACGCGCTGGAACAAAACGATCCTAAGGCCTATGCTGACATTCAGAAGAACCTACAGAGCACTCCTTTCTTGCGCTATGTTTTCTACAATATCGAAAGCAGTATCAGTAGCTCCGATGAGAAATGGATGAAAACGTATGCGGGACTCGTCACTGACGCCAAACTTCGTAAACGGATTCTCGATCAAATCCTCGGCGAGCGTCAACGCACCGTCGAGCAACTGCAGAAACTCTTCACTCGCCCATTACCCGAACGCCGCCCAAGGTTCTACAAAACATTGACCGAGCGCGATGTGCCACTCGCGGCCTTGCACAAAAAACAGATCGACCTTTTACAACAGGCACGTGCTGCGGAAAAGATAGATACCGAAACTACCGATAATTTGCTACGTGTTGTGAACGCAATCGCTGCGGGTCTACGAACCACAGGTTGAGTAGCTTCAGTTGAACACTTCAAGAAGTCAGTGAGCCCGTAGCGAGGCGGTGGCGCTTTCGCTACGGGTTAACATTTACTGTAAGAATATTTCAGTGCACGTTTACTTTGTGTGTGCATCCTTTCAACATGTTCTATCTCCTCAGAAGATGCTCTTCACCTCAACAGCACAATTCATCCTACGTTCATTCTTAAGCATTCCCTTGATTGGATGCGCGAGCACCTTCAATGTGTATTTTGGCACTTCTGGCGATGGCGGCATCCAACACGCTATCTTTAACACCGCAAGTGGTGAGTTGAGCGCAATCACTAAGGTCGCAGAGGCCAACAAGGCTGGGTTTATCGCCATTCATCCGAACCAAAGCTTCCTCTACTCGACCGCATTAACAGAGAACCCTAAAGACAAAGGTCTAGTCAAAGCCTATAGCATCAATCACGATAAGACACTCACTAAGCTGAACCAACAGTCCTCAGAAGGCACTAACCCTTGCCACGTAAGTGTCGATGCCACTGGCCAAATGCTGATGGTAGCCAACTACATGAGTGACGCCAGCGTCGCTGCATACAAAATAAATCCAGACGGCTCACTGGAAACATCACAATCCGTCCACACACACGAAGGTTCTGGAGCGCACCCAAAGCGCCAAACAAGCCCCCACCCTCACTCGATCTTTCCCAACCCTGCGAATACTTTCGCCTATTCGCCAGACCTAGGAACCGACCATGTTGAAATCTATGCATTAAACCCCAAAGCGGCGTCACTCACTCCAGTTGGTAATGCGATAGTGCCTGGCGGCAGCAAAGGTCCGCGCCACATGAAATTTTCACACGATGGTAGATTTGCTTACGTGCTCAACGAACTAACCATGGAAATCACAACCTATGCGGCTGATTCAATAACTGGTGCGCTTAACTACATCGAAACCGTTTCGACACTTAAAGACAGAAGCGATATAGCGCGTATGAGCTGCTCAGAGATCCGAATCCATCCGAATGGAAAATACGTTTACAACGGTAACCGCGACCTGCTAGGCAACGGCCGTGACGCTCTCAGCGTATTTGAACGAGACGAAGAGACAGGCCGTCTTACACTACTGCAAAACGAACCCGCACGCGTCTGGGTGCCGCGCAATTTCAATATCACACCAGATGGAAATTGGCTCATTGCTGGCGGACAAAACTCCAACAACCTCTCCACCTTCAAGCTCAACCCAAACACGGGCTTACTCACCGCCCATGGCGACACCATCGCCTTCGACGGTAGCCCGATCTGCATCGAGTTTATCAAGTAGTTCGGACGTTTGGCCCGCCAAGAAAGTGTAGCACGTGCTTCCCGCAGGGAGCGCGTTACCATATATGAGCTAGCTTTCCAAATCACCCATTGCTTCGCATCAATGCGAAGGCAACACGAGAAAGTATCCCAAACAAGCATGTTGCCTACGTCACCTCGAAAACAACTGCAGTGGTATTGTCTTTGCCATCCGTGCGCACTGCTTCGGCGACCAACCGTTCTGCTGGGTTGCCTTGGTCTTTTGAACTTGGATTGCGAAGCAATCGCTTCATTCCGCTATCCCACAGTCCCTCAACGAGACCATCTGAACACAGCATAAACAAGTCGCCAGATTCGTAACCAACCGCACCAAACTGTGGGCTTAAGTTCTGAGTTTTACCTCCCATTGCTTGCTGCAACGCATTGCGCCCTGGGTGGGAACGCGCCTGAATCTCCCGTAGCTTTCCTTCACGAAACTGCCAACCCACATGCGTATGGTCATGGCTCACTTGCTTTATACCGCCATCTTTCGGTAAATGGTATATGCGGCTGTCACCCACATGCGCGAAATACACCCAACCAGGCCTCACCCAGCATAAGCTCAGAGTCGCCCCCATGCCGCTCAGCTCCTCATAGGCCTGCCCCATATGTGTCAACTCACGATGGATCTGATCAAACAATTCGCCAAGTAAATCCTGGAAGCCTACTGAAATGCCTTCTGCAGCCGAGCGAAAGGTCTGTGGAAACAGACGCGTAATTTTATCAACTGCGATCTGACTCGCAAACTCACCTGCATTCGCACCGCCCATCCCATCGCTCACCGCAAAAATGAAATCGGTCGCTTCAATATCAGCCTCACCATATTTGCCGAGTCGACGCACCCCCTCACCATCCACGGATAGAGCTAAAAAGGCGTCTTCGTTATTTTTACGAAAACGCCCGACGTCAGTCAGCCCCCACCAGTGAATCGACTTGGCAAGCTCTACTTCGAATTCACTCATCTCGCCGCATCCTCACCATTTTGCCACGCAGCGCGGTCAGGATTGGATCGCATTTCAGGTGATGGCGGATACCCGGGTGCCAAAATCGTAGCAAACTCAAAGTCGATGATACAGAATCGCCCCAGCTGCGCGCTATACGTGATATTACGAACCTCGGCGTCTTCGTGCCTGACACCATAGGCCTCCAGATCCGCAAAAATTTTGGTCACTTTATCACCACTAACATGGTCCACACGAGAGCCGCAGTTGGACGTAACCAAATAGAGCGCGTCGTCGTCTTTGCTGATAATTCTAGGGACAAAATCACAAGCAGCCTTCTCTAGGAACTGCAGCACGCGCACTTCGTTCTCATACCGCTCTCGTGCCTGAGGGCCTTTAAAACGCTTATGCACGCTACCATCGTAGCCGATGTGAACAGTTGCTCGCGGGGTATTCTTCGCTTCATGCATATGAGTGGAATAATTAGCTCCGATCCAACGTTTGGCAAGGAATCAACCGAACACCTCAGAGATTTCAAAGTTTGAGCAAAAAAACTTGCAGAAGGCTGGCTGGCATACATTTTGCTAATTCGTCTTATCCTCAGTAGGTTTAGGCTCTTTCAGCCGCCCTGTGGACTAGCAAACAGTCAATCTCAACCTGACATAATTACACAACATAATGGCAAAAATTAAACTAGAATACCTCTGGCTCGACGGTTACACACCAGTGCCTAACCTTCGCGGCAAAACTTGCATCAAAGAAGGCGACGTAGACAAATGGTCTCTCGAAGACTGCCCACTCTGGGGCTTCGATGGCAGCTCAACTGAGCAAGCTGAAGGCAGCAGCTCTGACTGTGTGCTTAAACCAATCGCTCTTTATCCTGACAGCACACGTAAGAACGCTTTCCTCGTAATGTGTGAGGTCATGATGCCAGATGGCACACCACACCCATCGAATCACCGCGCAACGATCGCTGAAGACGAAGGCCTCTGGGTCGGTCTTGAGCAAGAATACTTCCTCATGCAGGATGGCAAGCCTCTCGGCTGGCCTTCAGAAGGTTATCCTGGCCCTCAAGGCCCCTACTACTGTGGCGCAGGCTATGCATCTGTTGGTGACATCGCACGTTCTATCGTCGAGGAGCACCTCGACATCTGCCTCGACGCAGGTATCAACCACGAAGGTATCAACGCTGAGGTTGCCAAAGGCCAATGGGAATATCAAATCTTTGGTAAAGGCGCTCACAAAGCATGCGACCAGATTTGGGTAGCTCGCTACATTCTTGAGCGTCTCTGCGAAAAGTATGGCGTGGATGTTGAATACCACTGTAAGCCATTCAAGGGCGACTGGAACGGTTCAGGTATGCACTGTAACTTCTCGACCGACTACATGCGCGAAACAGGTGGTAAGGAATACTTCCTCAAGCTCATGGACAAGTTCGAAGAATACAAGGACGAGCACATCGCTGCATACGGTCCGGACAATCACATGCGCCTCACAGGTCTCCACGAAACACAGTCCATCGACAAGTTCTCTTGGGGTGTTGCAGACCGTGGTGCGTCCATCCGTGTGCCACACGGCTTCGTCAAGGGTGACGCATACAAGGGTTACCTCGAAGACCGCCGTCCAAACTCACAGGGTGACCCATACCAAATCGTCTCTCGCGTGTCCAAGACAGTCGCTGAAGTCGAAGCGGAATACAAATAAGCCGTAATCGGGTCTTCCCGAAAGCAAAAGTATTTTAATCAACGCCGTCTCTAAGGAGACGGCGTTTTTTTATTCAATCACGCCAAATGTAATGGATAAATTTTAACATCCACTCCCTTTGACCCGAAAGCCTGAGCTGGAGCGCACTGGGGCGGCTCAAAATGAGCCATTGAAAACAGACGTGTCGAGTAGTCGTCGAGCGCAACCTCTTGGATCTGATACGGCTCATGCTCTACACATCCCGTATATAACTTTGATTGCTTATAATCATATGCGAACAAGCGATAGCGCTCCGCTAGAAAATGCTCCAGAGTGCCCTTTATTGTGATTCTAGAACTCCCTTTACGTGCCCACGCAAATGTTTGCTCCTCGTCCCATCCATGATCCAGGCGTCTCGAAGATCGATACTGAACACCTCCACCACTGCGAGAGGCGGACATACGAGCGTGGAGATAATTTAAATGAAAGAATTGGCGCGCAATCCAAACCGGCAAGCGATGCGAGGTATCAAGCGAATAAAACCACACCCCCGGCCTGCCCTGTTCATCCACAACATAAGTGCGTAAGTTCAATTCTTGAAAACTCGAAACCCCAGGCAGCGCTGGTAAAAATCGTGGCCGCACACCTGACATAAAAAAAGGAACGATGCCCACCCATGCGTGCCCGCTATAAGTATCTACACGCAAACCAGGAGGCAACGACGCCTGGACCTTATTGGGATCCAACGACCAATGCAGAAACAATAGCTCCCGCCAGCGTTGATACATCACAACTGGCTGCCCCGTTTTGGTGCGAATCGGATTCTTAGACATAATTAGAAATCGCAACAACTTAGGATTCATAACAAAATAATTCAGTCACCCAGACCTAAGCGGCCTCAGTTATTGATCCTTGCCCCCACTGACAACGACATCACTAATTTTCTATTGACGGACACCCGCAGGTATCCATCTTTCCAATTTTCCCGGTTATGGGGCATTAGCTCAGTTGGTAGAGCGCTTGCATGGCATGCAAGAGGTCAGGAGTTCGACTCTCCTATGCTCCACCAACCTACAAAGCATTAATGGACAACTACAAAAAGTAGATGGAAAGAGTCAAGAATGAGGTCGACCCATCAGTTTTGACAACTATCTGCAACCATTTTTGCAACCAAACCGCAACTAGGGTCGAACCGACTTAATGTCGAGATTGACAAAACCTAATTGCTAGTAAGATTCAAATTATGCCTGTTAGCCTTAAAGTTGAATCTGAATTGATGGATTTACCTCCGGTCGAACGTGCAATGTTGGCCGAAAAGCTTCTTTCGTCTTTTGATAGCTCCGAGCAGGCATCTCTCGATGTCGAATGGGGCAAGGAGGCTGAAAATCGGATCGAAGCATTCGACAATGGAGAACTTCCCGCCTCCAATGCTGAAGACGTCCATGCAAGAATCGAGAAAAAATATTTCTCGTGAACGTTCGCTATTTGAGCGTCGCCGAAGAGGAGCTCGGTAAAGCTATCGAGTATTACGAGGACAAGGAGGTCGGTCTGGGTTTACGTTTTTACGCTGAGTATCGAGCCGCTCTTAAGCGAATCCTCGCTTATCCAGATGCATGGTATGCGCTATCAGAAAATACCCACCGCTGTCGCACGAAGACTTTCCCATTCGGAATCATTTATCAAATTCGTAGTAATGAAATTCTAATAGTTGCAGTATCTGAATTGCATCAGAAACCGGGGTATTGGAAAGATCGTGTTTAAGAGACTGATTGAATCGTCCTTTCTGCAACCTAACTGCAACCGAGCTTCATAAATAATTGCTAATTAACAAAAGGATCAACTCTCCTATGCTCCACCATTCTTGTCGGTCGAAACCCAGCTTAACTAAAGCCAACTGGGCCTAACCTAAAGCTTGAGGACTAAGCATCGAATTTGAGCAGTATTCAATAGCCTACCGACAAGACTCGAATTGTAGAACTTCTCACAGGTGACTAGACAATCAATTCGCTAAAAAAATTCAAACAAGCGTTTGTCTTTCTTCAAATAGCATCCCTAAGTGTAAGCCTAGGTGAAAAACACAGATCTGTAAGGTATCATTATGCTTAAAAAAATTCTATTTGCAGCCGCTTTAGTCCTCTCACTGGGATTGGTCATCTTCTTCTTGGTAGCGACCAAGGGCGCACAGTTTGCAGCGATGGGTGAAGCCAGCAAAAATGCCGGGCCATGGCCAGAGACGGTATCGACCTTTATCGTCGAGGAACAATCGTGGAGTAATAGCCTCCAATCAGTGGGCTCCATTGAACCTGTCCAAGGTGTCACGCTCGAGGCTGAGATCCCTGGATTGGTAACACATATCAATTTCAACAACGGCCAAAAAGTCAGTGCGGGTGATTTGCTCGTTCAACTCGATGTTGATGTTGAACAAGCCCAACTCAGATCTGCCGAAGCCACCGCGCAACTCGCAACTGTTGAACTCAAGCGCTCAGAACGCCTACTCAAAACTGGCGCAGTGACTCAATCCCAATTGGATAGAGCGATTGCCGACGAAGCGAGCGCGCAGGCAAACGTTGAGAATTTGAAAGCCGTCATCGCGCGTAAGACAATCCGCGCGCCCTTTTCAGGCTCACTAGGTATTCGCCAAATCAATCTTGGGCAATATGTGCCACAAGGCTCTCCAATCGTTTCGCTACAGTCCAATGATCAAGTCTTCGTAAATTTCACACTACCACAGCAGGCGCTTGCTTCACTCGACTCTGGAATGACAGTTGAACTACAAAGCGATGTGTATCCACAAAGCACTTTCACTGGTGAGATTACCGCGATCAGTCCTCAAGTGGATCCGATTACTCGCACGGTTGAAGTTCAAGGCACACTCGACAACGTTGAGGGCAAGCTGCGCGCAGGCCTTTTCGTTCGTGTCAGCGTAAAACTACCCGAAGTATATAACGTGACCGTCGTGCCTTCAACCGCGATTCTTTATGCACCTTATGGCAATTCGATCTTCATCGTAGAAGCAGCTAAAAATGACGCAGGTGAACCCGCTGGGCTAAAAGTCAGGCAAAGTTTAATTAAAATCGGCGAGAAACGCGGCGATTATGTAAGCATCGTCAAAGGCCTCGAAGTCGGTGAAGAGATTGTATCTGCTGGTGCTTTTAAACTTCGCAACGGCAGTAGTGTTGTCGTGAATAACGACCTAGCACCAAAACCAGAAGCCAATCCGACTCCAGACAATTCTTAGTTCCACAGCCGGATACTTGCGCTATGCAAACAGCTTTCACAGACATCTTTATCAAACGACCCGTGCTCGCGATTGTCGTCAGCATGGTGATCGTCATCGCTGGCTTACAAGCAATCTCGTCGCTTACCGTCAGGCAATACCCTCTCAATGAAAATGCCAAAGTCATTATCAGCACTGTTTATGTCGGTGCCGACGCAGACCTGGTGCGTGGTTTCATTACTACGCCGATTGAGCAAGCCGTCGCCACCTCAGATGGTATCGACTACATCTCCTCCCAAAGTAAACTCGGCATCTCAACCATCACAGTTCGCCTAGAACTCAACTATGATTCTACCAAAGCGCTAGCTGAAATCAGCTCTAAAGTGGATCAAGTGCGGGGGGACCTCCCACCTGAATCAGAAGTGCCCATCATCACAGTTGAGTCTGCCGATTCAGAGCGTGCCTCAGCCTATCTATCATTCGCATCTGACATACTAGAAGCCAACGAAATCACTGATTACCTCGTTCGTGTCATTCAACCTCGCCTCACTGCCATCAAAGGCGTGCAAGAAGCGGAAATACTCGGTGGGCGCACTTTTGCGATGCGCATCTGGCTCGACCCCGCTCGTATGGCCTCACTTGGTATCTACCCCGCGCAAGTGCGTGATGCCCTCGCCTCCAACAATTACTTGTCTGCGATTGGTCAAGCAAAGGGCAACCTTGTCACCGCAAACCTAACTGCCAACACCGACCTCAACACGGTCGAAGATTTTGAACAACTCGCGATCCTAAATCAAGGTGACACCATCATACGGATCAAGGACATCGCCACGGTCGAACTCGGCGGCGAAGCTTACGCTTCAGAGGTTCGCTTCTCTGGCAGTAAAGCTGTTTTCATGGGCATGTATGTGCTGCCGAACTCCAACACGGTAGATGTCATTCGCGCGGTGCGCGAGGAGCTAGACTTGATTCGGAAAGAGCTGCCGACAGGCATGGAGGCGAATGTCGGTTATGACTCAACAGTCTACATCGAAGAGTCCATCAGCGAAGTCACCAAAACCCTAGTTGAAACTCTGGTCATCGTGATGGTCGTCATCTTCTTGTTCATGGGGCGTGTGCGCACTGTGCTCGTGCCAATTATAACGATCCCTATTTCACTGATCGGAGCGATCTTTTTGATGCAGCTATTTGGCTTTACCATCAACTTGCTTACCCTCCTCGCGATCGTGCTTTCTGTCGGCATTGTGGTGGATGACGCGATTATCGTAGTCGAAAATATCGAGCGTCATTTAGAACAAGGCATGAAGCCGATCCCAGCAGCACTCCAAGGTGTGCGCGAATTAATTGGCCCAGTGATTGCGACGACGCTGACACTCGTCGCGGTCTATTTACCTATCGGCTTTCAAGGTGGCTTGACTGGCTCACTCTTTCGCGAGTTTGCCCTTACACTTTCTGGTGCAGTGATCGTTTCTACGATCGTTGCGCTGACTTTGAGCCCAATGCTCTCTTCGGTAGTCCTCAAATCTGGAGAACATAAAGGGCTCGCTAAATTAATAAACGACGGCTTCGACAAATTACGTCGTTCCTATGGCAACTTACTAAAAGTCGCCCTTGGCACCCGATGGGTAGTCTACGGTTGCTGGATCTTACTCACCTTGCTCTGTGTGCCGATGTTCATGTTTTCCGCAAAAGAGCTCGCACCCGAAGAAGATCAAGGCGTCATCTTTGGTATTGTGAATGGCCCTGCCAACTTCGCTCTAGAAGAAACCGCACGTTACGCTGAAAGTGCCAACAATGCCTTCCTCAGCTTTCCAGAAACCGAATATACCTTTCAACTGACTTTCCCAGATTTTGGCTTCAGTGGAATGATACTTAGCCCGTGGAGCGAGCGTGAACGCACCGCCCAAGACATCAAACCTCTTGTGCAAATGGCCTTTGGTCAAATCAGCGGAATTAGCGTCTTTCCATCCACCCCAGCGGCGCTTCCAGGAGGCAGCGATTTCCCCGTAGAATTTGTCATCGCCTCCACTGCTGAGCCTGCCGAAATCCTACGTTACGTGGATCAGATAAAAAGCAAGGCGATGGAGAGTGGTAAGTTCGCCTTCCCCCCGATTATCGATACTAAAATCGATCAGCCACAAAGTGAATTTCAAATCGACCGCGACCTTGTCAGCTCGATGGGACTCGACCAACGAGACATAGGCGCTGACCTTGGGGCACTCGTAGGCGGCGGATTTGTGAATCGATTCAACATTGATGGCCGCAGCTACAAAGTTATTCCTCAAATTGAGCGCGTCGAACGACTGAATCCGAGTCAATTAGAAGACATCTATATCAAAGGCCCAGAAGGTAAATTGATAAAACTAAGCAGCGTCGCAACCATTGAGGACTCCGTTCAACCGCGCTCGTTGAACCGCTTCCAACAGTTCAACGCAGTCAAAATTAGCGGCGTCTTTAAAGGCCCGCTGGACCAAGGCCTAGAGCTCCTCGAGGACGCTGCTGCCGAAGTCTTACCCGATGGCTACCGCATCGATTACGCGGGTGAATCACGTCAGCTCAGAACCGAAGGGAATAAATTCTTACCCGCATTTTGTCTCGCAGTGATACTCATCTTCATGGTGCTCGCTGCTCAGTTTAATAGCTTCCGTGACCCCTTCATCATTCTGCTCGGATCTGTGCCACTCGCGATGTTCGGTGCACTCATTTTTACCTTTTTAAAGATCTTTGATCCGACGATGGATTATTGGACAAATGGATGGACCACGACCTTGAATATCTACTCTCAAGTCGGACTCGTGACACTCGTTGGCCTTGTCGCGAAGAATGGCATTTTGATCGTGGAGTTTGCCAACGAACTCCAACGACAAGGTAAGTCTAAACTTGAAGCAGTGCAAGAAGCGGCAGAAGTGCGCCTTCGCCCGATCTTAATGACCACCGTAGCGACCGTGGCTGGGCATTTCCCACTTACCCTGGTCACAGGCGCAGGGGCCGAAGCCCGCAACTCGATCGGCCTCGTCTTAGTTGGCGGCATGGCGATCGGAACCATCTTTACCGTTCTCTTCTTACCATCTATTTATATTCTCATCGCAAAAGATCGTTCCAAAATGGAATCAGAGGATGCGTAAAAACTCAAACTACACCCCACTAGGACTACCAACACTCTTAAGTATTACACTTAAGTAAGGAATTAACTGTTTTTTGCGACTCACGACTCCTTGAAGTTCAAAAATGGTATCGTGTCCTTTAATGTGTGGATAGTTGATTGCATCGCGAAGCTCGTGATTCCCTGCGACAACCAGTAACGAATTTTGTGTGTTAATGTCTGTGACAAACAGAACACTAAACAATAAGCTTTCAGCTTCGCAGTAGTCACACAATGCCTGTTCAAGCGCATCCACATTACTCCAAAAATTATCAAAGCCTAATTCTTCGATCTGAGAGACCGAATAACGCAGGTCGCCTTCACAATAAACTTTACAGTCTGAGCGAATCACCGTCTCTGGCGAACTACTCAATATCACCGAACCAGATGCAAAAATTAGCTCTGCTAGCGCTTCAGAGGTAATCCCGGCGATGGGTGATAACCATTCTAGTAACTCTCCTTCCAATGGTGTGGTCGTGGGGCTGTTCAGTAGTAAAGTATCAGAAATAATTCCAGACATCAGCACGCCTGCAATGGAAGGTTCTGGCGTCAAGCCATGGCTACGAAATAGATCCGCAACAATTGAACAGGTCGAACCCACAGGTCGATTCATAAACAAGATGGGTTGATCCGTGGGCACATTACCTAGGCGGTGGTGATCGATGATTTCAGTGATTTGCACCTGATCGGCACCATTTACCGCCTGTGCCAATTCATTATGATCTACTAAAGCGATGCGTTTTCTACTGGGTCGCAGAAGGTCACTCTTAGAAAAAACACCCACTAACTCTTCATGCTCGTTCACCACCATGTATAATGGCGCATTGCAATTAGCCACGCGGTTCTTGATCGAGCTGACTTTATCCTCAGGCAAGAAGCACTTCACATCAGCATCAACTAATCGGTCGATATGCGTCGCAGTGCGAATAATCCAAGCGGTGGATGCGGAATCATACGGACTTACAATCAAGGAAACACCTTTAAGCTTCGCACGCTCCACCACTTCAGGGTCCACCTCTAAGCCACCTGTAATCACCAGTAGCCGCACGCCCAATTGTATGCATCGCTCCTGAATATCCCAACGGTCACCAACTATGATAATACTGTCTTCTGCAGGTGTGCCCTCTTCCTTATGATGCTTGCCAAACGAGCGCACATCCATAGCACCGACTCGCACATACAAATCTTCTTGGTCATCTGGATCTATCACATTCAACACCTCTGCATTGAGTGAGCGTATGATAGCCGAAATACTTGCATACACTCGACGCATCTCTCGACCTGACTTTGGTTTTGGAATAAACGCCTCTCCTAAATCGAAAATCGAAACGGAACCTTCTACTTTACCATCAGCATCAACCACTGGAAGTGCACGCACATCGTGGGTGTCTATCAACTCTAAGGCTTCCGCAAATGTGCTCTCCTTAGTGACCGAATAGACCTGACTGTGCATGATATCCTCAATGCGCGGGGTCACATCACCGACAAACTTGGGCAGTGGTAGTCCAAAACGATCCAAAATCGTATCGATACGCGCATTGGAATTACCACAACGTGCGGCCACATAATCTGTTTCGCCGAGCGCATGCTTTAAGGCTTCGTATGCAATTGCAGAACAAATGGCATCTGCGTCGGGATTTTTGTGACCAAGAATATGGATTAAGTCAGACATAATAAAAGTGTAGAATAGTTGCACGGGGCCTCACAAGGTAGGCGATTGCTTCAAGGCGGGTCTCAACTTCACAGAAGCTACGGCACCTTGATGCTCCTCGCAATTGCGCAGCTCTAGTAATCCATCGTGTAATTCGATGATTGCTTGACTTGTGGTTAAGCCCAGACCTAAGCCTTGTGCTGGACCTGTTTCTTTGGTAGTGAAAAAAGCATCAAAAATACGAGGCAATATATTTTCGGCGATACCAAGACCAGTATCGACAATCTGAATACTTACGACTTCATTCAACAAGTGAAAGACTTGACCACACCTAGAACCTACCTCACGAGGAGCCATGGAAGCCATCCATGGTTCGACTTGGGTTCGCATAGTTAACGTTCCACCATGGGGCATCGCTTCGATGGCATTAGAGAATAGATTAGAGAGCACCCCGCTAAGTTGCTCACTGTCGGCCATCACTAATACAGGAGCTTCCGACAACTCCCAATTAACGAAAATCTTTTTTTCAAACAAGGCTGCTTTAAACTGCTGATGAGCATAGCGCACTACTTCATTGGCTTCAACCGCCTCAAGGTGGAGCCCTTTCGGACGGGCTGCCTGTAGTAAAGTTTCAATCACTCGATCTGCACGGGCAAGTGATTGCTGCATATCTTTGAGCAAGTTTTGAGTGTCAGAATCCGCCTCTAATGCCTTATGATTAGAAAGAAAATCGCAGCCCATGCTTATTACCGAAAGAGGATTTCGAACCTCATGCGCCAGTCCTTCAGCTAAGCGAGCAATCGATTGCGCCTTCTCCGCCTTGATGAGCTGAGCTTGAGTTTTTGTTAATACTTCAAGTGATTTCTCGAGCTGCGCATTGGTAATTTCGAGCTGTTGTTCAGCTTCTTTCAACGCCGTAATATCTTTGGAAATTCCGCAAGTGCCGATAATTCGCCCGTGCTGGTTTTTGAGAGGCAACTTACTCGTCAGCGACCACCACTGCGTTCCATCTTCGCGATGCTTGCAGCTCACGGAAGCCACCATGCTTTGACCACTCGCCATTACTTGCGCCTCATTCTTAGAGGTTCGCTCAGCATCTTCAGGATCTAAGAAATTTGCGTCACTTTTACCAATCACCTCATCTTGATGCCCCAGTCCAAACAGCTCTAAGAACGCGTGATTGACGCGTAAGAATTGCCCATATTGATCTTTAAAAAAGATCACGTCGGGAATGTGTTCCAATAAGAAATCTAAAAGCTCATCCGATGTTGGCCGCTGGCTGGAGTGCCGTGTAAATGATGTGCTCATAGAAAAAGCCCTAAACTATCTAGCTTCGACAACGACCTTAACACCTTCTTGGCGTAGGTTCACTTGAAAAGCCTCATCGATTTGATCGAGTGGAAATCGATGCGTGATTAATGTAGAAACTGGCAAGCCGATACGCTCAGCTCGTTGCAAGAAATGATACGCATTGGGATACTCGAAACTGTTATACACCCAACTTCCAACGAGAGAAATCTCCTTCGCACAGATGTCACGGTGCGGGTTAATCGCACATTCGCCACCATCAACAAAGTGCCCCACTTCGCAGATGCCACCACCACGACGAATCAATTTATAGAGATTCGCATGCGCCACAGGAACCCCTGTGACCTGAAAGCCCCAGTGCGCCCCTAGCCCCTTAGTTAAAGCTTTCACCTTTTCGGCGATCTCATCGATACCTGAAAACTCTTTGTAGTTAATAATCTCATCGGCACCCAGTCGACGTGCTAACTCAAGTCGACTCGCGTTCCCATCGAGTGCAATAATGTTATTCACTCCATGGGTGCGCAGCACTGCAATCATCAACAATCCAATCGGACCACAGCCTTGAACAATCACGCGCGAGCGAAAATTCAGGCGATTGTTGCCACAGCTTTTAGCGCGTTCAAGCGCATGACAAACCACCGCAGCTGGCTCAATCAGGCAACGTAACTCAACACTCATATCATTCACAACAAAGAATGATGACCGCTCTCGAATGATCATATATTCAGCAAAATAGCCATTGAAGTGATTGTTTGGCTCATCTGGCAGTAGTCCGTAGACTTGTAGCTCGTCACTCAAATTTGCCTTTGCTGGATTATATTTCGCGATCAAGCAATTGGGTGACGTTTCCATCAAGCTAGTGACAATTTTGTCTCCGACCTTCACAGCCTTACCGACACTATCAACGCTAACATTACTACCTATTTGAACGACTTCACCAGTGCCTTCGTGCCCAAGGACATTGGGGGTCAACCCAAACGGATCCGACTTGTAGCAATGCACGTCCGTGCCGCAAACGCCACATGCTTCGACTTTGACTAGGATTTCACCTGGGCCAATTTCTCGCAATGGAAATTCTTTTATCTCCAATTTTCGAGGCTCCACAAGGACCGCGGCACGTGCCGACTTAATTGGAACCTCTGCTGCAGTCTCTACTGGATCTGGTCGGCTCGCAGGGTTGGCGCTAGCCATCACCTCGCCGACAATACGTGCAATATCTTCTTCACTAATATTCATTCTGTATACTTCTCCTATCGTTTTTCTAATCTATCAGGTGGTAGGATATTCTTCGCCAGAGGTAGGAAACAAAATTAGGCGTCCGATAAAAGACGCCTAATGATAAAATGGATGTTTATGATTAGAGACTCAATCCCAGTTGGCCAAAAGCAACTTTACGCTCTTCAAGTAACTCTTCGTTCGACTTGGCAATCTGCTCTTTAGCGTAGTCCGTAAGGCGCAGGCCTTCAACGACACGCCATTTACCTACGGCATCCACCTTTATTGGGAGCGAGGTAATGATACCCGATGGGGTGCCATACTCACCTCGCGAAATCACACACACAGAGTGATAGTCTCCGCGAGTTGGTGTCACTAAATCACGAACAGTATCGACCACTGCATTCGCAGCTGAGGCAGCAGAGGACGCACCGCGCGCGTCAATAATCGCTTTTCCACGTTGGCCTACAGTTGGCACGAACGTGTCTTTCAACCATGCTTCATCAGTAATCACCGCAGTGGCTTTTTGGCGACCGATCTTAGTATTGTAAAAGTCTGGGAACATTGTCGGACTGTGATTACCCCATACGCAGAGCCCAGATACTTCCTTGACGGCCACACCTGCTTTTTGAGCGAGCTGTGTCTTGGCACGATTTTCGTCGAGACGCGTCATTGCAAAGAACTGCTCATCTGGAATGTTAGGCGCGCTCTTCATCGCGATAAGACAGTTTGTATTGCACGGGTTACCAACAACTACGACGCGCACACTAGGCTTAGCGTTCTCATTGATTGCCTTACCTTGACCCACAAATACCTTGCCATTGATTCCTAGCAAGTCGGCACGCTCCATACCTTGCTTACGGGGCACAGAACCGACGAGCAAGGCCCAGTCGACATCCTTAAAGCCAACACTCAGGTCAGACGTTTGAACGATTTCTGTGAGGAGCGGAAACGCACAGTCATCCAGTTCCATTGCGACCCCTTTGAGTGCACCCATTCCAGGCTCGATTTCAATCAAGTTCAACGCTACTGGTTGATCGGGGCCAAACATGGCACCAGATGCGATACGAAAGAGAAGTGCGTAGCCAATGTTACCAGCGGCTCCGGTCACTGCGACGCGAATAGGATTTTTCTTCATAATCATGTAAATAGAGGGTTTAGAACCTATTTAATTTTTTCCATAATCATATCTGTGATCTTTTGGACCAGTGCTTCGTCTACATCGCTGCCACCCGCTACTGGTAACTGGCAACCACATGTGGACGGTTGGGGCTTGGTATTTACGGTAGACTCCGCAGCATCGCAAAGCTCACACTCCTTGAGTTCATCAAGGCGGTGATCAGGCATACCGAGACTCTTACGAATTTGGATAAGCTCTTTAAGCTTATCTGGACCGTATTGTTTCGGTCCACCAATTTGCATGGTAACAGAAACCGTTTGGCAAAATGCGTCCGTGTTTTCCATCTTCCAGTATGCATCTTCAACATCCTTGCCCCAGCAGATCACACCGTGATTTTGCATAAGGATCGATTGGTGTTTCTTTGCAAGGCGACCCACTTCAGTCGCGTTTTCTGGAGAACCCGGAGTTTGATAAGAAGCAAAGCCAATCTCACCAAGGAACACTTCAGGCTCTGGAATCAAGCAAGAAGGTGGTGTCACACCTGCAACGGCAAACGCAGTTGCGTATACTGGGTGTGCGTGAACACAAGACTTTGCCTTCGGTTCATGCTTCATGATCGCCAAGTGTGTATTCACTTCCGATGTGCGTGGACGGGTGCCGGCCACTTGATTACCATCAAGGTCTACCATGCAAATGTCATCGGGGGCCATAAAGCCTTTGGAAATCAATGTCGGAGTGCACAGCACCAAATTGTCGCCTACGCGAACAGTGATGTTTCCGCCATTACCATCAACGTAACCTTTGTTCCAAATCCGCTCGCCAATGTGACAAATGCGCTCTTTAAGAGCTTGGATCTCCGGAGAGTAGAAAAACTTCTCTAGCTCAGCAGCTGACTTCGGGTCCGCACCTGGCGCCCAATTGTATTCTGCATCGGGAAGCACTGGTGTATGAATCTTCACTCCGCCAGAAGGAGCTGCAGCAGCTGACTTTGCAGCGACTGGTGACACTTTGTGTTGGCGCAGCACGTCGCGAGCCATGGGTGTGAGTTTAGCGTTCGCAGGAATAGTCGACAGGCATACGCCATCTTTTACCATACGTTCTAGTTCTTTTGCAGTATATAGCTTGCTCATAATAGTTTGTATTTAGTTTCTAAATTTTTGGGATTAATCCTGAATGGGTGGTGTATATTTGTAAGTCTCTAACAGCGCTACGGTGATGGCATCGAGTGGTATTGGGTAGTCGAAAGGCTGCATTGCTTCAGCACCTTCGACATAAAGAATCGCATCGCCCACTCCAGCTCCGAGTTTGTCGTAAACCACAGGTGAGGAATCGGACCCGTATTCGTTTTTATTACTCAGCTCATCTGCGCCCATCGGGCAAACCATCAGCCAGCATGCTCCGCGAAATTGCGGTGCTACTTCACTCATCGTCACTTTGCCGATTACGCGTCCTGCTTTCATGGTTTAATCAATAATCCCCATTACCTGATTGCGGATGGGAGAGGTTTTATCGTGCACAGTATCTTGAGACCAAGAACCATCTGTTGTAATGAATACCTTAGAATGCAACCCTCCACCGATAGGATCGAGGGCAGCAAAGGGAGCACCTGCATCTTCCCCGCTCTCATTGATCGGCGTGCAGAGCACGATTTTTTGACCTCTGAGACTGGGGTGGTAAATGCTAGCGGTGGCATGTCCATCTATGCGGGCGAGTATCATTCGTTAAAATTAGTTAACGATATTCAAATTATTCACCAAAGTGCATCGGCGATACCGTGTAAAGGTGCGTGGAGTGGTAATTCCCTCGCCTGTAGTCGTTGCAATTGAGAAGCTAATAAATCCTTCGCCCCCCATACCTAGACCAGCGACACATGGGCCATTTTTAACAAAGATTGTGGTATCCATTGCTTGCCCCATTTCTGTCATACGAGCGACGTTCATGGTGTGGATCATGGCGGAGTGCTTATCACCATGCTCAGATTGTTTAGCGATGCGAAGACCTTCAGTGAAGCAATTAGCACGGACGATTGGAAGCAATGGCATCATCTGCTCTTCTTGAACAAACGGATCATTGGCATCGGTTTCAGCGATCAACATTTCAACCTTAGAATCAATGTTAAGACCTGCTATCTTAGCGAGTGCGTCAGGATTGGCACCGACCCACTTACGGTTTAAAACAGCAGAACCACAGCCTACACCGTCTTTGAAGTCGAAGACTTCTTTCTTAATAGCTTCGAGTTGTTGTGCATTCAGAACCACCGCACCTTGGCGTTTCATCGCCGCAAGCGTCTTCTGATAGGAATCACCCACTGCAATGATTTGCTTCTCTCCGATACAGAGGAGATTGTTATCAAAACCGCCACCGGTGATAATATCACGAGCGACACGATCAAAATCGAGTGCACTGCAATCATCAACCAACACTGGAGGATTACCAGGACCTGCGCAAATCGCGCGCTTACCGGTCTTCATTGCGGCATCCACGACTCCGGGGCCACCGGTAATGCAAAGCATGTTTACGTCGTCAGCGGAACAGAGCGCATTGAATGAGTCCAAGGATGGCTTTTCAATCGTGCACAATAGATTTGAAATACCCGTTTCAGCTTTGATCGCTTCATTGAATTCATCAATTGCTAGAGCAGCCACTGCAGCACCGCCTGGGTGTGGGTTGAAGACAATCGAGTTACCAGCTGCCACCATGTTGACGATATTACCCGCGATGGTTGGCACTGAGTGCGTCAATGGAGTGATGGCAACAATTACTCCCCATGGTGCGGCTTCATCCATCGTGATGCCAAAGTCACCACTCATTCCTTGCGGAGTGAGGTATTCAGGTCCAAGAACGTTTTTTACCCCTTGGAGCTTTAGTGGCTTGTGTGCAAGACGACCGATTTTGGTCTCATTGAATTCGATCTGTCCCCAACGCTCTGCGTTATCGACACACATCTGCTTGACGATCTCGACGATCTTCATGCGTGCGGCCCAGCCTTTTTTCTGGAGTTGTTCGAAGCCGCTACGTGCGGCTGCTACTGCTTGCTCGGCATCATCAAACACACCGTGTTTGCCTGGACGCGCTTGTATGTTGGGCATCGCAAGAGAACCTGTGGATTGCATCTTTGCGAGCACCTCGCTTACGACGCTGCGGATCGCTGCTTCATCTAACTGTGTCATGTAAACTTCCTTTTATTGGTTAACTGTTCTTGGCTTCGTATGTCTTAGCGCCAAGAATACTGACGGTATCAACAAGGCCCACAATTGCGGCATCAACGGGAAGTGCTTTAAGGCCATCGGCCTGCCGAGCTGAACTTCCTTGGGCAAACATCACAAGTTCGCCCTCTCCTGCTCCCAGCGTATCAATACAAACAATTGTGTTGTTGCCTGGCTTGAATTTGCTTGGGTCTTCGGGATCGACGAGCATCGGGCGAACCATGAGGAGCTTACGCCCGCGCATGCTTTCGTCCTTCTTCGTCGCGACGACAGAACCTATGACTTTTCCCAAATACATCGAGATACCTTATTTAGCAGCGCGCTTAGTAGCAGGCTTTGTTGCAGGGATAACAATAGCTGTATCTTCGTGAGGACGTGCAATAACGTGCGCGCTCACGACTTCGCCATGACGGCTAGCGGTGTCTGCCCCTGATTCGATTGCAGATTTTACTGCCGCGACGTCACCAGTCACTGTAACGCTTACGAGTGCACTACCGACACCTGTCATAGGGCCAGTAACTTCTACGTTTGCGGATTTGAGCATTGCATCCGTGCCAAGCACGAGTGCGATGAGACCTTTAGTTTCGAGAATTCCGATTGCTTGTGTTGCCATAATGTTTAGTTGGTTGGATTTGAATTATTTTTTTTGTTTTAGAAATTAATTGGCTAGTTTGCTTGCACCTTGCGGTAGACCTCGCGGGCAATCACTAACTCTTCGTTTGCTGGAATCACAACGACCTTGATTTTAGAATCTGGCGTGCTGATCATGCCTTCTTTACCACGAATTGTTGCGGCGTTGGCTATCTCGTCGATGCGAACGCCAAGGCCTTCTAGACCGGAGCAGACTGCGGAGCGAAGTTTTGCGTCATTCTCGCCGATACCAGCGGTAAATGAAATCACTTCGGCGCCTCCCATTTTAAAAAAGAAAGAGCCAGCCCAATGGCGAATACTATCGATCAGCACATCCGTTGCCAGCTGTGCGTCCGCGTTGCCAGCGTTTGCAGCATCTTCGATATCTCGGGCGTCATTGCTCACACCTGAAAGGCCGAGCATGCCACTTTCTTTGTTTAACTGACGTTCCGCTTCCTCGACGGAGAGCCCGAGCATCTTGCTCACGTAGGGGATCGCCATCGAATCGAGATCACCGACGCGATTGTTTTGTGGCAATCCACTTTGCGGACTGAAGCCCATGCTCGCACCAATGGACACACCGTTTTGGATGCCAGCGAGTGAACTACTTCCACCAAGGTGACATGATACTACACGTAGTGGTTCGCCACTGAATTCGCCAGGGCCATTTACGTAGAGTCCTCTAGCACGTGCTGCGACATCGTCGCGACCAAGTAGCTCAGCAGTGCGTTCAGCGATGAACTTGTGACTCGCGCCATGGAAACCATAACGACGAATTCCAAGGTCACGCCATGCTTTGGGAATTGCATAGGTGTATGCTGCTGGGCTCATCCACTGGTAAAATGCAGTCTCAAAAAGAGCGACACGTTTTACCTTGGGGAGCATGCGCTGAAAGCAACGTATGCCTTCGGCGTATGCAGGATTGTGGGCGGGAGCCACCTCCTTGAAGCCTTCTAAAGCATCAAGGACGCGCTCGTCCGCTTCCACACAACCGCTGAGATCTTTACCCAAGACGGTTTTAAAACCGACTGCGTCTAGATCATCACCAGATTGAAGATAGCCGTCTTTAACCAGAGTTTCCAACATCTCTTCGATGCATGGCGTATATTCGGTCACACGCTCAAAGCCGCCTTTAGAGAGCATCTCCGAGGCGGATTCACTCATCTCATAGAGACGGTATTTGAAGGACGTAGATCCAAGGTTGGCGATGAGTATCTTCATAGTAATCAATGCGCCTATGGCGCATGCTTGATGCGTTCAATTAGCCGATCCAAGAACCGAGCTTACTAAGGTCATCGTGTGGGCGTGGGATCACTTGCACAGCGATCACTTCGCCGATTTGGCTGGCTGCGTCTGCACCTGCTTCGACGCCAGCTTTTACTGCGGCGACGTCGCCAGTGAAGAAACCTGTAACGAGACCCGAACCGATTTTTTCCCAACCGGTCATCGTTACGTCAGCAGACTTCAGTGCTGCGTCAGCAGCTTCCATAAGGCAGATTAGGCCCTTACATTCGATCATTCCTATTGCTTGCTTTGCCATGATATTTATCTCCTATTGAGGATTTTATTATTGAAAGTATTTAAGTAGGTCTTCGTGCGGACGCGCGATGACGTTGGAGGCGACAAGCTCACCGACGCGGTCAGCAGCTTCAGCACCAGCTTCAACGGCAGCCTTTACGCTACCGACATCTCCTTTGACTAGAACGGTCAAATAGCCGCCGCCAATGGAGATTTGTTTAACGATGGTCACAGATGCGGCCTTGGCCATTGCATCACTAGCCTCGATAGAGCCAGTTAGGCCCTGTGTTTCGATCAATCCGATGGATTCACTCATGATATGTATTGGTTTATTTAGTTGTGTGGAATTGGATCAAGAAAGTGTAATTGATTTGGGTTGCCCAATCTATCGCTTTCCTAATCAAAGTTATTTAATCAGCTCGCAGGGCACATCTGGCCCGAGACCGCATGCATTGGCCTCATCCGTATCAATGTGCACCTCTAGCTTAAAGGATGGATCTACGCGAACGTAAATGTTATCGAAAGTAACGCCTAGGTCACCGCCTACGCGAAGCTTCATAAAGGACTTGTTCTCGACCCCATAATAGGCGGCATCTTCAGGAGTCATGTGCACGTGCGGTGCAGCGCGGATAATCCCTTCTTCCATTTTAAGATATCCAGCAGGCCCCATTAACATACCTCCAGGTGTGCCAGCGATGTCTCCAGAGTTACGCACTGGAATTTTAAACCCCAGAGAGATTGCGTCCGTGTAAGCGAGTTCAACTTGGTTAAAGTCTCGGCATGGACCCAAAATACGTAGATTGGAAATGACGCGGCTTCGCGGGCCTATCAATGTGACCGATTCTTCAGCTGCATATTGACCGTCCATGTAGAGCCACTTCTTAGGTGTTAGTTGATGTCCTTTACCAAAAAGGATCTCAACTGCTTCTTGCGAAAGGTGACAGTGACGTGCGCTGGAATTAACCACGAGTGGGTTGGGACCTACTGCGGCTTGCGGCGCGACAGTCACCCCCGCTTGGCGCTTCAAACTGGAACGAACTAACAGTTCGATTTGTGAGCGATTAAAATTTTGATTCATTGTAGGGAAATTCTGCGTAATTCTGTGTTTATGTGGATTAATTTCATTTATTTCCCACACAAGTCAACATATTTCTTGCAAATATGTGGTTTTTTCGAATATAAACCTATTAAATAAAGAATATTCCACATGCTCGCCCAAGAAAGACATCAACAAATCCTCTCTCTACTGGAAGCACGCGGCACCGTGCGCACCATTGATCTAGCGGAAGAATTCCAAGTAACCGATGAGACCATTCGTCGCGACTTGCAGGTTTTGGCCGACAATGAACAGCTTACGCGTGTTCACGGTGGTGCCAGCAGTCTGACCGGGCGCCCAATGCTGCAATCTTTTAGCGAACGAAGCCATCTCAACACTGCCAGTAAGCAAGCCATCGCTAAAGTCGCAGTAGAAATGATACAACCAGGCCGAACCTTCGCATTCGACAGCAGCACCACAGCCGTCGCACTGGTTTCCATACTCCCCGACTTGCCTTATCGCGTGGTAACCAACGCGCTTGCGGTAATTGAGCACTTAACTGTCATGGAAAAAGTTGAGCTCGTGTCTACAGGCGGACGCTACCACCCCAAGACCCACACGTTTGTAGGAGGGGACAGCATCAACACCCTACGCCATCACCATATCCACACAGCATTTATTTCATGCATAGGGTTTGATACGGAGCGAGGCGCAAGCGAAGGCTTTCAACAGCAAGCTACATTTAAAGAGCGCCTAGTCCAGTTTGCCGAAGAAGTCGTTCTACTCATTGACTCGAGTAAGTTCAATCAACGCTCGGAATATTACTTTGCGGAGATCGGACGTGTCACACGGATCATTACGGATAACAATATTGAAGCGAGCCTAGCGTCTGAAATACGAGCGAAAGGAATGAAACTAACGATCGCCGATTCAAATACTTAACCTAACCGAACCCACTTATTTCAACAAACAATCAATGAATCAGAAGAAAGTATATCTCGCAGTCGACCTTGGAGCTGGCAGTGGTCGTGTCCTAGCCGGTGAATTTGACGGCAATCGCATCGAACTGCACGAACTAAACCGCTTCGACAACATCGCCCTAGAATTACCAAGCGGAGTGCATTGCAACATTCCCTCGCTCTATCACAACATTCTCGATGGTTTAAGGACTGCAGCTGATACCTATGGCGATGCGGTAGTCAGCTTAGGCATTGATACATGGGGAGTTGATTATGGTCTTTTTGATAAAAACGGTCGCTTACTGGGCTTGCCATACAATTACCGCGACAGTCGCACCGATGGCATGGTGGAGAAAGCATTTGAAAAAGTCCCTAAAGAAGAAATTTATAAAAAGACTGGTATCGACTGCCTTTTCTTTAACTCAATTTATCAATTGCTATCCGAAGTTGAGACCGACAGCCCTGCCCTCAGCGTCGCTGAAGACTTACTCTTCACGCCAGACCTATTGGGCTATTGGTTAACCGGCAACAAAACCCAAGAACGAAGCATCGCTAGCACCTCCCAGCTCTACAACCCAACAACTAAAGATTGGGACTTCGAACTGATTGAAAGTTTAGGCATTCCGAAACGTCTCTTCAAAAAGATCAGCGACCCCGGCAGTGTGCTTGGCGAACTATCAGATAAAGTTGCGCGTAGGACTGGCTTAAGCGGTGTCAAAGTAATCACAGTTGGCGGACATGACACTGCAAGCGCAGTCGCAGCGGTCCCAAGCCAATCACCGACTCCAGCCTATCTCAGCAGTGGCACTTGGTCATTACTGGGTCTAGAACTACCAGAACCAGTCATCAACGAGCAGTCTCTCACCGACGGATTTACCAACGAAATTGGAGTGAACAATAAAGTGCGCTTTTTGAAGAACATCTGCGGACTATGGTTGATCCAGCAAAGCAAGCGTTACTGGCGTGCAGGTGGAGAAGATATTGCCTATAGTAAAATGGCTAGCTTTGCAGCAAAAGCGACCCCCTTCCGCAGCCTGATCAACCCAGACGACAAGCGTTTTATCGAAGCCGGCCGAATGCCCGAGAAGATTCAAGAGTTTTGCCACGAAACTGGACAGCCAGTTCCAGAGACTAAGGGTGAAATCATCCGTTGCATTTATGAGAGCCTCGCTCTCAGATACGCACAAGTCTGGCAAAAGCTAGTGCAATACACAGAACACAAGCCAGAGACGCTCCACATTGTCGGCGGTGGTTGCCAAGACAAGCTGCTCAACCAATTTGCTGCGAATGCGATAGGCGTAAGGGTTGCCGCATGCCCTGTCGAAGCGACCGGACTTGGCAATATTCTATCTCAAATGCTCGCAGACAAGGTAATTTCAGGCCTCTCGGAAGGCCGTAAAATTGTTCTAAACTCCTCACTCGTCGAAATTTTTGAGCCAGCCGATCAAGTGCCTTGGCAAGAAGCCAAAGCAAAATTCTCCCAGCTCACAAAGGTCTAAGCTCTAAGAGTTATACTACCGCCATCTTAGCGAAAGATCTACCAATTCATATTAAGACTACCTGCACATACTACCAAAAACATAGTTATAAGACCAAGAATAACCTAAAAATAATAGTATCCAGAAGTCCATACAATGAAAACCAAAATCAATCAGTATAACGATTATATCAACCACCTTAGCGGTAACATCTTACTTGGATGCGACGGCTTTGTCGACGAAACCTACGAGATCGTCGAGGTTCGTAAAAGTCAGACAGAGTTCACTGCTATCGAAAACCTTAAAGACTTCGGTAAACTCATCGTCGATCGCGCTGGTGGTGGCGTAGGCGTTGAAATTGTCCCAAAGCGTCGCTGCGAGGGCGGCTTTGGCATCAACTCAGGACGAATTGCCGCATGCTTGGGCCTCAAACCTGTGCTTCCAGGTCTTTATGGTAAAAAAGAAATCGACCCGGCTTTCCATGAGTTCGTTGATACTTGCGAATTAACTTCATTGGGTGACCCTGCGCTAACACTCGCATTCGAATTCTCAAATGGAAAACTTTTGATGAGCGATCTGGGTGCCGTTTCCAACCTTCGATGGGCAGATTTCGAAAAACACTACTCTAAGGAGAAGATTACAGAATTGTTTACCGATGTCGACATTCTAGGACTGGGCTACTGGTCACTCACCTCTAACTTCGATGACCTTTTCATGGGCTTCATGAAACAATATGAAACACTCAAGCCCCCCAGGCGCATGTTCTTCGACTTCGCAGATATCAAGAAGAAGTCTAGTGAGTCCTTCATCCAGTCACTGGAGATGATCCAGAAATACAATAGTAAGATCCCGATGACTTTCAGCCTGAACCATCATGAGATAATGGAATTGTGCTCAAGAATTGGAGTCGATTGCAAAGAGGCAACACCCGAGGCAATCTCTGCGGCGTTGCCAATCGCCCGCGACAAAATCGGCTTTGATGAACTCGTTGTTCACACACCGGACTTTGCAGTGGCTTCGAGTAAGACTGAAGGTGAAGCAATCGCCATGCAGGAGCGTCAGACCAATGTCATTCGCCTCGCAGGAGCTGGCGACAGCTTCAACGGTGGCTACATGTGTGCATCTCTAGGCGAGCTTCCAATCAAGCAGCGACTGGTATTGGCCAACGCAGCGACCGCATTCTTTGTCACACATGGCACTGGCCCCACAAAGCAGCAGCTAATCGATCAAATCGAAAAAGCCTCAGACAAATAAAAACTCAACACTAGGACCCATATGAAAACACTCTACAAACTCCCCCTACTGAGTCCCGGATCAACAGCAGGCTTTAAAACTGTTGAACTCAATGATGGCACTGGCTGGTCTGTAAAATCCTACACACTACGCGGTGGCTTACAAGATGGCGTCCAAGTCGTCGAAATCAACAACGGCAAGCTCTCCTTCGCAGTCCTTCCAACTCGCGGCATGGGCATCTGGAAAGGTCAGTGTGTCGATTTACCACTCGGTTGGGACTCGCCGGTCAAAGATCCCGTCAATCCGGCTTTTATTAACCAGCAAGAACGTGGCGGCATCGGCTGGCTCAAAGGTTTCAACGAATGGGTCGTGCGCTGTGGTCTCAATAGCATGGGAGCTCCTTGCACGGATACCGTGCTCGATTACAGTGGCAACGAGTTTGACGTGTCGCTCACACTACACGGCAACATTGCAAATATCCCAGCACGCGCAGTCTCCATTGAAGTCACAGACCAAGCGATAACTTTAAAAGGCGAAGTGGATGAGACCATGATGTTTGGTCCGGCCCTTAGGCTCAATACCGAGATTCGCACTGAGCTCGGTTCTGGCAACCTAAGTATCGTAGATACAGTTACTAATCTCGGAGGCAACCCGGTCGAGCACCAGCTGCTCTATCACGTCAACTATGGCGCCCCGCTACTTGAGAAAGGTTCCCGAATGGTAGTGCCATTCAAACAACTCGCACCACGCGATCCACGCGCGGCAGAGGGTATCAAAACTGTGGATACCTATACGGCTCCTGAGGTCGGGTTTGTAGAGCAAGGCTACTATTACGAACTTGTAGGTAAGCGAGGAACTCAAGAAACAATGACTATGCTGCGCAATGCAGCTGGAGACCGAGCCTCTTGTTTAAAGTTCTCACTTAAGGACTTCCCTTGTTTTACCCTTTGGAAAAATCCTGCAGGACAGGCCGACGGTTACGTCACCGGAATGGAACCCGCAACAAGCTATCCAAACAGTCGGCGATTTGAGCGAGAAAAAGGACGCGTCATCAACATAGATGGTGGTAAGTCTAGAACAACCACCCTCGTGATCGAAAACCTAACTACTAAAAAAGCAGTCCATGAGGCAGAAGTCGAAATCAAACAGCTTCAAAAAATAGCTAAAAGCAATGTGCATCCACTACCAATAGCACGTTTTTCTGACATCTGATATTTCTGGAGCGCTCTGGCACCAAACTCTAACACAAACTACCTATTTAAAACAACCAAAGTTCTCCTCAATGGGAGATTCAATCGAATGAAAAGTCCTAACCAAATCGAAAACCCTGACGTTATATTAATCGGAAGTGGCATCATGTCTTCCACCTTGGGCGCGATGCTCAAAGAGCTCAACCCTGAGCTCAAAATACAACTCTACGAAATGACTGAAGAGCTTGCAAAGGAAGCCTCTAATGGGTGGCACAATGCTGGCACCGGGCACGCGGGCATTTGCGAACTCAGCTATACACCATCATATGGCGACGACGGTGAAGTCGATGTCAATAAAGCATTTGAGATCTTCAACCAGTTCGAACATTCCAAGCAATTCTGGGGCTATGCCGCCCGCACAGGAATGATCAAGGACACGCACGAGTTCATCAACCCTGTTCCGCACCTGAGCTTCGTTTATGGACAAGAGCAAGTCGACTTTCTGCGTTCGCGCTTCAAAAAGATGCAAGCGCACCACTTCTTCGAAGAGATGACTTATACCGAAGACGTCGAAGAGATTCGCAAGCTAGCTCCACTGCTTCTGGAAGGACGTGACAACACACCGATTGCAGTTACCAAAATGGAGCGCGGAACGGATGTAAACTACGGCTCGCTGTCCGACAAGCTAATCAACTGGCTCGGTGAGCAAGACGGCTGCGGCTTTGCGACTAGCCACCGAATCACTGACATTACTAAAACTGGCGATCGTTGGACCCTCGAAATCAAGGATCTAAATACAAAGCAAAAGTTTACCAACACTGCAAAGTTTGTCTTCATCGGCGCAGGTGGAGGCAGTCTTCCTCTACTACAGAAATCTGGCATCAAGGAAAGTAAAGGCTTTGGTGGCTTTCCGATCGGCGGCCAATGGCTTATTTGCGATAAGCCTGAAATCGTTGAAAAACACATGGCAAAAGTCTATGGCATGTCCCCTGGCGCTGCACCCACGATGGCGGTTCCACACCTCGACACACGTATTATCGACGGCAAAAAAGCGATTCTTTTTGGACCCTATGCGGCCTGGACCACAAAGTTTCTTCACATTGAAGGCAAGATGACCGACCTACCAGGATCTATTCGAACCGATAACATCGCCTCACTTATCAAAGTAGGCCTGCACAACATCCCGCTCGTTCGCTACCTAATCCAACAAGGCACGCAAAGCATGAAGACCCGTATGGGTGAACTACAAAACTTCTATCCGGATGCAAAAGAAGAAGACTGGCAACTCATTGACGCAGGCATCCGCGTGCAAGCCATTAAAAAAGAGGACGGCGATGCGGGTATTGTTCACTTTGGCACCGAGGTCCTCACTTCTGAAGACAACAGCATTTCCTCACTTTTGGGTGCCTCACCCGGCGCATCAGTCTCCGCAAACATCATCTTAGAAGTGATTAAACGCTGCTTCAGCGATAGTTTAGCAACCGACCAAGGCCACGAACGTATGAAGGCGATGATCCCTTCCTATGACGAGGATCTCCGCCTTCCAGAATTTGCAGATCGACAACGCAAACTCAGCGAAGAAGCCTTTAAGTCTTTAAACTGTATTTAAAAATCGATACGGGCCGAACAAAATCTCATGGCAATCTGTCACTTAGCATGCGACGAGTCTCAACAAAGACTCATCCAAGACTGTGCTCTATTTCATGAGAGTGACATCAGAGAAATCGAACTTCCCATCACGGGCCAAACCGTAGAGATCGACTTACTCATTGCTGGGTCTGGCATTACCAACTTTATCGATCTAGCCGCGACCATTTCAGACTGGAACATTCCACCAGCGACACTCTTCATTATCAAGGATGAAGTCTACGCTGATTTATCCAATAGGCTGCATTATCACCCACGTATCGGACGCTCCATATTCCACTGTAGAGCTAGCTCTACAACTGCAATTCTAGAAGGCTTAAAAGCCTGTCACCAGTTCTACACGGAACGGTCAAAGATTGCATTTGTAAATTCAGCATCTGGACACTACACGACCAACAATATTTCCCCAAGATGGCTATTCCAAACACTCATGGAGCATCTTGATGAATATATTTATTTTAAAGATACTGACTCTAAGTTCTTAGCGGTGAGTCGCTATCTCACTGAAAGTTGCGGTAAAAAATCTCCGAGCGAAATTCTCGGACTAAGAGATTTTGATCTCTTCGATTCTGCACATTCAAAAGAAGCATATCAGGACGAACGTAAAATCGCGCTAGGAGAGATCCATGAGTTGTATAAAGAAGAGAAAGTCATACACAATGGCCACGTCACTTGGGTTGCTACGCGCAAGCTCCCACTCCATACACGGTCAAATTACCTAGCTGGTAGCTTTGGTTTATCGCGAGATATTACAAAGTCGAAAGACCTGCATGACAAACTTGAAGAAGCACATGAGCGAATGCACTCGGAACTGCTCCTTGCACGCAAAATGCAAGAGAGCTCGATGCAACAAAGTATCCCCTTGTTCAACGCGAGCTCAGGTTCTAGCAAACTTGAAATCGCAACTCATTACCGTCCCTCCTTCCACCTAAGCGGTGACTTTTACTCCATATCAAAAGCAGAAGACGGTAATGCCATGATACTCATCGCCGATGTAATGGGTCATGGGGTTCGAGCTGCAATGGTCACTGCGATGATTCAACTCGCCGTGCAACAACTAAGTGACCTCAGTAACCAACCATCACTTTACATGGCGCGGCTGAATGAAATGCTGCACCACACGATTCAATCAGCAGGACAGATCCTTTTTGCCACCGCCGCTTATTGCTATATTGACCTAAACAACAACCAGCTAAGCTATGTCCAAGCAGGCGGCAATCACGGCTTGCACCTATCAAAAGCGAAGCACCGCTGTAATAAATTTAATGGCACGACTATAGCGCCAGCGCTGGGTTTGCTTCCCAACAGCGAATACATCAGTAATGAAATCGACTTAAATCCAGGCGACGAAATCATACTCTACACCGATGGAATCATCGAGGCATCCAATGGTCGTTCAGACTTTGGTGAACGATCACTTCAAGACTTCTTCACCAACAATCAGATTGATCAATTGGACGATAAAATGGATCGACTCCTCAGCAGCCTAGAACAATTTACAGGCTCCAAGCAACTTGAGGACGATCTCTGTTTGATCGGTCTACGGATTCATTAGTTGTTGTAAGTGGCCGCATGTAGAGACGACCACTTACGCCAAATAAAAGCATGACTAACTGCGCTTAGAAAGCACTTCACTTTCATAACCTTTTACAGAACCCAATAAAGCGAGTTCTCCAGGAACATCATTTCGTTGGCAGAACTCTTCCCAGACTACAGACCAGGGCAAGGCCTTGGACTGCTCTAGAATCGCAAGTCGTGTAGTATAGTCGCCCGCAAGCTCGGCAGCTCGTAGTTGTTCCTGCGGCTCAAGGAGCGCAAGTAACAAAGACTTTTGTGCAGCGCGTGTTCCGATAGCCCATGCCCCAATTCGATTGATCGAGGCATCAAAGAAATCAAGGCCAATGTGTGTGCGCCCCAGCACATCGCAGCGCACCAACTCCTGCATGATCGCTTGCGTTTGATCATCGAAGAGCACCACATGGTCACTATCCCAACGCACTCCACGTGAGACGTGTAGTAGCAGTTCAGGGACATACATCATCACTGATGAAATCTTATCAGCGATACCCTCAGTCGGATGGAAGTGCCCTGCGTCGAGGCAAAGTGCTGTTTGGTTTTTAATCGCATATCCCATGTAGAATTCATGTGAGCCAACGACCATGCTTTCAGAACCAATTCCAAACAGCTTACACTCTACTGCATCAATGTGATGCGCAGAATCTAGCTTCTCAGCGAAAATTTCATCTAGGCTATCAGACAAACGTTGGCGATAGCTTTGGCGATCGGCTGGCATATCTTTCATGCCGTCTGGCACCCAAACATTCATCACACTCGCTGCGCCTAGCTGCTCGCCGAAGGCTGCACTGATCTTACGACTACGTTTGCAGTGCTCTATCCAGAAGGCACGAATCTCTGGGTCTGGGTGACTCAGCGTCAAGCCGTCGTCCGCCTTCGCATGTGAAAAACAGGAAGGGTTAAAGTCCAAGCCCACGTTGTTCTTTTTTGCCCAATCGATCCAACCTTGAAAGTGCTTCACTTCAATCTGATCACGATCAATGGGTTCACCACCAAAATCGCCGTAGATGGCATGCAGGTTGAGACGATGCTGGCCTGGTAAGATGGATAAGACTTTTTCCAAATCTTGTTGCAACTCTGCAATAGTGCGCGCCTTGCCAGGGTAGTTGCCGGTCACGGCAAGACCACTACCCAGTGCTCCAGCACCTTCTTCAAAGCCTACGACATCATCGCCTTGCCAGCAGTGCAAAGAGATCGGGGTGTGCGCCATCTTTTCGAGCGCTTTTTCTACATCGACGCCAAGTGACGCATATAATTCTTTTACTTGATCAAACATAATAGTTAAGGGGTTAAAACCAACAGTATGCCACAAAATCACTACCTATAGAATACACACGCTGACATTATATTTGCACTTTTTGACATTTAAGCAGACACTCCTAATATGTCTGCCAATTCCAATAGCTTCAGCCGCTACCTCCCATCCGACCAGCAAGCCAAGGAATGGGGATGGAGACTGGTTGATGCAGGTCGACAAAAAGTCCCTAAAAACTCTATTTATCCAGACAAGGGCCACCCTCAAAATTACCTTTTTGACAAATCAGGTCGGCGCACGCTGGATGAATATCAAATCGTTTATATCGCGGCTGGCCATGGGCAGTTTGAGTCTGCTTCCGTGGCTCAAACTGCAGTCGAAACAGGTAATGCATTGATCCTCTATCCTGGTGAATGGCATCGCTACTCGCCCGACACTGATAGCGGCTGGACTGAGTATTGGCTAGGCTTTCAAGGCCGCGAAGCCACGCGTATAATGAGCGCTTTCTTCAGCCCAGCAGAGGCTGTCATAAATGTGAGTCAAACGAAGGCAATTCTACAGCATTTTGATCAGATACTCCACTGGTTACAGCAACCCGTGGCAGCAAAAGAACAAATACTCGCCAGCCACATTCCGCTCGCCTTGGCCCTACTGCGTTCGAGCACACAAAGTGACTCGATTGACCACAATTCAGATGCGGAACTGGTGCTCGAAGCCAAAGCCGAAATGCTCAGCCACCTAACGGATCGCACCGACCTAGAGGCTCTAGCTCAACAACTTGGTGTCAGCTACTCACGGTTTCGCTTTGCATTTAAAAAACAAACAGGCCACTCCCCGCGCGAATACGAAAACATGATCAAGCTCAATCGATCGCGAGACTTACTCAGTAGGGACCAACTGAGTGTCTCAGAAACAGCGCAAGCGCTTGGATACTCCTCCGTTTATTATTTTTCACGTGCTTTCAAAAAGCAATTTGGTCGCGCCCCACGTCAATGGCGATCCAAGCAAGTGGATTGAAACTACGCTGGAGCCGCGGTCGTTTCCTTGATCAATAACTTAGCTTTAAACTTGCGAGACTGTGGGGCTTGACTGACACCGTCTTTTTGCCCCAGGCGGTTCAGCAATAATTCCGCAGTTGCATCGGCCAGCTCCTGTAAAGGTTGTGCGATAGTCGTCAACCGGCGTGGCAGACACTCTCCGAACGGGACATTATCAATACCAATCACAGAAAGATCTTCTGGAATACTTAAGCCCCTTTCATTCGCAGCTCGCATAGCTCCAATCGCAGATAGATCATTCATCGCGATTAACGCAGTTGGACGCTCATCCCCACAATAATCTAAAAAGTCTCCGAAAGCTTCTCGGGCACTTTGTAACTTGTGTGCACAATGAATAAAACTGTTTTGGTCCTCGGGAATACCGCGCTCTTTAAGCATCTGATCAAAAATCATCGGGCGATCTCCAGCATCTTGACCTTTTGCCAATGCACATAAAAACGCAAAGCGCTTGTGGCCTAAATCAAGTAAGTGCTCCACTGCAGCAGTAATGCCCTCAGAGAAGTCCATCTCTACCGCATCAAACGGAAAGGGCTCAACGGATGGACCCGTCATCGCCACTACATGCTTCGCTGTTTTTTGTGCCCGCTTGAGAAACTCCATGTGACTATCCAAATCACTCACAAAATACGTCACCGCGTCAATCTGGCGGTCTAGAATTGAATCTAAGCAGTGCTTTTCATATGCCACATCCGTGCGTGAGTGCTCTAAAATCAAATCGTAACCACTCTCTCGCATCCGCTTAGCCAACAAGTCTGCAAAAGTCGTATAGACTGGATTGTGCAAATCAGGAATCACCAAGCCGACAGTCTTAAAGCTGCCCAGGCGCAAGCCCAAGGCCGCACGACTGGGCTTATATCCCAATTCTTCGGCAGCTTTAAATACACGAGCAGTCGTTTCTTTCGAGGCCCACGAATTCGGGCGACGATTCAAAATCGTCGATGCGGTATTCGTCGCCACGCCCGCTCGCTCCGCGACATCTTTTAATCGTGCTCTCATATTGTATCGTTTTCGTATTGAATGTTAATAGTTCTTATAAAGTTCCTATACCCCATCGAGCAAGTTATTAAAGGTAACTGGTCAGATCATTACAAATCAGCAAGTCACTATGCGTTTATTATTAAATGATAATAAAATGGCTATCAACGACTTATTAAGCATTCGCATTTTCCCATAAAAACCAAAGAAACAATTCTTGACACCCACAATAAGAATTGTTTCTTATTGTAAATCGTTCTTAATGGTGATGCATCCTCCAGTCACTGTATCAAACAATCACTATATCAACTCATCGATCTCATAGCTTCGAACACAGAAACTCATCTGGGTTTACTTACGCAGAGCAACATCGCGATGAAACACCATAAACAATTTTAGGGTATAGGTTAAAGGGGCAGTCTTAGGGCTGCCCTTTTTTTACCCAATCACCAAGCAGTTCTACGTTGTCTGCAGCACGAAATAAACATAGCTTATGCAACCCCATCGACTCACGACCCCACTATGAGTGTAAATCACATCCCCCACATTCCGGGACAAAAAAAAGTCCCACTGCTGACTAAAATTAAATGGGGATTTGGTGGGCTCGCCGATAACTTCATGTTCAATACACTGACTGCGTTGGGCACCTTGGTCTATGTTGAGCATTTTAAGTTTACACCTGAACTCGCTGGTCTGGCATTGGCGATGCCACGGCTAATTGATGCGTTTACAGACCCGTGGATTGGGAACCTTTCTGATAATTGCAAATCCAGATTTGGCCGACGGCGTCCGTTCATGTTTATTGGCGTATTGCTATGCGCCTTATTATTACCGCTACTCTGGACGCCCTTCGGCTTAGATACAGTAAGCTACGTTTGGTATCAAAACATCCCCTTTCTATATGTCTGCACTGTGGGGAGTTTACTGGCAGTCGCCTACACTCTTTTCGTCGTGCCATACACAGCTCTGGGCTTTGAGTTAACCCCTGACTATGATGAGCGAACGCGTGTAATACGATGGCGTATGTTAATTGGACTGTTGGGGTCATTGGCAGCCGCATGGCTGTTCAGCATAGCCGCAGCTGATTACTTTCCTAATTTTGGTGTCGGCGCCTTTTGGGTCACCGTGGGAGTAGCAGGAGTTGTTTTAGTCTCTGGCTTAATTCCGACTTTTGGTTGTAAAGAGAACCTGGAAATTACCGAACAAGAGCCAATTAAGCTTCTACCGGCGATCATGTATACGATGACCAATCGTCCCTTCTTGATTTTGTTCATTACCTACGTCGTCATCATTACTGCACTCTTTTCTGCGCAGAGCATTGGTCCCTTGATTATGCTGCACTACGTATTTGACGGTAGTCCCAAAGCGGTAGGCCTATTCATGGGAAGCCTAGGCACTCTAGCTGTAGCGCTGTCGTATGTGAGTATGTTCTTTATTGGCTATCTTTCTACGCTGTTTAATAAGCGAGCGGCTATGATGATCGGACTTGGTTTTGTTCTATTTGGAACGATCGCTAACTATTTCGCAATCGACCCACGCTGGCCTTGGGCGATGTATGTCGCTGGTGCGATTACATTTATTGGTATGCAAGGTTGCTGGCTAATGGTCGATTCAATGGTCGCAGATGTATGCGACTATGATGAATTGCACACAGGGCGTCGCCGTGAAGGAATGTTTAGCTCTGTAAAGGGCTTTGCACTCAAAGCTGCACAAGGCCTAACTTTCGGCTTAGGTGGCTACATGGCAACCGCAGCAGGATACGACCCACATGTCGTGAATGCCGCCGGCCTCGATGAAGGGATCGCAATCAAAATGAAAGCACTTTTAATCGGTTTCCAAGCAGTAGGTCTGAGTCTTGCGATCTTCCTAATGTGGTTCTACCCGATCAGCCGTAAACGCGCAGAGGAGACACAGCGCTTACTTGAAGCAAAGGCTAAAGCATCTGAGGAGAGTGAGTAGCCAACGATTCAAAATCGGTGCACTTTGTCTGTGCATTGCAATGAATTACGTGGTCGCGTCCGCAGCAGACGAACCACTCAACATCGTCGTTCTCTTTGCGGATGACTGGCGACATGATACACTCGGAATCGAAGGGCACACAGTTGTGCAGACTCCGGAACTGGATCGCCTCTCAAAACAAGGCATACGATTTACGCAGAACTATGTAACGACCTCCATCTGCGGTGTCAGTCGTGCTTCTTTATTCACTGGGCAATGGATGGCGCGACACAAAAATCGTGGCTTTGGACCTTGGGCCACGCCTTGGACTGAGACCTATCCAGGCTTACTCAGAGCCAACGGATACCATGTCGGCCATGTTGGAAAATGGCACAACGGCAAGTTTCCCAAAGAGCGTTTTGATTTTGGGCGCGTATATGGTAGCACCCACTGGCTAGACCAAGCTGATGGATCTAAAATACATGTCACGCGGAAGAACGAGCTCGATGCTTTAGAGTTCCTCGAAACACGCCCCACAGAGCAACCCTTTTGCCTGACAGTTGCCTTCTTTGCCACACATGCTGAGGATCGAAATCCAAAGCAATTTTTGCCCCAGCCCAGCAGTGCTATGCTCTACGCAGATATCGAAATCCCAGTGCCCAAAACCGCGACCGAAACTGCCTATCGCGCCCTTCCCGAGTTTTTACAGAATTCTAAAAATGAGGGACGTATACGCTGGCACTGGCGATTCGACACTCCAGAGAAATATCAGCGCATGATGAAGAACTACTACCGCCTCGCAACAGAAGTCGACGCGACTTGTGGGCGCATCATTGAGGAACTGAAGGTTCAAGGTGTATTAGAAAATACGCTCATCATTTTCACTACCGACAACGGATATTACCATGGCGAACACGGCTTGGCAGATAAATGGTATCCACATAGTGAAAGCATCCGCGTGCCTTTGATTATATATGATCCTCGCATGCAATCCACACAAGCTGGACAGACGCGCGACGCCATGACACTGAACGTCGATGTGGCACCGACGATACTTAAAGCCGCCATGCTGTTGCCCCCAAAAAACATGCAAGGATCTGATATCGCATCACTCTATCTAGATGAAAATCCCCAAGAATGGCGGAACGATTTTTATTACGAGCACCCTACTATTTCTAACATTGATCGTATCCCATCTTCTGAAGCCCTAGTAAACAAAGAGTGGAAATATTTCTACTGGCCCGACTACGAACACGAACAGCTGTTTCACCTGACAGAAGATCCGCACGAGACCAAGGACTTAGCGCAACTACCTAAGTTTCTTGATCAACTGAACCTAATGCGCGCTCGCTTCAAACAACTCAAAGAAGCTGCACAATGAAACCGATATTCTACAAGCTGACTTTCATTGTATCGCTCCTCACGAGCGCAGCCCAAGCCGCACCAGTCGAACTGTCCGACGAATTACCTAAAACGGTGACACGCATAGACTCGACAACGTGGCTCCTCGATTACGGACGTGTCGCATTCGGCAACTTACGAATCGAACCAACAGAGAGTTCGCAAGATTCTGTAACGATTCATTTCGGCGAAGCTTTTGCCAATGGAAGGATAGACCGCAATCCACCTGGCAGCGTCCGCTATGCAGTCGTTGATACGCCGCTGGATCATTCGATTTCTCAAGTCATCGCACCCACACCCGACAAACGAAACACCACACATCTCAAAGCAGTGCGCTTACCCCAAGAATGGGGAGTCATCCTGCCCTTTCGTTGGATCGAGATTGAAGCTTACTCGGGCGAGCTAAACCCTAAAGCATTCGTCAGGCAATCAGCTTTCCCGAGCACATGGGATGATCAGGCTGCAGACTTCGAATGCTCTGACCCGATGCTCAATCGTATCTGGGAACTATGCCGCTACTCGATAAAGGCCACAAGTTTTGCTGGCGTCTATGTCGACGGGGATCGTGAACGCATTCCATACGAAGCCGACGCCTACCTCAACCAGCTGAGCGGCTACTACACTGACAATGACATTGAAATGGCACGGGACACATTCGATCTATTGATGAAACAACCCACATGGCCGACTGAATGGGCACCACATATGATCTTCATCGCCAAAGCAGACTGGATGCATACGGGCGACCTCGACTGGCTAACACCGCGCTATGAATCATTAAAAACAAAATTGCTACTCGAGCGTGTAGGCGAAGACGGATTGATCACGAGCAACAAACGTCAAATCAAACGCGACGATATCGTCGATTGGCCACCAGTCGAACGCGATGGGTTTGTGTTCACAAAGCTCAATTCAGTGGTCAACGCATTCCACCTCAAAGCACTTTCTGACATGACCGAACTCGCAGTTGCGTGCGGAAAGGTCGACGAGGCTCAACACTACCATCAAATATATAAAAGCACCAAAAATGCTTATCAAAAAACGTTCTTCAATCCGAAGACAGGTCTCTATGTAGATGGCGTCGGCACCGAGCATTCTTCCTTTCATGCAAACGTGTTTCCACTTGCCTTCGATCTCGTCCCAGAAGCCAACAAGCGAAGTATTATCGAGTGGATACAATCCCGAGGTATGGCTTGTTCAGTTTACGCGGCTCAATACCTCATGGAAGCACTGTTTGAAAATGGCGCTGACGACTATGCCGTCGAATTGATGCTCACTGACACCGACCGCAGCTGGCGTCATATGGTCGAAAGTGGCACCACTATCACGTGGGAAGCATGGGATCAAAAATACAAGCCCAACCAAGACTGGAATCACGCATGGGGAGCTGCACCTGCAAACATACTGCCGCGCTACGTGCTTGGTGTCCAATCAATGGCTCCGAACTGGGAGACCGTTCAGATACACCCGCGCATCGCAAACCTCAATCATGCCAAAGGCAAAGTGCCGACACCGCACGGTCCCATTCTAATAGAATGGGACCGTGAACCTCAGTTTTCCATGACGATCCATCTACCCAAAAAAATGAATACAGTCGTTCGCGTTCCGCGACTTAGCGACACCAAGGCAATCTACATAAATGGAGAGCCCGTCACATCGCGATTGGAAAGAGACTACTTTCACTTGGAACCCAAGTTACTCGAGCTAACAACGTTCGTCGAAGTCAGATGAACAAAACTTTCAGGTCAGCCTAACAACTCATGTGCTTGAAGAATGCTTTAACAAACACGTCATGGAGGGCTCCGCTAATTAAAACGTAGGGCCACTGCATGCAGAATGACCGTAAACAAGACGACTCATCACGAACTGCACACTACTTAAAATTGGTGAGAGCAGACACAAACCTGCGTGAACATCATTAGCCAAGATACTGAAGTCAGGTAAAGGTGCTCGACTTGCGAAGCACTGCCCCTCGAAGACAAAAAAAAGACAGCCTAAAGACTGCCTTTTTTTGTAATCACATGACTCGTATTACTGACGACGCTTGATGGCAACAAAGCCGAGCGCAATCAAGCCTCCGAGAAGCGCATAGGTGCCATGCTCAGGAACAGAATTAAACGCTATGTAGTCAACCTCTACCCAATTACCCGCTTGTGCAGGACTGCCTATCGGATCGAATCGACTCGATGTGATTTCCGCATTCGCAGCGAAGCTGTTATCCACAAGATAGGTGGCCAAATCTACAGTAAATAGTGACCATCCATCAGCCTGCGTCACCTCAGTATAATAAGTCGTGTTAAACAGACCCAAATTTTGGAACCCCCCGACACTCAATGTCACGGAAAGCAATGTAGATGCGTAATCAATCGCCTGTGGTGCACCAGGAGTGCCAGTATTGTCAGCTAATTGACGTATCCGAAATTCAATGGTGTCCCAAGTTTCGCCACCACCAAGTGTCAGTGTGCCTGGGTTCAAAGAAATTTGAGCGTCGAAAGGGCTCGAACTATTCAAACGACCTTGTAGCACTCCTTCGCTTGTGGATGCAGTCGCTTGTCCAAATGTTTGAAATTGGCCGTTTTGCGTAACGCCGTCTGTGGTCGTGTCGAAAGTATATTCTAAAACGGTGCCCGCTGACACCGAATAGCTGAGCCCAGCTATGAGTAAAGAAGAGACAAAAATTTGGGGGATATTCATAATCTATTGGGATACTAATGAGATGTTTTGTATAACTAAAAGTAGGCTAATTTTGTATGTGCTGACAAGAGAGAAAGAACTCATTTCTTCAAACAAAGCTAAACCAGAATCCTGCACTGCCCCTAGCTGAACTATGGAAATAAAATTTCCACGCGATAAAAGGCTTCAGTAAATACTTGGGAATCAGTTAATGTAACCGTTCCATCTGAGATCAATGCGTCTGCGGTATCTACTGGCGTCCAAGTCAAATCTTTCAAGTCTAGCTTACGCCCGAGTGTGTAAGCGCGCCCTGCTCTGCCGGAAATTTGCACTTCAAATACCGAAGCTGAAAGTATCTGACTCGTAAACATCACACGGTCTCCAGAATCGTCGGGATCAGTGCCTGCGATATACTCGTCATAATTACTCTGACCGTCCGCATCTCCATCGGCATTTGCATCTGCGGCGTCCAAGGCTTCAAGCCCATTCGCAATTTCGTATGTATCAGGGATTTGATCGCCATCTGCATCACCACTCGTCATGGCCACCGCATCAATCTCTATACTTGCATTAGCCACATTGATCGGGTCGAGACGTAGCGAAGTGATCGTTTCACCGGTCCATGTTCCCGAAGCTGCCAATGGAACACGAACGGTCTGCCAATCGCCACTCGCCACGATCGCTACTTGAGCACTACGTGCCGCACTGAAAGCTGAAGCAGACGATGTGGTCCAAAAAATTTGAAGATTGCCCGCGTTGTTTGAACGTATGCGAACTAGCGCGGCGTCCACTGTATTAGAATCGATATCTAAGGTCTCGTTTTTCATTCGAGGGTCCGTCGTCGAACTATCGAGGTGATAACTGCCACCGAGCACATAGTCATTCTCGATGCCTCCAATGACCTCCCAGCCATTGGCATTTCCGTTGAAGTCAAAACCAGTAATCGGTGCTCGATCCGGAGCGGTGGAACCATCTGTGATTCGAATATAATCGATTTCAAAAGCGGTGCCCGAAGTCCCAGAACCATTTACAGGATCTAGACGAAGCGCTGTAATGACTTCGTCATCCCACTCCACAGTTCCAGCCAGTGCAAAAGTCAAAGTCTGAAACATTCCAGCGCCACTGTAAGCCTTTGTCATTAATCTAGAAGCAGTAAATCCTGCCCCATCGACACGAGACCAATAGAGTTGAACGTCTGTATTGATCGCAGATTTCATTCGCACCTCCACTTGCGTGTAGCTATTGCCATTCAGTTCCAATCCAGTCTTTGTGATCTGTGGATCGTCACTATTACTAATCCCTGAAAGCACTCCCGATGCCACGACTGGGCTATCGATATTATTCGTATTCCAGCCGTCAAAATCACCATTGGTATTGAATTCTGTTGCCGCGTAGAACTGCTGAATATCCTCATCCAGTATGAAGGTCGCTGCATTGCCATCATCCACAATAAGGCGCGAGCGATAAGTCCCCGAAGCGCTCACACTCGAACGCTGCACTTCTAGATGATCTTGGTCGTCTTTCTTGAAAGACAGCACTTCGCCGCCCGTTTCTTGATCAATGCAAATCCAAGGATCACGCGCACCTTCGACCGATGGGATATATTCAATAAGTCCCGACGAATCTGCTCGAGCGTCGAATTGAATCGCCGATGTTTTTGCGAAACCGACCTGCGATAAACTAATGTTATCAAATACTCCGGCAACCGTCGTAGCGACATCACCACTCGTGACAAACATCCCGACACGGGACACACCCGGAAGTAAGACGTCTGCTGTCGCGCCGATCTGATTGAAATTGATACCATCCGTGGACACGTAGGCCGAGATGGAATTGCCACGACGTTCCAATTTAAAATACGCAGGCGTGGTCACACCCGGTGTTTCTTCGATCGTGAGGTCTCCCCACTTGCCACCTTCGCTGCGAATCAATAAATACGCTTTATTGTCAGGCGCTAAGCCAATGAATGCCGCCGCGTCTGTAGAACCAGGTCCGCCACGAACCATCAAGCCACCACGCGTGGGACCTGTCGCATTGCCGAGACTGCTCATCCGGGCAACGATATCAAAATCGCCCGCAACACCCTTCCACACGAAATGTCCTTGGTCATAAGTTTCGCCTTCGTCCGTGCCAAGACCTGAGCCCGCCCCATTCACCGTAACCACACCTGTAGATTCGCTAAAGGAGCCATCCGTCGACAAATCGCCGAGGTCGTTACCGACCCAGTTTCCAGTCACCGCATACGGAGTCACTACAGTATTGGGTGCAAGAGGCGTATAAACTTCGATGAATAAATCGGTGTTGCCACTGGTAACTCCATCCGTAGCCACAGCGCGTAGTTGATAAGACCCTGGCGCTTCAAATGAGATGTCTGTATTTGCGGATGTGTAGTCTGAGAATGTAACGGCAGCAGGGCCTGATTCCACAAACCACTCTACTGAAGTTGCACCTCCCGTTAAGAGACCACGTGTCTGCAAACTCTGACCTGCTGGAATCTGTAGATGATTAGTCCAAGGCCTAGTGAATTGAACTGCTGGACTGCCGCTCACATAGCGCGCTTTCATCGCAGTGAGAATGCGATCGATTTCGTGCAATTGAAGTTCACCACGATACATGCGGATCTCTGCAACATCTCCGTTGAAGCCGCCGACACCATTGCTCTGACTATTGCCGAGGAGCAAAGAAACCGCGCCGCGCTCAACATTGTAGTGATTCACACCCTGCCCGAGTCGCACCTGATCGATCGAATCGACGAAGAGCTTCATATTTTGATCGTCGCCCGCATTATCATGTGAAATTTCCGAACCATCCCATGTGGCGACAACCACGTGCCACTGGTTATCTGAAAGTCCCGCATTGCCCACTCCACCGCGAAAAATTCCAGTGACGGCACTGTCTTGTGCTTCGAGGCTCAATCCGAAACGTTCATTCTGTGAATACGAAAGTCCCCAAGCCAAATCACCCGAACTCGCATCCAAAAGACCTGTCGTGCCAAATGGTGTCGTCTGTAAGCCTTCACCATTGGCGCCCGTCCGCAAGACCATGACGACGCTCATTGCGGTCGCTTCTGCCAATGGATTTTCAGCCGACGATAAGCCGAGTGACTCACTGCCGTCAAAACGTATTGCAGAGAGCCCAGTTGGAGTGGCAGCTTCTAAGAACTCAGGACTGCCCGCACCACCGTCGGTCGCGTTCGACCAAGTCAATGCATCTAAACGATCCGACCAGCTCACTACGGTATCCGAATCAGACAGCGTTAGATTCAAATCCTCCGCGACCCAAGTCGCGACAGGTTCAAGCTTTTGCGGATAGGCGAAACTCAAACCGGAAATCTCCTGAATCGCATCCAAGTGGGTGCTCATGCGAGAATTACGGTAATCACTATTGGAATCACCGCTGGGGCCACTCACTACCGAAGCAGAAAAGAAACGCCCATGTGAGTAGATAAAGAGAGACCCACCACTATCCCCCGGCCCCGTGCCGCCTTCGTAGCGCGTAGTAAATGCACTCGGTGAACCACTCGCAGGCGAACCATCATAGCGGTAGTAAATAAACTGCGGTGTCACTGATTTACCAAAGCCATTATTTGTTTCACGCAGACTCGAATACACACGCTGTGTCATCGCTCGGTAGGTGCCACTAAATTGAACTGGGCTCGACAATTCTCCATACCACCCACGGCCGAGTTGCCAACCCAAGCGATCATACTCGGTAAAGCCATTTAACGGAGCGACAAAACTCACCGCTTGCGTGATCGGCAAGTCGAGTTCTACCAGTGCAACGTCGTCATATCCGGGATCACCACTACGCACGAGACGCGATCTGCCCGTACTCGAATACTGGACTCCATCCACATAATGTAGCACCGAAATCCACTTATCTTCTTCCTGAGGGTTCCCTGTGCAGTGAGCAGCAAACAGCACCCAATTCGGGCTCAACATAGCCGCCGAACAACCCGTATTGGCAATACTCGCACGACTCTCAAACTGCGGCAGATCCGCCAAATCACGTGCCTGCTGATCGGTCATAGCCGGGTGACGCAACACACCAAAGGTCCACTGAGATAAACTCATGAACAGCAACGCAAAGAGTGAGATTTTTCGAGCTTTTGACATATTAGGGTGCAGCTTAGGGGTTGAAGTAGATTCTGGTATATGACTATAAGAATCGAATCTTACAAGGTTTATATCAGGATCACAACTAGAGTTGAGAGAAACTTTACATTTCTACTTTAAGGCAAGATATCAAAGCTTACTCCACCCTGATGCGGAATACCCTCATGGTCATCACGATGCGGCCTGGCCACTTCCTCTGTCTCACGCTGAGCCGAAGCTTCGCTGATACGGACATTGGATGGCACAGAGAGACTCACCACAAGATCATCTGCCGGTAGTTGAGCACTTAGCACGAAACGATACTGCTTCACCTTTTCACCAACGGTAATTGCTTGTTCGTAACCTGGAAGCATGCCGCCGAGTTCATGATAAACATTAAATTGTAGCGTCGCCTGCCCCATAGTGGATGAAGCCATAAAAGTGAGCACAATTTGTTCACCCCCTTCGATCGATTTGACTGGGCTCAGTTCTAGCACATTGCCAACACCAATGCGACTAGTCATGCCTACTTCAATAGGTTTGACACTGACTGCGGTGCGGAAAGGCACAGCATACACACTTCCCTCCCAACTGCCGTCTTCCTTTAAACTCTTGATCAATCCGCGCTTGTCGGCACCCGTGCCAAGCGATGCTATATTGAAGCGCCGCTCCCCATTCGAAAATGCTTTGATCTGCCCGACACCGCCTGTGACCACTGTTCTTGGTGTATCATGCTTTTCCAATAAATTACGAATCGCTTGAGTCATCGTTTCATTGAAGCCCTTGTCATGCGACTCTGGCCATTTCATCGCATGGATCGCATTCCCACCCTTTTCCCAAACATGCACCAACTGTTCATTGGCTAGCTTCTGGTCGGAAGTCAGCGCTTGATACTCGCCCATAACCATTGAATCAAAACCCGAAGAATAGCCCGCCTTCAATGCGTAAGCTGGCTTCTTAAACCAAACCGAGTAGCGCGTAAACCCAAAGCCCACGCCTGCAGTCAGGGCATAATCAATCGGCGTGATACGCGTCATCCGCTCACTAAACAGATCGAGAGTGCCGATTGCATAACGATCCGGAATTTGATGCGATTTAACGATCTCTGCTGGAAAGCCCGCAAGCAACGCCTGCGTAAAAGTATCTGCCAAGCGACGATTCACTACGTAGCGATTGAAGTAATACCAATCGTTGAAAAATTTATGATCCGCATCGTATCGATCCCAGCTCCCACGCCCTGTGTCACGAGGCGCATCAAATTTCAAAACCGAAGGTCCATTCCGCGCTGCCAAGGCTTGAGACAGGTCTGCACCATAAAGATGCGTCAAGTATTCCTCAAATCCACGAATCATCGCGGGGTTATAATCACCGACAGACTGATCCTCACGAATCGCAATCTCGTGCTCATGATTCGGTTCCACCGAAATAACGCGTTCGGGGTGCTCGCGATGTGCTTCACTTAGGGCAAATAAGAATCCACGCAATGGTAGTTCATAGAGACGATCCAGCGCCGGTAAACCGAATGCATAAGTCGACCCCACGAAACTATCCTTAGCTCCAAACTCGCCATAGTAAGACACATTATTGAGCCTTGAAAGCGCTAGGTATTTAGGCAGCCCCGTGGAAGTATCTTTCACCGATTTCCACGCATCAAAACGATCATTGAATTGACGGTGCGTGAAACACGGCTCCCAAAGTGAACGACCCTGATTAATTAGAGGCTGCTTCAGCCGCCCCAGACCTGAGCGTGCGAGGCGCATGCCCTGCTCCCATTTTGCAGGATCTTCGCTACTAAATAAAGATGGGTTTTTATACGCTGGCGAAGAGGCGTCGGCACGCAAATGAGCATATTTAGTAAACTTAATATATTCTCCTTCATCCTCTTGCGTGAATCCAAATTTATCTACGGTGATCCAAAACTCATTTTCAAAACGACCGATGTTTTGCCTTTCAATAACTACGCCCGGAGCCAGCGTAAACACTTCAGATAAGTCATCATTCGCAATCGTAGCTAGATAGCGTTGATCACCAAACGCACTGCGAAAGACACCATCCACCGCATCCTCAAAACTGAACTGTAGAAAGGAATGCGCCCCACCTTCGGGATCGAACTGCAGCAATGCTCCAGAGCCTTTCTTATACAGCTCTAAATACGACTGACCATTAAGACGATACGATTCGAGTTGAACGCGTCCACTATCCGTGGCGACAAACTTCATGCCCTTTAGAGCGCGGCCATTCGCACGATACAGCAAAACCCCACTGGCTTGCCCTTTATTTTGATTCGCGGGGGCAACGGCTATTTCATCCCCGGGGTGCTCCGATAAAAAGTCGCCAACCGCGATCACATAAGGCGGAGGCATTTTCGTTGGTGTCCGAACCACCGCCCGAAGACCACCATGGAGATCATACACCTGTAGCAGCTTAACCGTTTTATCTACGATAGGTGCAGTCACGATAAACGCATCGCCATCTTCATCTCGACCCGCCCCCACCGATACGCCACCAACTACAGATTCTGGATACGCTAAAAATTGCGCACTCGCGATTCCGTTCTCATTCAACACGCGCACAAAGGTCAAATTACTAGAGTGCTCACCTTGACCTGCTACGATTAACGGCGCAAGTGGCACTGGGCTTTCCACTGCAACTCGCTCACGAGCCACCCGAGTCGCAAGGTCTAAGTGCGGGTCCAACACCGCAGTCACAGTGGCTGCAGTATCCGACTCAAAGACTGAAGAAATTCGACCTGAATCCGCACACAAACCATGCGCAAAACCAAGCAATAAAAGACAGCACTGAATCTGTCTGACGTGCAAGTAAACAGACATCAATGCACCCTCCTTAGAAAGACAAAACTGGAGCCTCTATTAAACCAGATGGGAAAAATAAGTAATCTTCAGTGTAGCACTCGCCCACGGTTCGAAAGCTATCCGGCGCCGTCATAATCGATTCTTTAGGTATACGGTGAAACGGGCCAAAGAGGTTCTGACGCGTTAAACAGACCTCAATACGCAATAAGGGCTCATTCGAAAGAGCAGTCAGCTCTGCAGTGTATGGGGGAAACGCATACAGCTGCTCAGTATCTCCACAAACGACAGTTGCACACGCACCTTCAAAATTAGGCAACTGACAGATAAATGCTTGATCGCGGGCAATGTCTTTAAGCTTGGTTAGATAACTGACTCGGCCTGAATAAAACGGCAGTCCTTGATCGACCAAATCACCAATCTCTAGAAAAATTGGCATATGTGTCAGCACAAAGCCACTTGCGCGCCGCTCGACACCAAAATCACCAAACAAATAAAGTGCCTCTAAATCGGTATCACTTTTAAGTTTCGTCCGTAGTCTTAAAAAGTTCATTCCCACTTGTAGCGCTTGAGTTGGCAATTGAGTGCGCTTCAAAGCAATATCAACCATCCAATCGAGAGGATGATTCAGTGGAATGGCTTGATCGTTTAAAAACAATTCCCAGCGCTCGGGTTGCTCGAGCACTAAGTCCAATTCTGGAGGTATGACATCCACTTCAAACCGATACTCGAGCTCAAAGTCTGGCCCAACATCCGCCTCGCCGTGACTACACCAAGGTTGAACCATCGTGCCTGTGCGTAATGGCCACCCAGATGCCTCACGAACCTCTTTATCAATTCGCAAAATATCTTCCTCAGCTCTCCAAGCCCCGTCAGCGATACGATATCGAGCTCGATCCAAAACCAAAGCGTTCGGCTCGCTTAATTCATAATCGAAGACCCCATTGAGCATGACGGATTGAGTTGCACTCGACTTCATAGCCACAGCGCTACCCTGAATTGAAGTCGAATTCACACGCACACGAAATACGTGCTCCTGCAATGGCTCAAAATGTAAGGGCCACTGTAAGCCATCCGCGCTTGCACGTGCATCGACTGGCGTCATCGAACCATCACGACAGTTTAAGCAATCCACATGACCCACTGCAGCGAGATTCACATAGACGTTTTGAATCATAGCCTCGGTAGTATTGACGAGCGCCACGAGCACCTCGCCATTTTCCACACGACGCACATGACTCATTACACCTGGAACCCCCTCATTACGATTGAGCTTCAAAAGTTGTTCACTCGCACTGCGAATCGCCATAACGATCGACGACTGACTCCAGCCCGAGCTACCAATGACTCCTGCATAAGCTAAGGGTGCTTCACTCAGTTCGGCATCCACATAGGCCGGCACTGGACCCGCGAATACAACCGAACCGCCCGCAGCGGTGAATGCCTTCAAAAGCTTTAATGTCGATCCACGCATCGTGTCCATTCCACCAAGGACAATCGACCGATAACGCATCTCCCCCACTCGGAAAAAGACCTCATCGTCGATAACCTCGATCTCTCCAAGACGATCCATTTGCTCTTCGTCTCCGTAATCAAAATCAATCTGCGCATCCATCAACCACCGATACAAAGTCGCAAACTTTTCTTCGATCGCGTCGATCTGCGCAGAGTCAGAACCCAACCATTTCGACCAACCCAAATGGAACTGAGCCCAAAGCGATTCCCCAGGATGCACTACCAGCACATCACAATCCGGCTCGCCCTGCTTGAGCACATGATTCACTCGTGCGAAATAGTCTTCCACATATTTGTAATCAGAATACCATGCAGACTGGTGCAAGATACTCGCAGGATAATCGCGCTTCGATTCCCCTGCCATCGAATACCACGACAAATGGTGACAACGTAGATTGATTCCTTGGAATGCTTGCCAATCACCGATCCGCTTGTGGCCATCGAAGCCCATATCCCAGCCCGTGCAGCCGTAGAGTTCAGACAAGGCGTAAGGCTTACCCAACTGACGCGCAGTAGACACCACTTGTTTCGCGACCCAGAATGATTCACAGCGCTTCGAGAGCACATCGATCCCAGGATAGCTCATCGTTTCGTAATAGCGAAACAGTGAACCCACTGGCACTACTTGTGCCGCCAGTGAATCTTCGTGCAGCACATGGCCAGTAAGTAATAGATCGTTCGACTCACACCAATCCGCGCAAGGCTTGGCCCAATTTTGAATGAACAAGCGCTGTAACAGCTCGACATACTGCCACTTTAATTTCGACAGCGGCTGCCCTTTATATTGAAAGATGAGTTCGGGTAATCGCCCTCGAAGGGACTGACCAAACTGAGCCTCAAACTCGTCAAATAATGACTCGGTGTAAGGTATTGAATGCGAGGGCTTGGATGCACCCGGCTGCTGCACCGCATCGCACAAAATAAAACCACGGTGTGGCTCATCCGTAAAGATACCTTGAATCGATTTACCAAAATGATGCCCACAATGCTCACGATACTTCTCATGCGTGGATTCGATAAACGCATTCGTCGCATCACGACTGAGTGTATCTAAATACGCCCCACCATTATAAAAACTATTGGATGGATGCACTTCCCGGTAAAACACCAAGACCTGCTTACCTTGTGGACATTCTGCAAGCGCTCCACGTTCAATGGGCTCATACGCAAACAAATGCAGCGCCTTCAACTCAACGATATGTGCCTCGATGAAATCGGCCTCTTCGGGCCACGCAATGCGCTCGCCCGCACCATACTCACGTAGAACAATCGAGCGCATCCGATGCTGCTCGTCAGTGGTAACGATACCACCCGCAGTGCCACTGGGCCAACGATCCTCGTCGTAAAGCCATCCTTCGAGTCCTGTTTCCGCACACTTTTCCGCACAAGAATTAATCAACTCAAACCACTCTTCACCCAGATACTCCGTTTGCAAACCAGTGCGTGAATGCATAAAAACACCCCCCATGCCCATTTGATCCACCACGTCGATCTGTCTGAGTAACTCAGATTCTTCGAGTTGCCCATTCCAAGACCAGAAGGGTTTTCCGCGCAGTGCTGCGCCTGGAGCACGAAATTCACTTAGAAACAGATTTTCTGCGGCCTCCGTGTTTATATTTTTTGGGGATTGAGTTGGATTGGGGATACTGCCCATTAAGAAACAATTCTTATTGTCTTTTCATAGGTCAAGTGAATAGTGCTTACACGATGAGCTCTTTACCCCGCCGATTTTCCATGCAATCCGTTCGTCTGTGCCTGCTTCCGGCGCTAAGTTTAGGGATTCTTGTCAGCACCACTGACGCGACAGATAAACAAGTCGCTCCGTCTCGCCCCGACATCATCTATATATTGGCAGACGATCTCGGCTTTTCAGATCTCGGCTGTTTTGGAAGTGAGATTTCCACGCCGCACTTGGATCGCCTCGCCACCGAGGGGATTCGAATGAACCAATTTTACAATGCCTCGAAGTGCGAACCCACCCGAGCCTCTATCATGTCAGGGCACTACTGGCCCGTCACAGGACTCGGCGTGCAGCGCGGTGCGACCATCGGCGAGGTCATGCGCACTGCAGGCTATGCGACCTTCGCACTAGGTAAATGGCACCTAAATGCCAACCCCACCAACCGAGGCTTCGACCGATTCTTTGGTCATCTGAGTGGAGCCAGCGCTTTTTTCCCACCCATCTCGGACAGCTTTCGCCTAGATAAAAAGCCATTCAAAACCAAGGACCCCGAGTTCTACGTCACCGACGCGGTCACCGACTACGCCCTCCAATTCATCAAAGAGTCCAAGGCCGCCAACCCAGAGAAGCCTTACTTTATGTATTTGGCCTACAATTCTCCACATAACCCGCTCCAAGCACCTCGAGCCGACATCGAAAAATATAAGGGCACCTACTTAAAAGGCTGGGAGGCCGTTCGCCAAGAGCGCTATGAGCGCATGCAGGCAATCGGAATCCTCGGCGCCGAAGCCAAACTGTCTGCGCACCCCAGCAATTTGCCGCGCTGGGACAGCCTCAGCACCGCCCAGAAGCAACTTGAAGATTTGCGCATGGCTGTTTACGCAGGCATGATTGATAATTTGGATCAAAACGTCGGACGACTCCTCAGCAGTCTGACACAACATGGGCTCGACGACAACCTCCTCGTCATCTTCATGAGCGACAACGGCGGCTCACCCTACTCGCGCACCGACGCAGTGATGCTTGAGAAAAACACCCTGCCGGGAGATCCAGGTTCGAATTGGGAAATCGGCATGGGCTGGGCAAACGTCAGCAATACCCCATTCCGACTTTATAAACGCAACCAACACGAAGGCGGCATCAGCACGCCCTTCATCGCATGGTGGCCAAGACACATCACGAATCAGAACGAGATCAACTCGCAACCCGCGCATATCATTGACCTGCTCCCCACTTTCATGGAACTCGCAGGTGCCGACTATAAAGATGCAGGCAAAGGTAAAGCACTGCCCCCACTCCCCGGCAAAAGCTTACTACCCATTTTCAAGGGAGAAACACGCGAACCGCACGCATCGCTCTACTTTCAGCTGTTTGATCACCGTGCCATTCGCTCAGGCGACTGGAAACTCACCGCAGTCGATGGCAAAGCTTGGGAGCTCTACAATCTCGCGCAGGATCGGAGCGAAACCACAGATCTGAGCAGCGAGTATCCTGAACGCGTCCAACAACTCTCCGAAAATTGGGAAACTTGGTGGAGCGAAGCCAACGGTAAAGCCTATAACCCAAAGCGTAACCCCACTCCCGCCGCACACCTCCGCGACGACCGCAGCGGCGGAGCCTTTTATACCCCCACCGCCCTACCGAACCACTTAAAATGAGATTAAATCACGTCATCTCTGCGCAAGAAACCATTAGTTTGGCTACTTTAAGAAACAATTCATATTTCGGCGCTAAGAAAACTTGACAAGAGTTCATAAGAATAGTTTCTTACGTATCTAAACCTGCAATTTAGCACCCAAATAATAACAAATCCAATATATGAATTATAAACAATACCTACCTCTTGTAGCACTCTCACTGACGAGTGTCGTTGTTTCTCAGGCGGTCACGCTAGTAGAATTCAACTTTGCTGGCTCTGGAGCCGTTAGCACCTACGCCACCGGTGATAGTCAATTTAGCACAATCAACAGCGCTGTCACTTTCGATGACGCCACGAATGCTCTCTCTGCTATTAATTCTTGGAATTACGATGGAACTGGCACTGCTGCAGTAAGAACAGATCTCATCAACAGCGCAGCCTTTGGTTCTACATCTCGCTTTGATGTTGATCTCGGATTTGCCGCAACAGGATTTTCTTACACGATTACTTCTGTAGAAATATCAGTTCGCGCTAACAACGACGACGGTTCCACCTTCGCATTTGGTTATCGCGACACTGGAGGCTCAGAACAAGTCGTCGGCGCTGAACTTGTTTCCACACAATCGGGACTGGATCCACTTGGACTCTACTCTATTGATCTCAGCGGGGAAGGCCTCACAGCGACTGTCAGTTCTACTAGCTGGAACACTTCCGGAACAGGCGAACTACGCTTCTTGTTTTACGACGCTACAACAGGTGAGACTGCAAACGACAACTTCCAAGTTCACTCGATCCGCATCATCGGTGACGTGACAGCTGTCCCAGAGCCCTCATCCTATGCACTCATCGCTGGCATGCTAGGTCTTGCTTTTGTTGCAATGCGTCGCCGCTCTTAAAAAAAACTGATTTTACTAAACGGGGTTTCAAACGAAGCCCCGTTTTTTTGTGTCTAAAAAAATACAACGAACAAACTTTCAATCAATGACTTCTACCAGCTAACAGACATTGCCACCCACCATAAGAAACAATTCCTGTAGTCGTTAAATATGCACCTTTCTCCCCCCCTGGCTTCAATGATACTTAGTATCACTCCCCTTATCTGCCTCACGAATCAAGCGACAGCGCTGGATCGAAACCAAAATGGCATCAGCGATGTATGGGAGTCCCTCTACCCTGCTGCCGCTAGCAATTTAAACCAAGACACGGACGGCGATGGCGAAAGCAACCGCGCCGAGGGCCTAGCTTGGACAGACCCAACCGACAACAACTCCAATTTACGCATCCACAATCTATCCATTGGAGCTACCGACGTGAGCTTCAATTGGGACCAAGCACTTGGCCTACGTTATCGGATCTGGAGCAGTGCGAATCTAATCGATTGGAACCGCGAGGCCACCGAATTCATAGGCGAAGCCAATACCAACAGCCTAACTGAAACGAAAACCAATCAAAAATTCTACCGCGCTAAGCCAGAACGCTCGTTAAATTCAGATACCGACGCACTCACGAACCGCGAGGAACACGAACTCGGCACCGACCCCACACTCTGGGACAGTGATGGCGACAAAGTTCCCGACGATATCGAGTTTTCACTTGGCCTCAATCCACTTGGATGGGTCGATAGCGATTCCGATAGCCTGCCCGACGACTGGGAACAGTGGTGTATCCTCAACGACGATACAGATGCCTATACGAGCTTATCTGACATCGACACCACCACCAACTATGATGGCGATGCGGTAAATGATGGCACCGAGTTCAGCCTCGGAACTTCCCCCATCGAGCCTATACGCAACATTCTATTCTTCCTCACTGAAGATCAAAGCCCAGACCTAGGTGTGCTCGGCACCGTGGGGCTCGATACGCCCAACATTGATGCACTGGCGACCTCAGGGGTCAATTTTACGCGTAGTTTTGCACTGTCTCCTGTTTGCAGCCCAAGTAAAATGGCACTCTTCACAGGCACCTACCCACACGAAAATAGCGCCCAACGAAATGTCACCAACTATGGCACCAATTTCCCCCTAAGTGGCGACCCTTCGAATCTGAATCTCGGTGGTGTGCATGAGGACTTACCGACGCTCATCGAAGTGCTCAACGACAACGGCTGGTATACCGCGATCACTTCCAAGTCCCACGTTCAGCCCATTCGCAAATTTCCATATCAAGAAGGCTTTGGCGCGGCCGCCTCCTACCCTGAAGTCCCCGCAGACGTCACTTCTTACGTAAACCAAACCGTTACCAACGCGGGTGACCGTCCATTTTTCCTCTGTCTCAACGTCGCTGCCCCCCACCTCCCTTTTCGCACGATTGCGATCAACAACAGTGTTTGGAATCCGACAGGCGGGCTGCTCGGTGATGGCGGCGTCACCAATGTAGATCCAACTAGCATTGTCGTTCCAGCGAGCGTCCCAGATGTGCCTGCAGTGCGGCAAGATTTCGCCGACTACTACGGAGCCATTGAGATCATCGATGACCATTACGCTGCTGCCCGTGATGCCCTCATTGCCAACGGCGTCGACGGGGAGACCTTAATCATTTTCTCAAGCGATCACGGCAACGGCCTCGCTCGATTCAAACAAAGCATCTACGGGCTACAGGTTCCCCTAATTATTGATGGTCCTGGCGTGAGTGGCGGTCGCACGATTACTGAACCGATCAGTCACCTCGACCTGATGCCCACCTTCCTCGACTTTGCCGGCATTCCACAAATGCCGTCTCTGAAGGGTAAATCGTTGCTCCCCATCTTAGCCGGCGACTCTGGCTTTGCCGATCGCAACACTATCTTGACTGCGACTCATGAAAAATACGACGCCCGTGCAGTCACAGATGGTCAGTATTACTACGTGCAAAACATCCGCCAAGTAGACCCGCAAAACAACAGCGGCAATCCAACGAGCTACCACTACCCACAAGCCGCACTCAACGCAGATCAATACTCCAGCGGCAGCCCATGGCATAACCGCAGCTTCGACGCAACGAAAGCCGACAATACCACACCGCAATACGAACTGCTTCGCCAAATTCTAGAAGGCGACTTAGCAGACGAGGAGCTATATGATCTAAACACAGACCTATGGTGCACCGTGAACTTAGCTAACAATCCTGCCTACCACTCCATAAAAGCACAATTGCGCAACGAGCTCCAAACATGGCGTATGCGCACAGATGACTATAACAGCGATCCCTCTGAAATGACACGCCGCACTGAGCGCCATACGGCACTCCCTGGAACCACACCGACCACAAGCCTAAGCGATACTTTCAATACTAGTAATGGGAATTTGAATACGAAAAGTAATTGGACCACGCACATCTTTGGGAATTCCTCTGCAGACTTTGTCATTGCATCCAATCGTATCGAAACTCCCGCAGGGCCAAATCCACTGGCAGAATACACACCCGTCAGTTTAAGTGCAGAACAACCCTTCAAAGTGCGCTTACAAGTCGGCTTCAGCTCAAATAGTGTAGGTGCGGGAGTCGCCATCGGCATCGAACAAGAGCCCGATAGCGATTACACCTTCTGGCAATTTCTACTCGCTGATGGACGATCCTCAGCAGGCGGCACGGAGAAGGACGTCCGTGTGCGAAAACTGAACGACAGCGGTGCCAGCTCTACTAGTTGGCTTATTTCAGTCTCCAATCTCAATAACTACCCAAATGGCTTTTCAGTCGCCCCGAGCGAATACTTCACACTCGAAGTGAGTGGCCAAGCAGGCAGCGCCCTAGTGGACTTTAGAATCCTCAATCCAGACGGCAGCGTCTATTACGTGACAACTGACTTTGACCTAGGCGAAGTCGTGCCCGAGGGCAGCGCCTTTGGTATCACCTCTTGGTCCTCAGCCAGCGCTCTGCTCGATAATTTTGAAGTCGAACTTGACTAGCAGCTGCAGGCGCGCGATGTGGCGGGCTTGGAGACTAGATGAAAAATCCACGCTTCCCCAAAAAACGAATTCGTTGTTTCTCTTAGCACTCGTGATGGAACACCTCACGAAGCCCGATGGACTTCGGCGAATTCTCAGAATTGGTCCTCATCATATCACGCACACAATCCCACCATTTTCGACAGACACCTGTAGTAGCTAAGGCTTGCCATTTCTCCAGACTTTCAACCTTTGCGTAGCCAAACAACTACTACGACGCCTCATCAATAAAATTGATCAGTTACGCACGCCTTGCTTCACAAAGGTTTCCATCAACTTAGGCCAAAGAAGAGAGTGACGTTATCACACTCCGTATTGTGATCTCCAGGCAGGAAGCTTGAGACTAAAAGACAATCAGCGCAAAGGCCGCCATAGCATGTATGACAAAAATTAGATTAGTCTAGTTTAGCAATTTCATAGAAACGGATCGAATCAATTTCAAATGTTTGCTGTCGATTCGTTGGATCAAACCGGAAACTGGTAATAGTTCCAGAATTCCAATCGGCGTTGTCTCGCATATCAAATAGATAGGTGTGATAAAACTCATCATTCACAAGCTCGAATTCTACTTGACTGGCCTGCTCTCGTGCATCGCTTTTAAAGTAAATCGAAGCGTGGGCAGCTTGTGGCTCAGGTGTTCGCATACGGATTTCGATAAACGAATACACCTTAGGGTTAATTGAATTTAGACCCGTGTGCGGACTCATCTGCAAAATCATCATGGGATCAGCGCTTGTTGGTATTCCATGATAGAATCCACCCTCAACACCAGAAAGAATTTCTTTGCCATTTTTCCCACCCAAATTATTACCCAAAAAATAGTTATTCAAGCCGCCTCGAGTTGAATTCGTTTCATCAAACTCAAAACCAAGCGTGCGACCGCGGTCTACGTAGATGTAATCGATTGAATACACACCTGCGAGTGCAGGACCTTCGATAGGATCGATCCGTAAACCGCTACCATTATCGGGAAATGTGCCTAATGTCGCTTGTCGGCCACTTATCACCGTGTGAATCCCCAAGGAGACCATGCGTTTATCACGAACAGGTAACGGGTAGACACTGCTCCCCTTCACCTTCTGGGTAAAACCATGGCGGATGCGCACATTAGGATACTGGGCAAAATCGATACCTCCAACATAGCCGTCAAAAAACAACTGTGGGTCTAGCTGATTCGTGATCTGATACCGTGCGACACCTTCAGATGAAGATAGAAAACTCACTCCATTACGCAATTCTGAAGTATAGTCCACATCGTCTGAAAAATCCTCAAGCAGCAGCGAATTCATCGACGTTGGATCGATCCTTAACTCGGCGGCAGATGTGGGTAGCGTGACCACCACCCCACATAAAAGTAATGTTGATAATAATTTATTCATTAGTTTTTTTCAGTTCTAAAGCGCCACCAGTAGGCACCATCATTGATAATTCCTACACTCTTTCCTCCGACTTTAAACGCTCCGCCATCAATCCACACGTAATACTGGGTATCAGGCTCCAGTGGCGGTAGGTCGGTAAATTTCAACGATCGTTTGCCATGACTTGGATGTGTCTCATCGGGGTCGCTTTCCCAAACAGGCTGTGACTCATCGCTCACTTTAAATAAACGCACATACTTACCCTGCCGCCCCGAGAGGTCCACTGCTGCGGAGAAGCGCATTTCAAGTTGCGTCGAACCTGGCGCCGTAAGCTTTGAATTTGCAGGGAAAGTAGCAAGCAATCGAGGTGCGAACATTTTTAAGCGATGCCACCCCCATGCGTGTTGCTGCTTTAGCACTGGCTGCCTCAAAGCAGGCGACATATCAATCATCTTGGCATAGCTATGCCATTTATTCTCAAACTCTTCAGCTCGTTGAGATCGCTCAGCCGAAAGATCATTTTGCTCAGTGCGATCCGCTTCTAAGTCATAGAGCTTCCACGGCCCATCGTAATACGAAACCAGTTTCATATCATCTTCGATCCATGCTCTCGACTGGTTGAACCACAAGAAGCGACTCGGCGCATCAAAGTCCGCCTGCTTAGTCAACACATTGACAAAAGAACGTCCAGTCAGCGGTTTCAAACAACGCTCTTTTTGCGGATACTCGGCTCCAGCAAGTTGCAACATCGTTGGGTAGATGTCCGTAACCGCGATCGCCACGTGATTGATTTCACCATCACGCCCTTTTATTTGCTTTGGCCAATGTGCAATAAACGGCAGCGTGATCGCGCCTTCGTGACTTGCATGCTTGTAAAAATTAAACGGCGTATTTTTGACCCATGCCCAGCCATTACTTGAAGTCGGATTATTCCCAGGCAACCATGGTATCTGCTGAGCATCGGTCTGGATCGAACCATTGTTATAGTCACCTCCATTGTCAGACATAAATAAAATCAAGGTGTTATCCAATTGCCCAGATTTCTCGAGATATTCAATCAAGCGTCCAATCCCTTGATCCATTTCATCGACCATTGCCGCATATGCTGCCATACGTGCGTCCTCCACTACTTTTCGGTGATGAGGAAGCTCATCCCATAAACGCACTTCGACTCCGTGCGGAGCGGGCACCCAGTTAGGATCAACTAAGCCAAGCTCTAACTGCTTTGCGTGGCGTGCCGCTCGCACCACCGCATACCCATCCATGTAACGGCCAATGTATTTATCAACGGTTACCTTCTGCGCTTGCAAGGGATGGTGCGGCGCATTGTAGGAAACAAACATGAAAAATGGCTGTTCTTGCGCAACCGCCTCTTGCATGAATTCGATACTACGCGCTGTGAACTCAGTCGTGGCGTCAAAGCCTGGCTTAAAATTATTAAACTTTTGTTGCCCATCATACCAATCTGCACCGCCGACATAACAGTCAGTCATGCCGCCAAGAAAACCAAAGAAGCGATCAAACAATTTTGGGTCTCTCGGGTTTGCATTTCCGGCATGCCACTTACCTGCCATCATCGTGCGGTAGCCCGCATTTTTCATGAGTGTAGGTAATGGTAAGGCATCTTTATAATTACCATTTCCTGCCGCGGCATAAGACATTCCTGCCATCAAGGCCACTCGTGTGGTCGAGCACATCGGAGTCGCACGAAACTGTGAAAACTGTAGGCCGCCGGCTGCCAAACGATCCAGGTTGGGAGTCTCAATTTCACCGCCATAAGCACCTAGATCGGAATAACCCAGATCATCCGCCATGATCAGCAATACGTTCGGTCGATCTGCACTCAGCACATGGCATAAGGCCATGAAACTGGATATAGCGATAGCGCTAAAAGTATACGTGCGCTGCAACGAAATCATTAGGCGTCTGGTTGCTGTGGAATCTCAAGCGGGCTTTTCTTAATATCATTCGTGCGCTTACGCCACTCGCTCATCACGGCACGCATTTCTTTTAAAATGGACTGAGTGGATGAATGCGTTGCCAAGTCGTTTACACCCCACGGATCAATATCCAACTGAAACAAATGTTCCTGCGGACGTGGCTCATCAAAGCGTGTTAAAAACCATGTTTGAAATGGATGTGTGTCTTGCGAAGCGAGGATGTCTGCATAGGCATAATTGCCCCAAACTTCGACGCCACGCAAGTCATCAGGCAGGCGCTGCTTCTTCGCAGGGTCGACGTTGTAAATGTAATACCAGTGTCCGTCGGTCACCACACGTTGTGGATAGAACTCGCGAGGGTCCGGACCGTGCGAATTGTGCTCAGCAAAGACATACTTGCGGCCAGGTATCACATCGCCTCCATCCAAAATCGGACGCAGCGAATCGCCCTGCATGGCATCTGGAATCTCAATACCTGAATAGTCCAAAATTGTGGGTGCATAATCGATCTGCGATACCGCCGCTCCATTCATACGACCGCCCTCTATGTTAGGGCCTACAACTGCAAGGGGAATACGTGTGCCTCCAGGATAGCCAGAGGCCTTCGCATGGTGAATCGGCATCCCTTGATCGGAAGTAAAAAAGATCAAAGTTTCATCACGAATACCCGCTTCTTCGAGAGCTTCTAAAATCGCACCTACACAGGAGTCGGCAATTTCCACGCAAGCAAGATACTCTTGCACGTCGCGACGCACACCAGGCGTGTCTGGCAAAAAAGGAGGCACGTCAATGCTGTCTGCATCTGGTAACTCCTGCTTCGGATTGTTTTTTAAATGTGCACGATAAGGTCGATGTGGAGCCGCGACGTTGGCATGCACGAACAAGGGTTGGTCGCCTGCTTCCTCGATAAAGCGGTGCATTGCTTGCTTGAATCGCTGCGGAGTCGACTGAACGGGATTGCGCGCATCATAGGGATAGCGCCATGCTGGGCTTAGGTGTAGCTTTTGGGTAATCGCGGTATAGTAACCGTTCGCCTTAAAAATTTCTGGCAAGGTTGGCACATCGTGTCCGATGCCGACTTTGTCGATGATATGCGTTTGTCGCGAAAACGCCTTATCGGGCAAATTCAACGGCGGCGTATGCACGTTGCGCCAGTTGCCATTACTGTGTGGCCACATACCTGTGAGGATCGCGGTGCGTGAGGGCGAGCAAGAGGCTGAAGCTGAAAACGCATTGGTGAAATAAACGCCCTGCTTTGCGAGCGCATCAATGTTCGGTGTTTCGATTCCCTTTGTGCCAAGCAAAGAAAGATCTGGGCTCATGTCGTCGGCCAAAATAAAGACGACGTTTTGCTTAGCAGAGACGGAGAATTGTAATGCGAACGAGACAGTCAAACAAACAAAGTGACGGTATAAACTCATGATAGGAGGATCGCTAAATATTACTGTTGGTTAATTCCATGTATGCAGTGTTTTGCCGGTAGCATCCACAACACGCATGTCTTTGAGTTCGATCGTTCCAGGCCCTTGAGCAGGGTCGAAGCGAAGATTTTTAAGAGGACCATCAAAAGGAAGTTTTACGTTGTAATCGTGCCACTGTCCGTCGTGTTTGACATCAAAACCTTTCGCGTGTTTCCCGTTGAAAGCCTTTACCTTGTCGTTCACCCAAAAGACTTGTGCTTTACCTGAGCTATTAGAGCGCATCGAAAAAACAAAGCTCAAGCTGCCGCGTGCCTTATTACTTGGGTTGGTCGACATACGCGGATCGTTACCGTCGCTAATTACTTTTAAAACACCCCCGACATGTGACAATTCGACATTGCCCATCGGCATCCAACCCATGACGGGCTTAGATAAAAAGCGTGGGTTTTTGATTGGAACCAAAACATCTGCCTCATTTAAGTGCGCTTCGATCACCGCATCTAAAGCGCCCACCTTCTCAGGCATTACTGGAGCTAGGTTCTTGGTCTCACCGATATCATCTTTTAGGTTATAAAGCTCATAGCGGTGTGTTTGCTTGAGGCCATCGTAGTAAAAACGGTAGAGCTTGAAATCACCGACGCGCACACTGGTATTTGGTAAATTATCAGTCGCAGGCACGTAATGTGGAAAGTGCGAAATCGTCGGACCACGGTCATGGCTGCCACCTTTGATTGCAGCAGTGAAGTCAACGCCATCGACATGATGTTCAGGCGTCTGCGGGAGTCCTGCCATGGTAAGAATGGTTGGATACAGATCGACCGAAGAGATCACTGCATCTGTTTGCTCACCTCGTTTGGAAACACCTGGCCAGCTAACGATCAACGGCACACGCACACCGCCTTCGTAGTTATTGCCTTTGCCGCTTTTTAAAGGTGCGTTGTTGGTCGGCGTGGTTCCGTCCACTTCGTTATACATATTCCCCCCATTATCAGAGGTGAAAATGATGATGGTATTCTCACGAATCCGTAGTTGATCGAGCTCCTTGAGTAAGCGTTCGATATTTTGATCCATCACTTCGATCATCGCACCCATCGTTGGCGAGCGCTGTTCGCCATTTGGGTCGACGCGCTGCTCGTATTTATCAATCAGCTCTGGCTTGCCTTGAAAGGGTGCATGCACGTCGTAATACCAAAGGTTTAGCAGAAAGGGCTGATCGCGATTGTCTTTGATAAACGAAATCGCTTCTTTGGTGATGGCATCTGAAATGTGAGTGCCAGGCTTCACCTTCTTGATTGTATCAATGCTCCAAGGTGCAAAAAACATTCCTGGAGGTGGTGGGCCTGGATGATGACGACCGCCCACAACAACATCGAACCCTTGGTTCTCAGGCACGAACTGGCCACGGCCCAGGTGCCACTTGCCAACAAATGCGGTCGCGTATCCAGCCTCCTTTAATTGCTCCGCGTAAGTCACGTAACTGTTCGGCAGTCGAGAACGTGACTGCGGAATGACTGCTGGCTTATCGGGCGCACCAACCGTCCCCTGCTTCGGTTCTAAAATCACTTGAGGAATGTGACCCGATGCTGCGGTAAAGCGTAAGCGGCTTGGGTATTGCCCTGTCAAAATACTGGCACGAGTCGGGCAGCATAATGGGTTGGCAGAATACGCATCCGTGAAGAGCATACCTTCTTTTGCTAATGTGTCGATGCCAGGGGTTTCATAAAACTGACTCCCATAAGCGGCACTATCTTTCCAGCCTAAGTCATCAGCAACGATAACAATAATGTTTGGTTGATTGGCTGCCTGTAAAACTGCGGCGAAAATACTCGCACACACTGCGGCTACGATTTGTTTGAATAAAACCATCACTGTTCAGGGAATTAAAATTCGCTCGGATCGAAAAGCTTCTTACGGAATTCCAAGTCGTAAACCTTTTCACGATCCAATAATTCCACATGGCCATCGGCGAAAACTACGCCGATCTCTTCACTATTGAGGCGCGCCTCAGGTATATTATTCGGCTCAGAGCCCTTGGCAAAATCACCTTGAACATACCAAGAAGCTCGACCTGAATTTTTTGCATACGCAGTGCAGACCACGAGTGTCTTGGCAGGCTCCTCAAGAGAGTTCACGTTCAAACCATTTATCGAGCGAGCTGGATTGTTCGGATTTGCATCGAGAAAAATGTAAGTGCTGCCTCCGTAATCACTGATTTGGTGATTCAAAGTCGCTGTAGGGTCTACAAACATAGGATGCGTGCCCGATTGATTGCGATCCCACTCCAACACCTTCTCCTCTAGGGATTGAGCCCAAAACTTTGGAGTCACGCTATCGACATTGCTTGCATCTCGATTCAACAATGGGAAGACGCCTTTGTTTTGATTCGTATACAAACGAACTGCATTTCCTATTTCACGTAGATTGGCTGCACTCTTTGAACTATTCGCACTGTGCCGTATCGCTCCAACAGCTGGAATTAGTATGGCAGCGAGGATCGCTATGATTGCAATCACTGTCAGGAGCTCTATTAGGGTAAATGCGGACTTCCTGTGCTTAAGGGGGTAATTCAACATAGCCATAGGAAACGTTTCTTTTAGATTCTTGTCAAATCGAATTATTGAAATTTCGAGCGCACCTTTTTGCTTACTCTGAGGTCACGAGTTGAACATCGGATAAATGCGTGCGACCTGGTTGTTCCATGTCGAAAGTGACATGAATCACTCCCTTAGCAAGTTCTCGTCCCAGCGGCACTCGCACCGTTTGCTTTTGAAGATTTGGAACGATTTGAGCGGGCTTCCCCAAGACCGGATTTAAACCTGCGCCAGCAGTGACGCCCACAGCGCAATTCGTTAAAATACTAAATTCGAGATGGGTGCCTGCGTCTGCGGAATCTGCAGTGTAGTGAAGGGTTACGCGACTTGAGTTGGAGGTCATTGTCACCGACTCTTCAGAAGCCCCGCCAGCAAAAAGACCTCCTGCTGCCATCGTAAATCCAGCCTGCACGAGCTCTGGATCATAATCAGGATTCTTACGCGGCAATAGGGTCTGAGACTCTTCAAGGTGAGTATTCAACCATGAGGACAAACGGCAGACGACCTCGGGGAATTGCTCTGACAAATTCACACGTTCGCCCAGATCTCGGTTTAGGTCATAGAGTTCGTAGTGATCCGTTTGATTGGGCCCGGTATTGAAAAATCGCAGTAGTTTCCATTTACCATCGCGCACCCACACATTAGACACATTGCCCGTCGCGAGCACCGTATGGCCAAACATACTGGTAATCGGTGGGCGCTCCATAAACGTGCCATCAAAAGAAGGCACCAAGCTCACACCGTCGAGCACTGCCGCCTCTGGAGCATCGATTCCAGCGACTTCTAGCAAGGTGGGGAAGTAATCATAGCTAATCGAGATAGTATCGGTCCACGTGTCGGCAGCGACATGGCCAGGCCACTTAACAATCAATGGCACACGCGAGCCACCTTCATAGTTGTTCCCCTTCCCTGCTTTCAGTGGAAAATTATTCGTCGGGTTCACACCTTCTGGCCGGTCATACATGTTACCGCCATTATCTGATGAAAATATAATGAGCGTCTTCTCGTCTAAACCCAAGCGATCTAAGGCATCTTGGACTTTACCCACATTTTGATCAATCGTCTCCACCATCGCGCCCATAATCGCAGACCTCTGATACTGCGCGCCTCCAGCGAGCGGAGCGTAGTTTTCAATCAAATCAGGCTTCCCTTGAAACGGCGCATGCACATTGAAAAACCACAAAGCTAAGAAAAAGGGTTCATCTTTTTTAGTCTCGATAAAATTCACAGCTGCATCGCCGATCACATCGTCGCAATTGGGGCTCCCTTCAACAACAGGCATATTCGTTGTTTTCGGGTCCCAAGGGCCAAAGAATCCTGGAGGAGGAGGTCCGGGATATGCACGTCCGCCCACCACATGATCGAAACCGTAATTCTCAGGAATATATGGATCATAGCCCAAGTGCCATTTTCCCATAAACGATGTCGCATAACCGTGTTCGTTTAAAAGCTTAGAAATGGTGATAGAATCCAATGGCAAACGGTTGGCTGTTTCTGGATTCGTCATTGGATAGCCTGGAGCAGCGGTATCACGCTCTTTAGCTTCTAAATTGTTCTTAGTCAGATGCCCTTCAGGAGTGGTAATGCGCAAACGCCCAACTGTCTGACCGGTCAAGATACTCGCGCGCGTCGGCGTGCACAATGGACTTGATGCATACGAGTTCGAATAGCTCAAACCATTCGCAGCTAACTTATCAATATGCGGAGTCTGATACAGCTCACTGCCATAACATCCTAGATCACGCCAACCCATGTCATCGACAATGATCATAATGACATTCGGCTTCTCGCTCGCGATGATGCCATGCGCAAAAAGGAAAAGAGAGCAAAGTAGATAGTTTAAAGCCTTCATAGGGTTGGTCTGGAGTTGTAGTTGTTTTAAAAAAATTAGGGGGCTGAGGACTCAGGCGTATGCGTATCGCCGAAATAATGCGCGTAGAATTTAACCTCTTGATCATTCAGCCCTCCATCGCGGCCATCGAATGGACGCACTAAATCCGCATTCCAGTCTGCCCATCTGTTTCGGAGTGTATCAGCGACAGCAGGTTCCACTTTTAGTAGGTTGGTCGACTCAGAAATATCATGATTCAAATCAAATAAGTATTCCTTACCGCCCGCACGTAGATACTTCCATTGCCCTAGGCGAATCGCAGCTTGCCCCCAGAAACGCCAATAAATCGGGCGCGTTTGTGCTTTTGAGGGCTCGGTCAACAAATCAAACAGATTCTCACCATCCAGCGCTGCATCCTTATCCAGACCTGCAAGCTGCACGACAGTCGCACCGACATCTAATGACGAAACTGGGATATCCGAAACGATGCCATCGGTAATCTTATTCGGCCAAGAGATCAAATACGGCACACGCACCCCGCCCTCGCTGAGCATACCTTTTTCACCATTCAATGGCACATTCATGGAACCATCCCAAGCACCTCCCTTAAACGAGAGCGGCCTGTCTTCCATTGTGAATTTTAACGGTGCGCCATTATCGCCAATAAAGAAGATCAAAGTATTCTCCAGTTGACCGTAAGCGTGTAGTTGCTCGCGAATACGGCCCACTCCATCATCGACCGCAGACAGCATCGCCAGTGCATAGCGTCGGCGCTCAGGCATCTCCCCAGCCTGCCCTGAGCCTGTCGAGCGGGGGAATCGACTGAGATATTTTTCAGTCGACTCAAGAGGCACGTGAGGAGCGAAATAAGAAAGATATAAAAAGAACGGTTTATCATGATTGCGGTCGATAAATGCGAGTGCTGCATCGCTCTGTATGTCGAGACGGTCACGTTCTTCTGTGCGAACCCGCTTCGCCGTTATTGAACGCCCCTCTAAATCATAGTTCGCCCAGTAATCATAAATATAACCTTCAAAGTGATCATCAAACCCCTGATTGCTGGTTTTATATGGCAATAGATCCGCCAGCGGAATGCGTCGCTTATTTTGAGGGGGCAGAGGCTTCCCCTTGTAAGTATTTTCCGTGAGCCATTCCTCCGAAGCGACATTGGGATCCAGATGCCATTTACCCACCATTCCAGTCGTATAACCAACTTCCTTTAAGCGTTCGGGAATCGTAAGCACCTCAAACGGCATTGGTGAAAAGCGATTATCATCGACACCAAATCGTTGCTGATACTGCCCTGAAAGTATGCCTGCCCGCGACGGAATACACTGCGGTGCAGTAATATAGCCCGATGTGAAACGCACACCAGACTCAGCCATCACATCGAGATGCGGAGTTTGAACATCCTCTAAAACACCCTGCGCTCCCAAATCAGCCCAGCCATGATCATCTGTAAAGATAACAATTATATTTGGCCTCTCTTCAGCCACTCCAATAGAGCTCAATACTAGACCCGCTAAGCCGACTACACAGCGAATAATCCGTAGTTTAAGGGACATCGCAGTTAGTGTTTTTTTAAGTAAGTATCAATCTCGATACGATACTCACCCGCTGGAAGCAGTAACTCACATTTACCAAAACGAGAGGTAGACTTTTGCTTAAACCTCGCAGGAACTGCCTTTCCCTCGAGTCGCATTTGCGACCATTTAAGTGCAGGCAAACGAAGCACCGCATCGGCTCCTTCTGGAATCGAAAAATCAAAATAGAACTTCGCGCCTTTCACTTTCCACTTCGACACGAATAGACCCGCATTGGTTTCAAGCGAGCCACCACCATAGCTCATACCGCCTCCTGGTAGTGGTGCTAAAATCGCCCGTTTGTAACCTTTAAAATCAGGGTGCGGAGAGATGCCGCAGACTCGTTGATACAACCACTCTCCGATGGCACCGTAGGCGTAGTGATTAAAGGAATTCATTTCCACAGGGCCAAAGCCATCTTCTTCAGTCCAACTATTCCAGCGCTCCCACATCGTCGTCGCACCATTCTTAATCGGATACAACCAACTCGGATAGCTTTCTTGCTTCAGTAAGCGATATGCAACATCACAGCGACCTATTTTCGTCAATACAGGATTCAATAAGGGGGTGCCTAAAAAGCCCGTCGAAAGATGCCAGTTGCGCAATTCGATGCAGCTCACCAAATTCTTTGACGCTGCATCAAACAACGCTTCAGGAACCAAATCAAAGCCTAGCGCTAAGAGGTAACTGGTTTGTGTGTTACCAAGCACGTGACCTGTCTTGGTAATAAACCGCTCTTGAAACGCTGCTTTAATAGTCCCCCAAAGCTTCTCATATTTCCTTGCAAGTGCGTGCTTACCGAGTGCGTCTGCCATGATTGCCATCAACTGCGCACCACGTGCAAAATACGCAGTTCCAATTAAGTCCTTAGGCGTCGGCGACCACTCCGGGCGTGTCGCATCGACCGCGAGCCAATCGCCATAACGTGTGTCGGGCTGAATATAGCCCATGGCCTGCCTCGTCAGAAATTTCATGTAGTGCTCCATCGCCTGCCAATTCTCACGAATGATTCTGATGCGACCGCTATGCTGCCAAACTGCATGCGGCACGATGATGCCCGCATCTCCCCAACCAGCATTACCATGCCAACCCAGAATATCGGGTGCGGTATCAGGGAAAGCCCCATCTATGCGTTGCCCGTCTCGCATGGCGTCCATCCATTGACGATAAAAGCCTTCACACTTATAATTAAAGCATGCGGTATTCACAAACACCTGCACATCACCTGACCACCCCAAGCGCTCATCTCGTTGCGGGCAATCCGTCGGAGCTTCAAAGAAATTGCTGCGTTGCCCCCACTCTATCGAACTCTGCAATTGATTAATCAAAGGATCCGAACATTCGAAATGGCCACGCCGCTTTAGGTCATTATGCATCACACACGCAGTTAAGTCCTCAGCAGAAATCTCGACTCCCGCACCTTCGACTTGCGCATAACGGAATCCGTGAAAAGTGAAACGCGGCATGTATACCTCCTCATCGGCCCCTTTACATATATAGACATCGGTCGCCTTAGCACCCCGTAAGTTTTCAACATATAAAGAACCATTCGGCTTCAGCATCTCAGCGAACTTCAGGACCACTTTTTGCCCTGGCTTCGTATTGTATAAACGAATACGTAGATTTCCGACTAAGTTTTGGCCAAAATCGACAATCACTTTCTTATTTCGCAATACAAGCGATTCAGGCTTACGTTCCTCAGTAATTCGCACGGGTGCACATTTCTTGAGACGAAGTTTAATTTGAGGAGTCTCCACCACCTGAGCAGGCCTCCATCCCCGCTTGGCCGCAGTTGGCAACGACCAGCCTGCAATCTCTTTGCGCGCATCAAAGCTTTCACCATTATAAATAGATTGCTTGCGAACGGGACTCATACGACAAATCCAGTCCTCGTCTGAACCAATACGCTCCTCTTCACCGTTTTCATAGTTCAGCACCAGCTCCGCCACAAATTTAGTCTGAGGCGCGAACGCCACCGCATGCCCCTTTGGACCAAACGGTGGCCCCGCCCATCCATCCGCCATCACCAAGCCAAGACAGTTCTGCCCATCCGACAAATATCGAGTCACATCATACTGGCAAATATACGCGCGCTTACGATAGTCACTCCACCCCGGCGTAAAGTAGTCGTTCGCAACCCGCTCGCCGTTGATCCAAGGCTCAATAACACCCAGCCCAGAGAACTGAAGCACTGCTTTAGAGATAGGACTGCTAACGACAAATTTCCTCCGGAAATAATAGGCCGCTTGAAGCGATTGAATAGTCGTTGCAGTAGAGGAAAGCCATACGGCTTGATCAGAAAACGTTGTCATCAATTAGGTAACTGTGTGCAGCAAACTATGTTAAATTTCAAAAAAGTAAATCACGCTAATGCAGTCGCCTTATTGGCCATCCACTGAAACTGGGCGCCTTTCAGTGCCAGCATTCATACTGGAAAAAACTCGAAAGGGGCCTGCGCTAGCACTGTTAGACCCCGAAAGGTAGCCGATGAATAGACGACGAGTCTTGCCCCGAAAAGGATAGCGCTTTGTAAAGACCACACGTGCCTCCGCTTCATACTGAACTGCTATCTTAAAATTAAAGAATTTCGTCTTACTCATATCAAATTCGACTTCGACCCCTTGGCCTGGCTCTACGAGGCCTCGTTCTTCGTCTAACAAGACGAGGAGGTTACCCGTGGTTAAATTAACGAAACGTGCAGTGCCTAGTTCTTGGGCACGTAAACTCATGTCTATACAGAATAACGTGTATCCTTTCTTCGTTGAGTTGATTGCGATGATTATGTCTTTTGTGTTTGCTGGGACTTTGCATGCGCTCACAGGCGTGTAAATGACCTGTCCCTCGGGATCTAAGCCTTTTCGATAGAGTATGAAGTCGCCACCGCTATCATAGTAATGAGCGCGACTTATAGAGTGAGCAGTTACCTGTATGCGCTTGTATTCACCTGAACGGCTTATGAACAAATCCTCACTGATGCTCGTCACAGAAAAGAACTGAACCGCGACATCGTCCGCAGAGTTGTAATTCGGGAAATCTGAAAAATCTAAGACCTCCGAATCCGCGACTCTAGTTTCACGTTCCAGTTGACCAAAGAGTAAACCAGTCGAAAGTAATAAGCCAATCAGTATGTAGAAGCTGCTTTTCATAAATAAATTTAAAGAATTTCGTCTTCGTTTAGCCAACGAACCGAAACGATTTTAAACTGACGACCAAAAGTCCCTATTGGTTGCACTCTGCCCCCTGGGTCTAAAGTATCTACAGGGTCAGCAACCCGCTGCACCACGGCCTCACACCATGCCTTCGATAAAGCCGAACTTGACAATGAAGATATCGATTCACCATAACCACGAATTACAAAGGTGTCGCCGCGGACAGTCAACAGCGGCGCTAACGAAGAAAGTAAGTCTGCTTGCGTTAAGAACCCAGGGATTCCAAACATTCGTGATCCTGCTTCTACCCCAGGCATCCCTCGCTCATGTTCCGCATCAACAAGATTCTCAGTCGCGGTCGAAGGATCGACTCTAAAGTCAGCGCCACTATAAGTTCCAGAGGTATAAAATTCCTTATTGATCTGTGGATTTGTAGGGTCGGTTGAGATGCGGTCTATAGCAGTTTGTAGGGTTCCTTTAAGGCCTAAAAAGTCTCCGTCCCGAGTCGTCGCATCAGGAACTAAGCGGCGATTTACAAAATCCGCTAAAGATAAAAATGGACCCCGACGCTTAATCTCTGCAACCACCTCGACTGCCAATGCATTGATTTCAGAGGTGCTGAGCGAACGAGCGCTTGACCAAACATAAGGAAAATCAGGTTTCATGTTGCCGGTCCCGGCGTCTAGCACTTCAGACAGCAACGAGTAGGCTTTTTTCGAGCTTGCGACCCGGTCATTGGAATAAGTTAGAGCGCCATTGGCAGCTACTGCGTTTTCGCCGAGCAAGGAAGAGAGAAATAAGCGCCATGCGACAACTGATGTAGAGTTTACATTAAACCCACCTTCGATGACGAGATTCCCTGCGGCCTCCTCAAATCCTTTAGCAGAGGCTCTCAGATCGGCATTACCCGGAAAACTGCCATTCGAGTCTGCCACAAGTTTATGCCGTGTATTGGGCAGGACGGTATCCAATCCCAATGGCACATTCGGGTCTTGTGGAATTGTCGAAACAAAAAAACGATCCCACATAGACTCATTGATGAGATAGGAAAGATCTGCGTAGGATTCAGTGCCCGAAAAACCTGCTCTAGTCTCATATGCGAGTTCCCGAGTGATGTGTGTATGCGCTTCAGAATTACCAAATGGAAAAGATGCCTGGTAGGCATTTACTGCAAACGACACATTGGAAAGAAAGCCAAGGGAGAGTAAACCGCTCTCAGAACGAGGATAATCATAAAGCGGATAAACTGTATCATGAGAGCTGACAACTCCATTGTGTTGAAGTAAGCCATATGCACCAACGGAGTCGTAGCCATCAAATCCAATGCCGCTTGAGTAATCGCTTCCAGGTATTGCTGATGGATACGCACCATCATACCAAACCCGAGTCGATGGCGATGCGGCAAAAGCGCGACCGACGACAGTGTCATTATTCGAGGTATCATCAAAGTGCTTTCGTTGCGCGAGATAGTTAAGGCGTATGAAATTTCTTTGGTAATTTTTAGCGGCCCCATTGTTGTTTCCCATGGGCACAGCATAATAGCCGTATCCCCATTCAAAATTAGGAGTTCCACTCAAACTCATTGTAATTCCAAGTTCTTCAAAACTAAAATTTCCAGAAACTTGCCCATCATCCCAATCTAATTTAGTCCCTGCATCATCATTGACACCTTTCAGATCAAGCACCTCTAACAATTGAGCCTTGCCCGAGCTAGATACTGAATAAAGTTTAGTCGTTAAACTAGGCTCAAATACTCCGACTCCTGATGCGGTATCCGAAACATAAAACTCCGCTGAGAGCTCATCAGACGGGTCAGTGATTCCAGTCGTAGCAGAACTTTGATAAGTTGCCGTATCTGGTCGCATGTAATTATTCGAAACGATATAGAAAAAACCAATTTCACCAGTATCTTCATTGATCAGTAAATTATGATTTTCGAAGTCCGATGCAGAATGGTTACTTTCTAAGTGATCAATTCCTAGATTGTTCACATACTCGCTTCGAGAGGGATCACTCGGATCGGTTGGATTAGCAGAGTAGAGCAAAGTCTCGCCTGGTGCAAATCCATCGTTATCGATAACAAAAATTAGATATGGGTTATCTACGGAATCAGAGTTTGAGCCATTACCATTATCATCTTCAAACAATAAGCCTTTTGGGTTAGTAGGATTCGCCCAGTTAAAGTGAGCATTACCTCCAGCCGTGATCCCCCCCGAAGAATTATAGCCCTTGTAGCTAAATTCCTGAGAGGTGTTCCTAGCCGCCCAAGTATTGTTGAATCGTGTATTCAGCGCAGTTCTCGCGCGCACTTGCACTACATATTTCCCTGGGGCAATCGGAACATTATGAGGGTTCCATAAAGTGAATTTAGGATAGATTAGGAAGACTGGGTAAACATCGGTGCCTTGAATTTTAAATGACAGACCAAAGTAAACTGCAGCCTTTAAAATAACTGGGTTCAATCCATGCTTGTCCTGAGTATGAACGCGCGGCGCAGAGGCTGTGCCATCCGCAAAGCCGTCAATCGCCATACCAGTATCATACCACGACTTGAGTTGCCCAAACTTCGGCAGCCCGTATTGGTCGTAATCGACAGCAAACGCGCCGCTGCCGAGCCGTCCAACATAATTGTTATCACCGGAGGCTCCACGAACAATAAAGTCGGAGTCATTCAAACCGCTGGCATTCGTTTCCAAATACACCGTCAGATCTTCTTTTAAACGCCCTTGAGTGACATCTACAGGTATTGAATAGGATACCAATGTATGATCATCGACGTTGTCATCTAACCAATTTTGCCATGTGGAATCTACTATCTTGAGCGCCTCACTAGTGAATGAACGCTCCAGCTTTTCTTGCTGGCCCGAATCTGTAATATCGAATGTGCTCAGTTCGGATAGGATAGATGCATTCGATTGGTGCGGAGCCATTATAGACCAACGAGGTTCAAAGGGCTGACTGTTTAAAACTTCTTCATCCTTAGTCGTATTCAACCTGTATTTCGCACTCTCATCTGCAACCCACCAAGCAAATTGACCGTCCCTAGTGTTGTTCTCCCCAAGAATATCTACCTTGCCCACAGAGACATCACGTAAGGTCCCGACATCGTCCTGATAACGAGCGACGGTTACGACATTCGAGGCACTACCGCCGTTTAATGTAACAACGTCCGTTGTCACTGGATTGACACCCACCCCAGATAGGTCGCTGCGCGAGGAAACCAACCAATCAACACGCTCTGCAGCCGATCGATCTGTGGCCCATACACGGAGCGCTTCCAACTCCTGAGTTTCCTTACCAATCTCAGTAGTTTTATATACACTCAACCAATATGGGTTCGCGACCCCGTCGATCACACTCGTCGCAGGATTAGTGTCTAGGATATCAGCGCGCACTGTTATGCGCTGGTCGGGTCCTGTAGACTTCTGCAGTTCACCGACCGCAACATTTAAGGCCAAAAACGCATTCTGTTTCGCTTCCAATTGCGCAATACTCGTCTCTGTTGAACGTGTCTCCACCCGCACGAGTGTCGTAATAGAGAGCAACAACAACAGCACAAATGACATTACAGATAAAGCAATGATGATCGCGAAGCCCGCATTGGAGTCTCTGTCCCGATTAGTCTTTTTCACAAGTAGTTTGGGTAGATATTTCTAATAAAGTAGTTTGACAGAATGTCCACTAAGAATCCTTTCTTGTCAAGTCGATGAAATCACGAAAGAGTAGTTAACGGATTTCCATTCTACCTAAGATCCTACAGTTCTACTTAATAAATGAAACAATTATTTACTCCCCTCTTATTACTCGCCCTTGCCTATGTTGGGCTACATGCTGGCGAATTAGCGTTGGTCGATGGTTCCAATCACGACATGCGCATCGTTCAATCAAACGCGGAACAAATCGAGTTACGCAGCACTGGCGTGGATCCACAAATCGTCTTTGAAACCAAAGGTGGCACACAGCCAACACCTGAACAGCATATCCTATCCTTTGAATACTTCTGCCCCGACGGAATCGATTTTGTCGAAGTCTTCTACGCCAAAGATTCAAAACGACCGGGCTGGAGCCAAAGCCGCCAACTCGAGGGTGGAGCCCTTCCTAAGGCGGAAGCATGGCAACCCTACGCCATCAATCTTCAAACGGGCACCAAGGGCAAATGGACCCCTAGCAACACAGTCATTCGCCTCGATTTTGGCCGCAGCGCCGACAAGCAAATTCAGTTGCGCAACCTACAATTGCGCGCACCTACCGTAGCCGAACAAATCAACGCTGCAGAACTCGAAGCCATCCAAGCAAAAAAAATTGCAACTGCTGAAGTCATCGAAGCCTACGTCATGCGTGCAGACTGGCCGACTCGCATCAGTGGAGTCTCAGTCTGCGATGTGCACATCCACATTGAAGGTAAAATCGAAAATGATACTGGCGCCCCAGTGCTCTTAGTCGAATACATGCCTCACCAGAACCCGTGGGATCCAAATTCAGGCACCGTGCTCAGCACGAACCCGATAGAAACGACTTACAATGTCGTCCTCCCACGCATACTAGAAAATGGCCAAGATCGTATTGCAAATCGCTACGCACTCGCCACACGGCTAGAAGACGGCAAGTCACTTAAACTCCTTAGCCCGGCATCATGGGCCACCTCACTGTGTTGTGCGGCAGAACGCGACATGCCTCGCCTTAGACCCGCCAACAAAAAAGGCCTCGGCGGGATTACATATAAAAAAGGTATTTACCATGATGACCTCAACGACCTCGGCATCACCGCATCCACGGTAAACATTGAGCTCAGCGGTCTTGTAAATCTTGGGCCGAAGTCAAAAACTATTGATTATGTGCACCAAGGTAAAACATGGCGTTTCAACGCAAAAGCAGTGCACGAACACGACAAAAATATCAAACAACTCACTGAGAAAGGCATTATCACCAGTGCAATCATTCTTGTGGGCAAGGGCGCAGGTAATCTAGTGCACCCCGATTATAACACCGCAGGTATTTACTCGATGGCGAACCTCACCACACAAACTGCGAGTGATCATTACCGCGCGGTGGTCTCCTTTCTTGCTGAGCGATACAGCCGCCCCGACAAAGAGCACGGCTGGATTACACACTGGATCGTCTTCAACGAAGTCGATTACGGCTGGATCTGGACTAATATGGGCGAAACTCCGATGGCTACTTACATGGATGCTTACGAGAAAGCCATGCGCCTCACCTACATCGAGGCTCGACGCTTTAATCCAACCGCAGAGGTTTTCATCTCACTCACCCACCATTGGAGCTATAGCCCATCCGATAAATTTCGTGCCTATCCACCTCGCGACCTTCTTGACCGCATGGCCGACTACACAGCACTCAGCGGCGATTATCAATGGGCGATCGCCTACCACCCCTACCCGCAAAGCCTGCTCAAACCACGCACCTGGGAAGACAGTAAAGCCACACAGAATTTTGACACACGCTACGTCACACCAAAGAACATCGAAATCCTCGACGCTTACCTCAGCCAAGAGCCCTTCCTCTTTAACGGAAAGACACGCACCATAGTGCTCTCAGAGCAAGGTTACCATACCCCAGACTATAGTGAGAAATCGATGATGGATAAAGCCGCTGCCATCGCCTATACATGGGCAAAGATCATGCCACTCGATTCCATCGAAAGCTTCCACTACCACCGTTGGGTCGACCACCCTATGGAGGGCGGCCTCAAAGTCGGCTTCCGCACACTGCCAAGCGATGAACACGAATTCGGCGTGCGCAAAGAGCCAGCCTTTACCGTATACGGCGCACTCGAAACCGCTGATGAAGCCCAAGCGATTGAGCCACTCAAGCGCTACCTAAGGATCAATGACTTCAGCGAACTCGACACGAAATAAGGAGTAAATTCAGCGGTGAATCGTCGAACCAAGCATAGCTAGCGTTCACCTTAATTTATAAAAATTATCATTCAACAGCGATCCTGGGGACCGTCTTCAAAAGACCATCTCATCCCAAGATCTTTAATCTTAAGAGCACAGGTTTCAGTAAATTACATCTGATATTTGATGAGTTCCTTCGTATCAAATAACTCCCAATTATTAGATCCAGCCTTTCGGTAATGAAGCATTCACCCGACTACAGTTGCTGAACCTTGAAAATACGAGAGTCGGAATCTACGACGCCCCAACTTCATGTGATGACTTCCAATCATTTGCTTCATCCCATGTATACCGTCGTTGTCGATCACCGTGTCACGATCTATAATGAGAACGGAACCATCATCAGACTCAAGTTTGCATTCATATTTACCGACAAGCTGCTCAGGCCAGTGAAGCGTGAGTTCGAAATCAAATACAAATCAACTACTTTAAAGTAGAAACGATCCTAGTGCCGTTGCCACTTTATGAGTGATCGAATTATAATTTACTTAAGAAGGGTTTAATCAACGAACCTACCTCAGGATCGTCCTCCAAATACTTAAAATAAGCTTTAAGGCGACGTTTCTGACGACCATTTGGCTTCTTATAAACAGATAAAATGGTTTCTCGGAGATCCGGATTATTTACTTTCTGAATCGCCGCTGCAGCGAGTTTCATTTGCTCAACCTCTTGCTTTGGGTTCGACTTTGAAAGCATCTTAGTTAAGGCCTTTACAGCAGATGCTGCATCCTCTGAAGGCGCACCTGGGGCTGATGCAAGGTCGATCCATACATAGCCAACATCTAAATTAGGCCATCGCGCCAAAGTCCGCTCCGATGCCGAACGTAAGGGTGAATCAAAGTCCAACAGTATACGACTCAGATAAGCCAGTGTCTTCTCCCCTACGACACCATCTAAAATTAAAATAAGCCCTTCACGTGCATCATCATTCTGAGAAGCCTGCAGCGCGGGCTCAAAGACTTGCTCCCAAAGGTAATCCCCCGCTCCATAATTTAAAGTAAGTCGCTTCAAGCTTCGTTGAGCGGATCGGGCAAGCGAGTCATTCGAAACGACCAATTGAACCAACACCTTAATGCTTTCTAAATCGCCAATAACTTCCAATGACTTGAAGGCAGCCTCACGGGCTTTTTCGTCACCATCACCCAATGCAATCGTATTTAATAATTCAGTTGCACCAGTAGTGTTACGGAGTTCCAAAACTTTCATCGCAGTGACACGTTTTGCCAGGTCGCTATTCCCTTTAGCAGTAGCCAAAGCTTGCTGATCTGCAGCTGGAGCACGTAATCGAGAAACTGCAGCAACCAAAGTCACATCCTTGGGGTCAGCGACAAATGCGTCGTAAATGACCTCAAAACTTGCATCTCCGCCGATTCGAGAAAGCGTATCAACGCGTGCGATCTTCAAGTCTGTAGGTAAGTCCTCGCCAAGAGCTAAAACCTGATTCTCATATTGTGAGAGGCCATGCTCTCCCACTGCTGTAATAATGACGAATTGATCTGCTGCTGTCGCCTTAGGCAATGCGTTCACTAAGTATGCTTGGGCGAAATCATTTTTCATTGCCGCCGCAAGAAAGCGCTCCCCACCCACAATCTCAGGCTTATTCAGCACGGCTTGTAGAACAGTTCCTGCGCGCGCTGTATCCAATTCACACAACTGTTGAAACGCAGCGACTCGGATCGCCTCATTACTCCCCTGACCTGATAATAAATATGCAGTGTCAGCGTCGACGCCCAAGTGCAGGAGCGCCAACTCGATAGATTCTTTTGCTTCAGCAGTTACCGTTGAATGCGCATCCAGTAATGCGGGAATGACTGACTGATTCCCCAATTTACCAATCGCCAATGCTGCACTTGTGACTGTCTCTAAATCGTCAGAGCCCAGTAAATTTGCAATTTCGGGAGCGGCGCTAACAGCACCTCGCTCCACCAAGCCGTCCATATAGCCACGGCGTTCCTCTTTAGGAGCGCGAGCGAGCCCATTGAGTAAATAGTTGGTCGCCTCCTCACCAGGAATTTCAGACAGCGCGCGCCGAGCACTGTCACGCACTGGTTCTTCGTCGTCACCAAGAAGTGGATACAAAATCCCAGCTGATTGTGCAGATCCAAAAAGTTCAAGCATTCGAATCAAGTAAAGACGTCCTGATAGAGGCATGCTGCCCCCGAGCTCAGCATTCACTTGATCCTCGAGTGAATTGACCAAAGCAACATCAGCATCTGGCGCTGATGCATCCGCAAAAATCTGTTTTACTTCGATGCGCCCATTGAGGCGTGCATCGTAGTCGTCAGACTTCAGCTTAGCAAAAGACTTGCTCAAATCGGAGGCATGTGCGCATGAAATGAGCAAACAAGCCAGCAGGGTAATAATATTCTTATACATATCGATGTGTGTTTAAACTGAACGCTCAATGCCGGGTCATACAGGCAACTCGTAGCCCGCTCGGCGAGGACGGTCCTGCCAACGCTTCGCGGCCGCATCTCCTACGATTTCTTCTTTAATCGGATCCCACTGTAATGGGCGATTTAATCGCTCTGCGATAGCCGCCAACTGACAAATTGTTCCTGTCCGATGACCTACCGTTGCGGGACAGATCGGCGCCTTTCGAGATCGGATACAATCAACCCAATTATAGGTATGATTATTTGAATTATAGAGGTGTGTATTTGATGGGTTCAGTGGCTTACTCGCCAACTCAGCAGGGGTGGTCTTGAGCAATCCACCACGACTGACACCTACGTCACCCTCAGTGCCTACAAAGCGTATCATATGGTCTTGGCGGTCTGGATGGTCACGATACACCTTAATTCCATCATCATATTCAAAGGTGGCATATTTGGCACCCTGATATCCTTTAGGTGTAAATTTCACTGGCCCAGAAGTATCGCGCCCCAAAGCCCACTGCGTGATATCGTAGTGATGCGCACCCCAATCACCATTCTTGCGAGAGCCATATTCCCAGAAACGACGCCAACCTCCGCCATACTCACCTAGAACACGCTCTGCAGTAAAGGGCTCATAAGGTGTTGGTCCAAGCCATTTATCATAATTAAAACCTTCTGGGATAGGCTCTTCGGGCCCTAAGACAGGTGGCGGGAAACTACCCAAACCAACAAACACTTCTTTGATCTCGCCGATCCAACCGTTTCGGACAATTTCTGCAGCTTTACGAAATGCACTATCTGAACGCTGCATAGAGCCCACCTGCACGATGGATCCGTAGCGTTTTTCGGCAGCGACCATCGCTTTACCCTCTTCAATAGTTAGCGTCATTGGCTTTTCGACATAGACATCCATACCCTTCCGCATCGCAGCCAAAGCTAGCGCAGCGTGCCAATGATCCGGCGTGACAATGACCACTCCATCCATTGCAGGATCATTCATTAAGTCTTCATAGTCGGGCGTTGCAACTACGTCAGAGTAACCACGATTTGATAGCTCACGCTTTCCTCGTGCGAGTGCATCGGGTTTCAAGTCACAGACATAGATGGGTTGCACATGCTCATGTCCAACGACACCGACCAAAGCTCCGACCTGTTTACCGTAACCTATAAATCCAATATTGATACGACTGTTTGCACCTACTCGACCGTTAAGGCCTAGCGTATCCGCTCGCAAGATCATGGGCGCAGCTAGAAGTGATGCTCCGAATGCCGCACCTTGCTTTAAAAAAGAACGGCGTGTATTTGGGATAGTTGATTTCATATAGTAGATCAGTTGAGTTGAGCGCTTGGAGTCGTATCTGCATCCAAATCACCCGCTGCGAATTGTATGCCCGCTAAAAAATGTTTCAATAAAAGTGGGTTTGCGAAAATGTGGTCATTATGGCCAAGACTTGTGTAGAAGACGCGCCCTTTACCTACAGACTGAACCCACGCCACAGGATAATCATTGTCTTCGCGCTTCATACCTTCGACAGCATCGCTGCGCTTAGGATCCAAATGTAAAAGTATGCGTAATTTCTCTCTCGAATAGGGCTCAGAGCGAAATTGATAAATTTCCTCTTGGATCTGAAAATCCTTCATAGCTTCAAACACAGGCTTGTTAATTGCATGCTCTGGATCTTCCACCACAAGAGTCACATTGTTCCGTGAACGCCATGGGTGCCCATCAAAGAAACCACCAATAACTGCTCCAAAATCTGGATGATCGTAGCAAGCGTCCGATGCCGCATGGATACCGACGAGCCCTCCGCCATTTTCAACAAATTCTACCAAATTATCGACCAGTCGATCATTTCTCTCTTGCAACCAACGCCATTCCTTACCCTCAAACTCTTTACGTTGTTTTCGGTGCGGCATAAAGAAATCCCGACTTGTGTTGTTGAGAACGACTGCATCGAACTCACTTAAGGCTTCTTTTTCAAAATGCTTAAAGTCATCACTTACGACCGCCACATACGCGCCCGAAGAGATCCCCATCTTCTCAATCGCCAGCCTGCCTGATGGAATTGAGCCATGCCTGTAGCCAGCTGTCGCACTAAACACCAAAATCCTACGTGAAACCTCAGGAGCCACGATCGCCTCATGCGGCAAGGCATCTTCTATAGCTTTGATCTGTGATGGCGCCACAGGTTTGTCATCAAATGTGGGCAACCAGTCCGATGCGGCAGATAATAAACCGGATGCACACAGAAATAGATATGATAAGCGTTTATTCATGGTCGTTTTATATAAATTGTAAACTCTATGATTCTCGGAATATTTCTAATTTATGGAAGATTAATTTAATACTAACATTTAATACAAAGCAGCAATACTTAACTAATTATTTTTACAGCAAATACACATTCTAATAGATCACATCACACCTGCTATTCATCATTTCCAAATAAGGTGCCCACGCATCTCTAATAAATCCAAGCCCACAGTTACATGCTCAAAATATCGAATATAACGGTAATTTTCAAGCACCAGCGCAGGGCCTTTGGGTCGCCCGAGCGGTCGCTCATACTCAGGGAAAGTATTTAGCCAAAGCTTGCTTTCAGAGCTATTGCCACCGCGCGGATCGACACCATAGCCATCCGAAAGCATTAAGTAGCTATACTTTTCAGCAACGATTAAAAACAAAGCTATGCAGAAATCGACTCTCGCTTGAGAGACTGCCGCAATATCGGAAATGGCTGACTTACTTTCATCAATACCATCTCCGAGACCCGTTTCACCAATACCGAGTGTTAAAGCAATAATCTTACCGCCCTGCGCCGCTTCCTGTATCGCGCGTATTCCTTTGGCCATGTATTCCGCTTGACTCATCCCGCCGACCGCATGCTCGAAGCCCTCGAGGTAAGAGCCATCGAAATAGTTCAGGTATTCTAAGCCTGCGTCATCCAAGCGCGCTCGTATGATATTTGCGACCATAAGCTTCTCTGGTCTGAGCGCTCTACGAGCATCTCGCATCATTTTATGGTATCCTTTAATCACGGCCTCTTTCTTTCCAGGCATCCAAACTCGATCTTGGTAGCTCGACAGCACCTTAATATTTCCGTCTAAAAACAATCCATCAATATACGGATCATTACACACCTCGGCCATGGTATCGACCCACCAATCAACCACATCTTTGTTGGATAAATCATAAGCTCGGACCCGACCGCGAACCAATTTGTCCTCTCCGTTTCTGCCGACTAAATACCAATCGGGTATCGAATTCAGCTGATCATCAAAACTGTAATTTCCATAATGGCAGAGCACATTGCGATAGAACAAAACCTTAGCACTACGATTATGCTTCTTAATCGCCTTGGCCGCTTCGATCGACCCAGCATCGACGGACCCATAGGTCTCGTGCCCGTTACTTTTTTCTAGAGTGATCAATGGAAACTTCTGTAAAAACTTCAGCTCTTCTTCTGAAAATGCTGTGCGCTTACGCACATGCATATAGAGCGGTAGAGTGTCCCAACTAAATTCGGGCATCGAACCACGAGGCCGCTCAGCACTAAGCTGAGCACTCAAAGGCGAGAGCGAAAATACACAGGCAAGCAAAAAAAAGATCCACTTCATAAGACTAATGGGCTGCTCCCTTTCTGAATTCTGCAGGGCTGCAGCCGAATTGTCTCTTGAAGCGATTCGCGAAATATTGACTAGAGTTAAACCCAACATAAAAAGCGATTTCTGTGATCGAACGCTCAGGCGCAGAGCGAAGGAAGTTTGCCGCGTGATGTAGGCGTATTAAGTTCAGTTGCTCTGAAGGTGTTGCGTTGAAAATTTCACGACAAGAAGTAGTTAAATAGCTTTTACCCACGCGGCACGCGCCCGCCATTGCCTCAACAGTCCATGGTTCGGCAGACTTTTCAGGGCTTTGCGACAAAGATTTAAAGAACTGACTGATCATTTGATTCACCCCTTGAGTGTCCGCTTCATTGTTTCCGACTTCCTGGCATAATCGGGTCGCTACATCTAATAAAACCGTGTTTACGATCACTGCTAAATTTGCAACTGTTAGCTCACCCAAGCTTACATTATCAGCAAAACTTCGATTGATGTAGCTTTTGAGATGCCCTCGTCTATCCACCAAATGGTTACGTTGATTCCTCAGAAATATTTGCTTAAGTTCTTTACGAGAATTTACATCTGGACCAATCCACTCGGGAAAGTTCCAGTTCCCACTAGATTCCGATGCCTCAACATCTACAATAAACCAAAAGAACTTACATGCGCTTATATTAGGATTTCCCAGACAATGTCGCTGCCATGGCCGAGTAATCGTGATATCACCCGAACGAAGATCCCAGCTACCCTGTTCCGTCTCAAACGGAAGTTGCCCACTCAACACGTAGCCAATTTCTATACCTTCATTCCGATGCATGGGTATTCCCCATCGCTGAGGCCCGACGGCATCCCACAATCCAATACTTCGCAAGCCAGGGAGGGCGCACTTTCTGAGCCGAACCCCTGGATACGCGCCGCGACCATAAGCAGACAAATTGACCTCCCCGCGCTCTACAGCTAACGACAAGGGGGCGCATGCATCACTGCCACTGCGCTCTGAAATGGTCGCCTGATCAAGTAGTTGAATCACAATATATGGG
>JABBCA010000082.1:150074-238816 GCA_018607135.1 Opitutales bacterium
GGGGGGGGGGGGGGCTGATAATCAATATCCCATATTAACATGTGCAAAATGTTAGTAGTATCAATACGAATCTAATAAAAAATCACATTGCTTACGTCTACCCGATTCAAGCCTCATAAAAAAGGACGGGGTTTGAAGCGTTGAACCATATGAATCACAGAAAAGTTAGTTTAATTCAACTCATAGCCAAGAACAACTGACTTAAAGGAGCGACTTGCTATTGAATTAATGTTAATATTAACGTTTATTCTTGAACCGGCTAGAAAGTAAGCTACATACAAAATTGATGCCTGCACTACAGCAGCAACCCCTCACACCCCTACACTTTATGCGTATCCTCTTCCTTATCTTTTTTAGTGCCGTGTCACTTTTTGCCGACACTGCCAGCGATTTAGTTGCCGTCGATGCACTGGGTAGCTTAACCACAGCTCCTACCGTTTACAATGTAGACACCTCGTCAGGGACACATAATTCGTCAAGTATTGTAGCGACACTCAATCCGGGCGATCACAAGACTATCTTCTTTGATTCTATCAACTACGAAGGAAATCCGACACGCGTCTATGCGTGGATCGACATTCCATCTGGTATATCCAACATCAATAAAGCGCCAGCGGTCGTCCTTGTTCATGGTGGTGGTGGCACCGCTTTCGAGCTTTGGGCCAGTCTATGGTCATCCCGTGGATATGTTGCGATCTCCATAGACACAGAAGGAAATTCGATCAACAACAGCGGCAATAGAACTCGACACAATATGGCAGGGCCTAACAGGCCGGGAGTATATGCAGAATCTGGGACTGCAATAGAGGATCAGTTCATGTATCACGCCACAGCTGCAACGGTTCTAGCGAATTCTCTGTTGCGCAGCTTGCCTTTTGTCGATGATACCAAAGTCGGCGTTCATGGACTCTCATGGGGCGGCGTCATCACTTCGACCACTATCGGAGTGGATCAACGCTTCGCCTTCGCGATTCCCACCTACGGCTGCGGGCACTCATGGGATGCGGTTGGCAATTGGGAGAGTTCACTGATCAATAACATACAATACCGTGAAGTTTGGGACCCGATGATCCGACTTCACAGAGCAACCATGCCAATCATGTGGCTCTCATGGCCGCAGGATAGCACGTTTAACATCGACACACAGGCCAACTCCTACAACGCGGCACCAGGGACCGAGCTCGTGAGCCTTGTTCCCAACATGAACCACAGCCACGGCTCTACTTGGCACCGTGCGGACTCCTACGAATTTGCAAATAGCATCGTGAACACGGGCAGCTCATGGTGCACCCAAGAAAGTCTTAGTTTGGTGGGCGATCAAATCACAGTCGAATTCGCATCGACCAGAACTCTCACTGGAGCGACTTTATTCTACACGAATGAAATGGGGCGGACGGATACAATGGCTTGGCCAAATATCAGCGTCGACAGCTTTGCGGAAACCGCTCCGGGCTCTGGTGTTTGGCAGGTAACGGCAACCCTCCCCTCTGATGCGAATGCGTGGTATGTCAATGTGACGGCGAATAGTCTCACGACGGGGCACCTAAGAGGCGAAACTATTTACGCAAGCTCGCGCTTACAAGAAGTGGTTCAGATCGAAACACCAGGTATCGAGGAATTCGGACTCAAGGCAGGCGACACTTCGGCGGTCAAGGATGTGAGCGTCGACTTTACGGCTATCTACAACTTGGAGATTTCCTCAATGCAACTTATCAGTGAATCTCACCCAGGTGCGTTCATCCCTAACATTTCTTATTATCCTTATAGCCTGACAAATGATTCACCTTTTGAAGTCAATTTTGACAATACCATCGCAGGATTGGCAGTCGGCGAATCCGCAACCGCAACCTTACGGCTCACATGGCTCGGCTTAGATAATCAACCCAACCTACTCGATATCCCGCTGGTAGCGACTGTTTACACTCCACAAATCGTAGTCTACAACACCAGCAGCAATTGGAGTTCGCAATCCCCCACCATCGCCGACCACGTCATCATTCGCGACGGCGCTGTAGTCACATTGGATGAGGACGTCGAAATCAGCAATCTCACTGTTGGCCAAGATGGAACGGTCGGAACACTTTCCATTATGAATCCGAACGACTTTACGGTCGCAGAAGACATGATTGTCACTACCGGAAGTCTCGTCAGCATCGCCAACGGCAACTTCGATTACTTCAATACGGCATTCGATCTAGCAGGTGAGATTCAAGTTAGCGGTGGAAGGCTCAATCTGGACGGCACCAATGTCGACGGAGCAGGAAAACTGGCAATCAGCGGAGGCGAAGTCGTATTTACCGCTGCCTTTTCAGTCGACATTGCAGATATTGAGATCTCCGGTGGAAGCCTCAATTTCAACGGTAGCGGCAGCACCACACACACCCGCTTAGGAGATCAAGGCACGAGCAGACTGACCATCATTGGAAGCACCCCTACAATAAGCGTAGGTCGCCTACAAATGCAGACTTACGTAAATGATCCTAGAATTAACTTCGTGCTCGATGCCTCAGGCGTTTCCGAAGTCTACGCAAATGCATTTATGAATCTTCCTAAATTATCGATCCATGTGGACGCCTCAGCCTATGAAGGCGGCGTGGATAGCATTACCCTATTACGCTCCGGTAACTTGGCTACCCTGGGAGATCTCTCAAGGCATACCGCGACTGGATTTGCTGCGAAAGGCTTCGCAACTCAGTTCACACAAAGTCAGGCGGACGATACAGTAAAAATGGTTTTAACTAAAAACGCTTATGGAAATTGGGCAGATGCCGAGTCACTCCCTTCAAATACATACCACGCAACATTAGATACCGATCTTGATGGCCGAAACAATTTAATGGAGTTCATCCTGGGCTCTGACCCTCAAGCCAGTGAAACCAACGAGGTTCCCGTAAGCCCACTCACACCAAGTAATCTTGTCTTTAGTTTTTCGAGAAACGCCAATGCTTCTGGCATGACGAGTCAAATTTTTCAATATTCTAGCAATTTAAGCAACTGGACAGATGTGATCATCGACGGAGCAAACCCAGATATCACGATCACCCCTACTGCTGGCAGCAGGGAAGACATCGAGATTACTATAAGTCCATCCGCTCCCGTGGACGGCAAACTTTTTGGCCGTCTATCTGCAACGATCGATGATTAATTGGAATACTGCGCATCTCCCGAGCACGGGTTTCACAGCACCAAAGCTCCTCTCCCTTCAATGGAACCTGCACACCGAAATTGCTGTCTCATCCTGATATCGTGAGCTACTCATGACCACCATCGCTATAATCCTACACATATCGCTAAGGGCTTAGATGCGGCACCACTCAGTTATGATTACCCAAAATCGTGGACGAAATAATCCACGCTCAATTATTAAAGATTTCACCCACTAACTTCTGCTACAATCTTAAGATGATAGACATCGGCTGCTTTGCACTTATCTCCCCTTTCAGCACTTTAGAAGCTCAATTTAAAGCGATCCACGAGATGGGATTCACCCATGCGGATCTGACCGACAGCCACGACGGTGCGCTTTTAGGAGGAGAGTTCGGCTTCACCGCAGCTGCCAGCTTGGATTCGCATCCATCTGGAATTAGTAAGATGCTAAAAGCTCATCAAATACTACTCACCTCTGTATGTGCGCATGCTAATTTACTAGATCCAACTGCACCCAATACCTTTGGCACCGCTCAAATCATCAAAGCGATTCGTCTCGCACGTGACCTCGGCGTGAAGCAAGTCATTACCACTGAAGGTGATCCTAAGACCCACTTTGGCGAATCCCTCAGCCATGAAGAGCGCATATTCAGCATCGCAGAGAAATTATATTGGCCAATCCAATGGGCTGCCGAGCTAGGTATTGAGCTACTGATCGAACCACACGGTATCGTAACCGACAATATAGACGCAACCAGTGAACTCTTAGAGCGCCTCGGACATGCTGAAACTGTTGGACTCAATTTAGACACTGGCAACCTATGGCTAGGCGGTGGTGACAACTTACAATATATCGAACGCTTTGGATCTCGCATCAAGCACGTCCACTGGAAAGACTTGGGTTCCAACTGGCTAGAAAAGCGCGGTCAACAATTCGGCTGCGGCATGGGTGATATTGCCTTAGGTGATGGTGTTATCGGACTAGAAGCAATCGCAACTCAACTCAAGCAAATCGGCTTTGATGGTCCAACCACTTTGGAAGTGTTCGGTCCAGAAAATCTGAAAACCTCAGCTGAACGCCTGCGTCGCTGGTTTGCCTGAGCATCCACCCCAATTGATTAAACGACCCCACCCCTTATGAAACAGACAGAACTCACCCGAAGGAATTTCCTCAAAACATCACTTAGTGCCAGCGCGATACTGGGCTTTCCGACGATCATTCCTTCCGTTGTCTTAGGACAAAATGGCGCGGTCGCTCCAAGTAATCGAGTGAACGTCGCCCTACTCGCATGCGGTAGCCGTTCAAAATCGGCAGCTTCCTATAATCGCTATGCAAAATCTCAGATAATAGCCGTCTGCGACCCTATTCTGGAGCGACGTGTTGAGCGAGCAGCAGACTGGAATGTCCCTCATCATTACAACGATTTCAGAGATGTCCTTGCCCGTGATGACGTCGACGCTGTCCATATTTCAACTGGCGACTACTGGCATATTCCCATGTCTCTGGCTGCCGCTCGCGCCGGAAAAGATGTTTATTGCGAGAAACCGCTCGGCTTAACTATAGGACAAGACTTAGCCGCCCGCGCCATTGTTGATGATTATGGGCGTATTTTTCAATACGGCACACAACAACGTTCCAGCGCCGCTTGCAGAATTGGCATTGAACTGGTGCTAAATGGACATATCGGAGACGTTAAGGAAATATATGTTTGGGCACCAGAGGGACGATCCGGTGGTCCCACACCGACTGAGGAACCAATCCCAGAAGGACTGGACTACGATTTATGGTTGGGCCCTGCGCCACAAGCACCTTACTTCAGACCCCGTTGCTATACTTCGCAATCCGCTTGGTTTCACTATGACTATGGAATCGGCTTTGTAGCTGGATGGGGCGCGCACCCGATGGATCAACTACAGTGGTGGGCAGATCACTCAAATATGGGAATCCCCCATACTTACAAAGCAAGCGGAACGGTTCCTGAGAACAGTTACTACAACGCGGTCACTCATTGGGATATGGAGGCTCAATACAAAAATGGAACCAAACTTCGTTTCCTCGACACCGAAACCGCACATCAAGTAATTCCATCTCTCAATCTAGAAGGTCTAAAAATGCAGAAAAACTGCACTTTATTTATGGGGACCGATGGCTGGGTGGCCGTCACCCGAGGCGTCTTTCAAGCCTCACGCGATGAAATACGTCGTGCAGGTCGCGATCCGGGTCCAATCAAACTACCTCAAAGCAAGGACCATAACCATAACTTCGTCGATAGTGTGCTTTCACGTGAACAACCCATTTCAACACTAAATTCAGCCATCCAATCTGACATCATGTGTCACATGACAGACCTATCGATCCGCACAAACGAAACATTAAGCTGGGATCCTGTTAAACAAACCGTGGTCGGAAGTGAAGACGCCGTCTCAAGAATGCAACGTCCTATGCGTAGCCCTTGGACACTGTAACCAATGGCAACTCACCGCAACAAACACAACAGTTTCATTCAGAGCTAATCAGCGTTCATACCAATGAAGATCCCACTTATAGTAATTAGTATTCTAATAATCGCCTCAGTTTCCTGGGCGAAAGTCGAGTTGCCAGCCGTCTTCTCCGACGGGGCCGTTTTACAACGTGATCAAGATCTCCCCGTGTGGGGATGGGGCAGTCCTGGAGCCAATGTATCGGTGCGCTTTGCCGACCAAACGAAGACCACCCGAGTAGATGCAGATGGCAAATGGATGGTTACCCTGTCTCCGGTCAAGGGCTCTTACGACACGCATACCATGCAGATTCAGGTGGGCCGCGACTCGCTGGAGCTCACTGATTTGCTAGTCGGTGAGGTGTGGCTCTGCACCGGCCAGTCCAACATGCAATATACTTTCGATGCTTTGGTCGGGCGTTCCAAAGATAAAGGCTACCAGTCAATCATCGATTCTATGCAGCAATTGAAGGATACGGTAAAAGATCCCTATTTGCGTAAGATCACGGTGCCTGCGGTTGCGTCGCTGGAGGAAGGTATGCATACTTTCGAGGGTGAGTGGATGAGCGTCGAGCCGAAAAACAATGGCAGCTTTTCCGCCACCACATACTTCTTCGCTAGGGAGCTTCGAAACTATCTCGACTGTCCCGTTGGTATGCTGACTTGCGCATGGGGTGGGCAACGCATCGATGGATTCATCCCTCCCTCCGCGTGGATGGCTAGCACCGAAAAAGCAAATTACGAAAAAGAGATTGCTACGATTAAACACCAAATCGCAACCTATGATCCCGTAAAGGCACAGGAAACCTTGGAAAAGGAACATGCGCAATGGAAGGCCAACAATGGTCACCGCCGCAAAGAGCCTAAGCTCTACAATCCGTCGGTGATCACACCCAATATTCGCGGTGTCATCTACAACGGAATGATTCATCCACTGGCGCCTTACGCACTCCGCGGCATGCTCTGGTATCAGGGTGAATCACATTCTCGCAGCAACCCGCAATCCTATGGCTACCTGATGGAACTGCTCATCACTGGCTTGAGAGCCGAATGGGGACAAGGCGACTTTCCGGTCTACTACTGCCAACTGGCGGGATTCATGAAACCAGAGTCTGAGCCGCTCCAAGAAACGCCGAGCATGGTCGTCATTTGCAACCAGCAGCGCCTCTCGATGAAAATTCCCAATACTGGCATGGCGGTGCTCAATGATGTGGGTCAAGCGACAGATTATCATCCAAAAAACAAGCTGGATGTCGGCCTTCGCCTCTCGAAATGGGCCTTGAACAAAACTTATGGCTTTGAAGATATCGTGCCCAGTGGCCCACTGTATCAATCATACCACAACAACGGTAGCTCAATCACCATAACCTTTGAGTATGCGGGCAGCGGTCTGATGACGGGCAACAAACACCTTCTCAAGCCAGTGGTGCCTTCCAACGATCCTATAAGCGGCTTTGAGATCTGCGGCGATGACCACCAGTGGAAAGCAGCGACCGCACACATAGTAGGGCACAATCAAGTAGAAGTCGCTCACCCATCCATCCAGAAACCGGTCGCGGTGCGTTATGCATGGCAAGGCAACCCCACCAATGCGAACCTCTACAATAAAGAAGGACTCCCCACGAGCTTGTTCATCACGGATGAGTCCATGGGTAAATAAAAACGTTCGCTTGATAATCCACCAACCCTGCGTTGCATTCAAACACAGCACCCTTTGTATGAAAATTCAATCCAAGACAATTCGCACACCTTTACTATTTGGGCTAAGCCTGATCAGCCTACTTGGAGCTTCCGCACACGCAGCGGAGCCTCAGCAGCCCAATATCATCATCATACTAAACGATGATCAGGGCTATCAGGATTTGGGCTGTTACGGCTCACCAGACATCAAAACACCCAATGTCGATCGACTGGCGAGCGAAGGAATCCGTTTTACCGACTTTTACGTGGCCTCGAATGTCTGCTCTGCCTCACGTGCCGCTTTACTCACTGGCTCCTACCCTTCCCGCATCGGCGTGCCAGGGGTGTTTTTCCCAAACCGTGGACGCCAAGGAATGTCTCCGGATTGTCTAACGATTGCCGAAGTTTTAAAAACCGCAGGCTATGCTACCAAGGCTGTCGGTAAATGGCACCTCGGCGAGCAGATCGAATTTTTACCTATTAACCAGGGTTTCGATTCCTATTACGGCATCCCTTACAGCAACGATATGTTTCCCACTAAACAGATGAAGTATGCCGACGATTGCCTCTGGCGAGAAGGCTTCAGCTATGCGTCGGTTAAAGAATCATTCGAGCCTGGCAATGGAAAAATATGGCGCGGCAATCCAATGCGCTTACGTGATAAAGTGCCCCTAATGCGCGATGATACCTGTATTGAGTTTCCAACCGATCAAACAACGATCACACGTCGTTATGCCGATGAAAGTATTGAGTTTGTCACGGAAAGCGTCGAAGCCAAACAACCCTTCTTCCTCTATTTGGCCAATTCAATGCCGCACACGCCGCTCTTTGCTTCCGAAGCATTTAAAGGTAAAAGTGAAGGCGGACTCTATGGTGATGTGATCGAGGAAATTGATTTCAATACAGGTCGTATACTCGAGCATCTGCAGCAACTGGGTATCGCAGAGAATACCATTGTGGTATTCACCTCCGACAACGGGCCATGGCTCGTAAAAGGCAAACATGGTGGGAGCGCGCTGCCACTGTTTGAAGGAAAAATGACTAGTTTTGAAGGGGGCCAACGCGTTCCCGCGATTGTCCGCTGGCCTGGCCACATTCCAGCTGGTATTACCTGCTCAGAACTCGCGACATCAATGGATCTGCTGCCTACATTGGCTGAGGTGGCCGGTGCGAAGCTCCCCGAAGGCCATGTCATTGACGGTAAAAACATACTAAACCTACTAACAAACGAAACTGGGGCAAAGACACCCTACGACTACTTTTTCTTAAGCCATTTAGCGGTGCGCAGCGGCGACTGGAAATACCATGAAAAAGAAAGCTTCAAAGTCAAAGCGACCGAGCGCGATACCGGTGGCCCCACTCTCTATAATTTGCAGGACGATATCGGAGAGAGCGTGAATCTCATTCGCGAATACCCCGAAATCGCGGAACGCCTCAAAGCAGCCTTGATGGAGTTTAAGCGTAGGAAATCTGCAGCCAAAGCAACTCCTGCACACGATGCGTAGATATCTATCTACAATCTACCTCCTCCTAAACTCGTCCATAGCATGGGCGGAAATCCAGCTACCCGCCGTCTTCTCAGACGGCGCAGTATTGCAATGCGAAGCAGACCTCCCCGTATGGGGCTGGGCGGATGCCGGAAGCACCGTCACTGTCCAGTTTGCGGGCCAAACCGCCACCACAACTGTGACGGATAACGGCACCTGGAAGCTCACACTGCAACCCGTTGCCGCATCTTATCAGAAACATACGATGCGTATTGAAGTGGATACAGAGTCTCTTCAATTGACCGATATTCTGGTTGGAGAGGTTTGGCTCTGTTCTGGGCAATCCAATATGGAAAGCACTTTAGACTTTTTATCCACTAATACAGTGGATCCAGGCTTTGAATCGGTCGTCGCCTTCATCACAAATGAAAGAAACACCACGAATGACGAATTCTTGCGTCATATCAAAGTGCCCAGAAAAGCAAATGCTGAAAATGCTGAACTAAACTTTAACGGCGCATGGAAGCATGCGTCCCCCCAGAACAATGGCCAGTTCTCGGCGGCGGCTTATTTCTTCGGCAAAGAGCTGCGCAAACACCTCGATCGGCCCGTGGGCTTATTAAACAGTTCATGGGGCGGTAAACGTATCGAGCCCTTTATACCCCCTTCGCAATTTGGAAATTATGATCAAATTCTTGAAGATGCGCGTGAGCGTATCCAAAATCATGATGCAGCGAAAGCAGAGCAAGACTACCAACAAGTTGTGATGACATGGCAGGAAGCTGGCAGTAAGGGTCGCCAACCTCGTAAACCCGCCGCACCTAGCCTGCGATCCCCGGGCCTCCCGACATCGCTCTACAATGGCATGATTCATCCACTCGTGCCCTACGCAATGCGTGGAGCGATCTGGTATCAGGGCGAAGCAAATACCCGCACCATACCTGAAAAATATGGAGCACTTCTAAACACGCTAGTCAAAGGCTGGAGGCAGGAGTGGCAACAGGGCGACTTCCCCTTCTATTTCTGTCAGTTAGCAGCTTATACAGCACCACTCTCCGATCCGCTGCAAAACAAAGATCCTTGGGTTACGGTATGCCATCAGATGTTTCTCTCTACGAATATTCCCAATACTGGCATGGTTGTTTTAAATGATGTCGGACAAGTAAAAGACATACACCCCAGAAATAAAGTAGACGTCGGCCTGCGCTTATCCAAATGGGCGCTCAACAGCACCTACGGCTTAAAAGAAATCGTAGCCAGTGGCCCCCACTACCGCTCATATGAAAAGAGAGAGAATACCATCGTGCTGACCTTTGATCATTCGGGCAGCGGCTTAATGGTCGGTAAGAAAACACTCTTAGAACCGACTCAAGCCACAGAAGAACCGCTTGGTGGCTTTCAAATTTGTGGAGAAGACCGCGAATGGAAGTGGGCCTCAGCAAAGATCATTAGCAACAATGAGGTGGAAGCCTTTCACCCATCGATCCCTCAACCGCGTGCGGTGCGCTACGCATGGCAGCCAAATCCTATTCATGCCAACCTCTACAATCAGGAAGGACTGCCCACCAGTTTGTTCTCCACTGAGGCCGAGTAGCGAAAACCAAAAAAATCTCCGAGATCCAGACACATTTACGCATGAAATCAATTATTACAGTTATCACGGCACTCGCAGCAGGTTTAGTCGGCCCGTTGCTAGCAAATCCTGCAGAACATACTCTCTGGTATGACGAGCCAGCTGAGCTTTGGACGGATGCACTGCCACTGGGTAATGGCTTCATGGGGGCAATGATCTTTGGAGGCGTTACGCAAGAGCGTATCCAACTCAATGAATCCACGATCTGGACCGACGAGCCGCGCGACTATGCCAATCCAGACGCAGTTGAGCATCTCCCAGAAATTCGGCGTTTACTGCAAGCGATGCGCGCCAAAGAGCGTGCTGGTGACTACAAGGCCGCTCGCCCACTTCAGCAACAGGCAGAAAAACTCGCCAACGAGAATTTTATGAGCGAGCCGCTCAAAGTCAGTTCCTATCAGCCCTGCGCGGACCTCCTGCTCGACTTTCACGGTCACGGCGCAGTGCAGAATTACCGCCGTGAACTCGACCTCTCGACAGCGCTCTCTCGGGTGAGCTACTCCTCGGGGGGCACACAGTTTGTTCGCGAAACCTTCGCCTCCTACCCTGATCGTTCGGTCGTTTCCAAGATTTCAGCAGACTCTCCGGGCAAGCTGTCGTTTAACATTTCGCTGACTAGTCAGCATGAAGGATACACGATACAATCCGTTTGGGATCAAGGCATGATACTGGCCGGCAAAGTTAAGGGCGGAGCCATTAACTTTGAAGTGCATCTCCATGTCGAAACGACTGGCGGTAAAGTCCTCAAAGGTGATCAAGGACTTGAAGTAAAGGGCGCGGACTCAGCCGTCATCAAGCTCGTTGCTGCGACCAATTTTAAAGATTACAAAACTGTCAATCAGGATCCATCTGCGCGCGCATTGGCCATGCTCCTGCCAATAAAGGATCAAAATTACGAGACACTCAAGGCCGCTCATTTGGCCGATTATCAGCCCCTCTTTGATCGAGCCTCCATTTCATTGAAGGCATCCCCCAGCGCTCAATTACCGACCGACGAGCGGATCATAAACTTCTCAAATGCCAACGATCACAGCTTAGTGACTCTGCTCTTTCAATACGGACGCTACCTATTGATCGCCGCGAGTCGCGAAGGTAGCCAAGTGCTGACCCTCCAAGCCCTCTGGAACGACAGCCTGCGCCCACCGTGGAACAGTAACATGACGACCAACATCAATACGGAAATGAACTACTGGCCTGCCAATGTGACGGGGCTTCCCGAAGCAAATGGATCGCTCTTCAGTGCATTGGAAGACTTAGCCGTGAGCGGTCGCACGACTGCCAAGGGGCACTACGGAGCAGACGGATGGGTGCTTCACCACAACTTCGACCTCTGGCGCGCGACTGCCCCGGTATTTGATGCCAGATGGGGTATCTGGGTGTCGGGTAGCGGTTGGTTGAGCTATCACATCTGGGAGCACTTCCTATTCACAGGAGATCTGGAATTTCTAAAAAAATACTATCCGATCCTGAAAAGTGCCGCTCAGTTCTATGCCGACTTTTTATACGAAGACGAACTCACCGGCTATTTGATTAGTGGACCCTCGAACTCACCGGAAAATGGCGGCTTGGTGATGGGGCCGACCATGGATCATCAAATCATTCGATCCTTATTCAAAATCGTGGATCAAGCGGCACGCTTGGTAGGTGACGACAGTGAGCTCCCGAAAACAGTCGCCGCCATGGCCGACAAAATTGCCCCCAATATGATAGGGCAGCACGGGCAGCTGCAGGAATGGCTCGAAGATAAAGACAACCCGAAGAATAAGCATCGCCACGTCTCACATCTGTGGGGGCTTCATCCGGGCAATGATATCACATGGCAAGATCCCGATTTATTTAATGCCGCTAAGCAGTCGCTGATCTTCCGTGGCGATGAAGCCACCGGTTGGTCGATGGGGTGGAAGATTAATTTCTGGGCTCGTTTCCTCGACGGCGATCATGCCTTGCTGATTTTAAACAACTTGATCCAACCAGCTAAGGACGGTCGCAAAGACGTGCGCCGCGCCGGCCTTTACAAAAACCTTTTCGATGCGCATCCCCCTTTCCAGATTGACGGAAACTACGGTGCGACCGCTGGCATCGCAGAGATGCTACTTCAAAGCCATATCGTCGCTGACATTCCAGAATCAGAAGCACTAAAATTCTCCGACTATACATTCCTGATCCACCTGCTCCCTGCGCTACCAACGGCATGGGCAAATGGATCGTTCGAAGGCCTCCGTGCCCGAGGCGGCTTCGAAATCAGCGCGAGCTGGAAAGACGGCAAACTTGAAGCCGCTACAATCCACTCATTGAAGGGAAATCCCTGTCAAATCAAACTTGGAGACACGGTGATCGACCTGCACTTGAATGTAGACGAAGCCAGAACCCTTACGTTCTCAAAAGAATGAAAAAAAACCTCAACGTTTTTAATTGGAATTATCATAATGTGCCTCGCACGCATTGCTGATTTTATGACGACGATCACAGGAGTGAGTTTACTGGCAGTATTCGCATGGTTCGCGACTAGAGAGTGGCAGCTAAAGTGGTTCATCGACTTATACAATATGCTTGGGGCCATACTCTTCATATTGGCCGCTCTCATCTTGGCTACTTTTCTGGAAATTGTGTATTACCGAGAAGATTATCAAAGGGCACTCAAGCACAAAGAGTCAGCGGCAGATCAGCCGTAGGTGCTATGAGAAGGCGCTACTTTTACTCGAATTTATAAAAATCTATAACCATCACATTATGCTAATAAACCGAATTCTTAAAACCGCACTCATTCTAGCCTGCACTAACATACCATGCCTTGGACTGGCAGCAGAATCACTTATAGGCGCTCGCCCTAATATCGTCTTCGTCATAACCGACGATCAGGGCATGGGGGATCTCTCCTGCATGGGCAACCAGATCCTCCAAACCCCGAACATCGATACATTCTATCAGCAGTCGACCCGCTTCACTGACTACCAAGTGAGCCCCACCTGCGCCCCCACAAGGGCGGCGATCATGAGTGGTCGACCTCCTTTCAAAGTTGGGGTCACTCATACGATCCTGCAGCGTGAGCGCATGGCGCTCGATGTTTTCACACTACCGCAAGCTTTGAAAAGCGCGGGCTACACGACTGGGTTGTTCGGCAAATGGCATCTCGGCGACGAAGAAGCTTATTTACCGCAAAATCGCGGTTTTGATGAAGTGCTCATGCATGGTGCTGGAGGAATCGGACAGAGGAAATACGGCGACTTTCAACCCAACGGCAGAAACCCTTATTTCGACAACGTCTTGTTACACAACAATACGATCGTTCAGACGAAGGGCTTTTGCACCGACGTGTTTTTTCATGCAGGCTTAGCTTGGATTAAACAGCAAGAAGCAACTGGCACTCCTTACTTCGCTTACATCTCACTAAACGCTCCACATGCTCCTTTTATCGCGCCAGAAAGCTACAAACAACGCTTCCTCGACGAAGGCTATGATCAAAAGACTGCTGCCCGCTACGGGATGATTGAGAACATTGACGATAACTTCGGCCTGCTCATGCAAAAGCTCTCTGAATGGGGAGCCTTGGAAAATACCTTAATCATATTCACCACAGACAACGGCATGGACATGCGACCGATAACAAAAAACGGCCAGCGACTGAAGCCATTTAACGCTGGAATGAAAGGTTCCAAAAACTCAGCATATGAGGGTGGAACTCATGTGCCGGCCTTTTGGTATTGGAAAGGCCACACCTCAGAGGCACTCGACATTGACGTGCTGACGACACACTTAGACCTCTATCCGACATTCGTTGAGCTCACGGGAGTGAAACTACCTAAAGAGATGCAGCCTTTGGATGGACGCTCGCTATTACCACTCCTAAACAATCCGGAATCGCCCTGGCCCGATCGTGAGCTCTTTATACACCGTGGCCGCTGGAAAGCGGATCAACGAAGTGCTGATCAATATAAAAACTTCGCCGTCCGCAGCGAGCGCTGGCGCTTTGTCAACGATACCGAACTCTATGATATTGACGAAGACCCAGAAGAAACAGTCAATTTGGCAACAGCGCACCCAGAGGTCGTTTCTCACTTAAGGAAAGCCTTTGAACAATGGTGGAACTCCGCATTGCCACTTATGATCAATGAAGGTTTACCTGAAGCGCACGCACACCCCTTACAAATCCGCTACACCCAACAATTGAAAGCCCTAGGCATCCCAACCTGGGCACCCGATGAGCTTTAATCATGTCGAGAGAATACGGCATCAACTGCGGTAGTCAGTAGAGAAAGAAATGCGATGAATAATAAACAAGGATATCTCCAGAAATCGACCATGGATGCGTGGCTATTACTCTATATAGGCATGGGGCTATACATGGTCAGTCAAGTATTGTTCACACGCAGTTCTATTTTGGCAGGCACCGCAGTAGGACAGATTCTATGCTTACTACTGCCATCACTCATTTTTGTAAAATGGAAGACTGGATCAGTTTATAAAGCACTACGCATACGGCCAGTATCTGCTGGCATCATTTTGCGAGTAGTCATTCTGGCTGTCACATTCATGGGATTCGCAGAGCTCTTGCAGATGGTGACTCAGCCTCTCATTGAACGATACTTCCCCGACCAGCTCGCCGCAATCGAAGCGATAATGAAAATGCTTACGCCGACATCCGCGACTGGTTTGTTCGGTAACCTGCTAGTCGTAGGTCTAATCGCACCGATATGTGAAGAGGTCTTTTTTCGTGGCGCATTTCAAGGCACACTCGAAAAACGGGGCCCGACGAGAGCAATCCTAATCAGTGCTCTGGTTTTCGCTCTGATACATTTAAACCCCTACAGCGTCTTCGGCATTTTTGTCATAGGCATTGGCTTGGGATACCTCACTTGGCGAACCCAATCCCTATGGCCCGCAATACTGTGGCATGTTATCAACAACTCACTGGTCACAGTGCTGCTTTATTTCAAGGGTGACTCGTATACGATGCCATTATGGCTCAATGCAATACTGGCTGTGCTATTCGTCATAGCAGCTTGGGAATTCACCCGCCACACCCGCCTAGGATCTAAGCGTGAGGCAACTCCCTTGGTGAATGCTCCCAAGCTACTGAGCAGAAAGTTTAGCCATCTGCTCACCGCATCGGGTGTCATGCTGACCCTGGCTATCTGCGCGGGACTCTTCTGTTTCGGCCTAGCAAGCTTAGGCAGTAATTTTTTAGAACCCAAATATTCATTGGGCGACATCGCAGTTTACCTACGCGGTCCAGCATTCAATCCCGAAGAGCTTCAGGTCGGTGATGTTGTGGTCTATCATTTAAACGAAGGGAATTTGAGATACTCTCGTATTCTAGCGATTGATAGTGACCAGATAACAGTCATAGGTCGATTCAACGCAAAAGGTGATCGAATCAACGAAGTCATCGATCAAAAACAACTTGCTGGGAAGTTCATCTGGTCCTTCGATCCCGGCGAAGCCATCAAGCAGCTTACGGAAACCAACAGACCGCCGGCTCCTACCAGCAAAAGCAATTAGCCTTGGTTATGAAGCGATCCACCTATCTATGGCGCCTATCCAGGGGAATACTGTTTCTCACTGTATTGATTACCGCGAACAGAACCATCGCGCAAACAGACTTCATTCCAGTCGAACAAGCGGTCTATAAAATACAACAAGAGCAAAAGACACTCATCTACAAGATGGGCCCAATCGCATTAGAGCTAGACAGCGCCTTAGCGTCTTTGAGTGGGAGCGCGAAAGTCGACCACTTTTATAAAAATCTCGATCTCTATGCGAGCCAAGACTTGAAATTCAGTCAGCTGTTAGACGCACACCGGTTACTTGAAAAACAGGTTCAAGAACTGGAAGCTCAATCCAACACCGCCTTTGAAAACAACTCTGACAGCGAAGCCATGTTTCAATTACCAGATGCCCGCAAGCTAGGCATACCGAAGCTGCCGGAATCCATCCTGAATAAGGATTGGTCGTGGGACAAAATTCACCGCTACATAGTCATACGAAAAAGAAGGACAGCATTCACTGAAGATGAGCTCAGGACCATTGCCAGCTTTGATATGATACAGATGGCCTCAGATCAGGGCTCGCTGGATTTAGCCAAAGAACTAAAGGCGATCAACCCCAACATGATTTGCATCGGCTATCGAAATGTAATCATTTGGCACGAGACCTTTGATACGGATCTATTCAGAAACAACCCAAACTGGTTTCTTAAAAACTTCAAAACGGGTGCCTACGAGACCCACGGTTCTACTGGGCAAAAGGCACAGAAGCCACTTTTTGATCTACGCGTGCCCGCAATGAGAGATTGGTGGATTAAGGATGTTGCCTCACAATGCGACCAGGGGGTGCTCGATGGCATCCTCATCGACGCCTTTGCTAAAGTATTGACGGGCTGGGGGCCGAAGCGCCGCTCCATAGAAACCGACCCTCAGGCAACTAAAGAATACAACCGGATTTTCACAGATGAACTTCTACTCAGAAATATCCGCGAAAATGGTCATAAAGGATTAATCATCGGCAATACGCTCCGCTCTGGCTATCCAGACGCCTTGAAGAGTTTTGTCGATGTCTACTTGCATGGCTCTTACATGGAGTGGATCGAGGGCAATCAAGAACACTATGAAGAAGGCCTCAGCAGCTTGCTCGATGCGCTCATACAGATCGGCAAAGATCCCGGCGATAAAGTCCTCTGTTTTCAATTTGGTGCACACTATCCCCCACCACCTAAAGTTAAGGTCGAGAATGCACAGAACCACATCCCAGAGTCGACGATCATGCCCGAAATGGGTGAGCATTACGACGCGAGGAACAAGACACACGAGGACATCGTTAAAGAAATGCGCGAAGCATTTCCCTACAAACTCGCGATCTTTCTGATTGGTGCCAATAAGTATTCTTACATGGGATACGCTTCCACCGTAGTGTCCAACGATGGTCTCGAACGCTGGGCTCCTCAATACCCCGAACATAACAAAAAGATTGGTCGACCCTTGGGTCACGCGACCAAGAAAGGAAAATACTACTACGAGCGCGAATTTGAACATGTGTCCGTAAAGCTAAACGTAGAAACACGCGAAGCGGTGCTCACTTGGAAATAAACTCAACGCATCTATGAATCAATACCGACTCCGAATATCACTACTCATTCTCACCTGTGCCCTGACGCCCTGCATCAAAGGATTGGGAAACTCTCCAGAAAAAACTTACGCACAGTCACAAGCAGTCGTGATCGAAAAAACCAATCACTTGCAAAGTGCGAAGGAGACCGAAACACCAAAAAAACCATCGCCGATTTTGGAATCCTCATTCGGAGCTTCGTTAACAGCTGGCAAATACCTCCTCCCTGCGAAAGAAGGATGGTGGAATTGGGGCATGGCTCCAATTTATGATGAGGCGGGCAAATTACATATTTTCAATTCTTCGATTCCCTACATAGGCGAACATGGCATGGGCAATTGGTCCAAGAGGAGTATCATACAGCACTTCGTCGCCGACTCGATAGAAGGACCTTTCGAATTGGTAGGTGTCCCCTTCCGAAGTAATCAAACCACCTATCACAATCCCCAAGTGACTCAAGTGGGCGATACCTACGTTTTAGTATATCTAATGAATGATCCATCGACGTCAGCTGCATCACAAGCCGTCGGAATCGCCACTGCTCAGTCACTCTACGGCCCATGGACTGAAAGCCCGCACAATCCTGTCATACGGCCATCGCGGGCGCCTGGCACTCACAACGCGACGCATGCCTCCAATCCAACTTTCTTAGTCGATCGTGAAGGTAAGTTTCGCATCTACTATAAATCCATCTCTGATCAAAAATCTGGTTTCCGAACGATTGCTCTAGCAACTGCTGACACAGTTCTTGGACCCTACGAAGATTACGCCCACAATCCCCTCATCAGCTACGCCGACATTGGGCGTGATATCGAAGACCCCTATGCCTTCTTTTACAGAGACACCTACTATATGATCCTAGAAGATCGCATGGATGTGAAGGGAGCACTCGAAGGAGACCCCTATCCAAAAGAGCGCATCCAACGCGGGGGCAATCGACCTGGCTTATTCTACACCTCGAAAGATGGGCTTGATTGGGGACGTCCAGAGACCAGCTATAATACAAATACTCACTATTTTGAGGGAGAACCGCTTTCTCGCAGCGAGCGCCCGCACATCCTTTGGAAAGATGGGAAACCAGAATACCTCTTCCTTGCGAACCATGGTAGCGAAGCGGCAGGATACTATCTTAAGATCGGCGATTGGGAATAAATAAGCCTAACAGTCTCAATACAAAGAGTCACTAATTGTGCCAAACAGAAGCTTCCCCTTGCAGGAATGTTAATATTAACGCATTTACTTATAACGAATCAATCAGGGTATAAAAAATCTAAAACAGTCATGCCAACCACATTTTTCATCCTAGTCCTTGCGGCTCTAATTCTACAAACGAGTCAGCTAAAAGCCGAAATTCTCGGACCGCTCGACAATCCTGGCAATTTCGACCTAACCATCGAACCGGGCCTAATCGACTATTCAATCGATATGTCGACGAGAAACTTTACCGTAGTGCTTCCTAGCAATTACGATCCGAACGAGACCTATGGACTCGTAGCTTTCAATAACGCAAGTGATAGCCCAGCAGGGCCCTCAACTCCCTGGAAAGGTATTCTCGACAAGTACCGCCTGATATGGGTTTCCGGCTCATTCATTGGGAATACGCAGTGGATCGATACGCGCCGAGGCGTCACACTCTTGGGTGCCATGCGCATGACCGAGCTCTACAATATCGATCCCGAGCGCATCTACGCTTCTGGAAATTCAGGCGGCTCGCGTATGTCATCCGGTCTAACGTTGATGCGTGATGACTTCTTCACAGGGTTTATCGGAAATGTGGGGGCAGCTTCAAGTGAGGCTCTCCCCGATGATTGGTTAACGGGAGACGACACCAGCTACCCGGAGGAAACCTCTGTTTCAGCGGACAGTGATACTTCGATCCGCAGTGCTTTTCAAACGTATTACAGAGAGAATAATTACGCTAATCAAGAGGGGGACTTTCGTGAACAGGAAAACATGACCATCCTCAACTTTTCGGTGATACCAAACGGAAACATCGGCAAGCTCGTGGATAGCCCAGGCACTCACGGCACGAAACTCGATTACGCATTCGAAGAATGCGTGAAATTCATGGATCATCCCTGGCATCCAGTTATTTTTGACGAATTCGCAAACACGGCGATCACGTCTAACCCCGATGAGGGCAACGGATTCTCAGTAATCTCCGGCACGGCTATTGAACAAAACGTAACCAACCCCATATCCGGCAGCACAGCAGCCGTCGTACTCGCGCCCGATTCCGAAATTCGCAGCGACGACGTTTTCAATTGGAATGATGATTTCGGCCTACAAATGCAAACAGCTCTACGCGCCAGCTTCGACGGAGACTATAATCAGCGTATTGTCATTCGCTTAAAAGCAGCCGACCTTCGGGTGACTACCCAGCTTGAGCTAAGCATCGAGCAAGTATCGGCTACCGAAAAAACGGCCTCGCTCGTCATGTTTGAAGATGGGCTCCCTCCCCTCACCATCTACTCCTGCCGCTTTGACGATACTGATGAGCCCATGACCCGTGGCGCTTCCGACCGAGCCTACTTCAAATTTGATGCCTATGATGGCCTAGGCTATCTGTTTCGAGGCTCTGACCTGCTCTGGACAATCGATGACGACAAATTCCAAATTAACTTCCGGCAGGATATGGACCGGAGCACATTCACTTCGGATCTCGCGACCACGCCGATCCTTCTCATTGACCGATGGACCGTTCAAGCACGATGGGTTGACCTTGGCCTGACCAATAAAATCGAACGACTTAAAGCGATCAAAGATTGGCGTGTATCCATTAGTAACGAAAAAATCAATACAGCTCTTGCAGCCGACGATGCCTACGTAGACTACATTCGGGTCAATAATTCACAACCAAGCCGCGTCGCCCTCCAAGATGGCTCTGAGAGCAAAGGTTTACTCTTCGTGCAGGATTCGGGCTCCGATGGGCGCTTGGCGATTGAAGCGGAACTGTTTGACCGACAAGAGGTCCAAGGGCTTCACCACTGGGTCAGCTCCACTGCTGAAGCAGGATTCTCTGGTGCAGGTGCAGTCGCGACGCGCGAGAACCTGGGAACTAGCTATAACGCGTCCCAATTCAGCGCATGGGCCGCTCGTCTAGAATATCAAGTTGAGTTTACGCAAACTGGCACCTTCAAAGTCTGGATGCGCGCCCACGCCCCGACGACAAGCGATGACAGCGTTTGGCTCGGCCTCAATAAAAACGGGCAGGATGCCCTAGCCTTTTCCGGCTTCAGCCAGTCCGGATATTCATGGATTTCGCAAACTATAAATGTCTCCGAAATCGGTCGTAAGAAACTCTACATCTGGGTTGGCGAAGACCGACTGGAGCTCGATCAATTTCTCATGACTGCCAATGCCGCTTACATTCCGACAGGTCCCGAAACCGCAGACGCCGGTATCGAACAACCTTTACCCGTAAACGGAGCACCGACTTTTTCAGTGGCGGCGATCTTAGGTTCGGATGCGACGGAAAATGAAAGCTACACCGGTAGTATCGCTGGCACCGCGAGTGACCCCGAGGATGATGCATTGTCTTTTTCTAAAACAGTTGGTCCAGCTTGGCTGATCGTAAGTGAAGACGGCACACTCAGCGGCACGCCCTCACTCGGCGACGTGGGCCTCAACGTGTTCACTGTTCAAGTCGTTGCCGCGGGCGGTTTCAATACCGCAATTTTGGAAATTACGGTGCTACCCAAGCCTGGAATCAAATTTAGAAACACGATCAACGGCAGCTCCACTTCGAAACAGTGGACAATCGCTAACTTAAATAATACGGATCCAAGTGTCACCTCTGGAAACGGCAGCGCGATCGGCTTTCTCAAAGGTCAAGGAAACTTCAAGCTCAAAGAACAGTTCACGCTGACACTAGAAGCCTATTCAGGATGGAATTCATCCACTATGCAGACACTAATCAGTGCAGGCACGTTTAGCGATTTCCGAGATGGCCTGACTCCCGCGCTCGTAACCTCCGTCTCGATTGGTTACCTCGGAGTGAATTCAGAAGATAACGATCCAGCAACGACTCTTGATCAAAACACCGATCGACTTTCTGGCACCAACGAAGCTCTCGTTTTTACAGTCGATACGTCATTTCTCGCATCGAGTTCTCAGCTACTTTTGAAGGAACTCTCCTTTCAAAATTACAGTGGTTTAGACCGCACCGATTTCATCGTTTTTGACGCTAGTGAAAATTCGGTCATCGATGCTCGCTTTAACCAAAACTTCAATGGGAGTTCCACTGATATTTTGGAAGGTGAATGGCAACTAGGAGATGGTGACCTAATAATCATCGCAACCGGATCCACCAATGGAACGGACTTTTGTATCTTGCGCGATTTTAGATTTGATGTCTCAGCAACAGCGGGTCCAGAAACGAATATGAATGACTGGGAGCTTAATTACCTTCCGAACTTAGGAGCTCCCACAAACGACTACGATTTGGATGGAATGAGTAACTTGTTCGAATACGCATCGGGCGGCGACCCCACAGACCCTAACAATCATGGCAACCTCCCAAAGCTGCTATGGATCAACGGAAACCTTACCTATTTCTACCACAAGCGCCTCAATGCGACCGACGTCTCCTATATTGTAGAAACGAAGGCGAACCTAACAGACCCCACGTGGTCCACGACACACGGCTTAAGTTTCACCCCTGAACCAGAGGATGATCTATTTGACGCTATGCAAGCGACCGTGCCAACAAACTCAGATCAATTTTTCTTACGACTAAGAGTTGTTCAGGAGTCACTCGCTTACTAAGTTTTGTGCGTCTGGGTAAGGTGAGAAGACGTTAGAGAGTAGAAACCTGTTGCTAAAATATAATTAAAATAATACTTTCATGATAATCTTACCCTACCACTACTCACTTTACTAAAACGCGTTTCTCGGCCTTTACTTTGAAGGCACCCACAGAACCTACTCTATATTTTTTTATAGATCGAGTTGGCCGCGCAAAATTTCGTCTGTAAATTAGTCTAAGCAAGTTGAGAGCGCTTGATATCCTAAGTCGTTTCCTTTTGTGCTCTGTCAAGTTAAAGACTTCGAGGCCTTCGGGTATGGCCGCTTCCAGACACTTGTTTAGCTGGAGGTGAAACTAACAGAGTGTCCGCACATCTTTTCCATAATTTTGGTCACGCGCCTGATGAAAACGCCTTGTAGATACAGCTCGGCGATGGCGACTTTGAAAGACCTGTCCGAACGCGAACCGCTTTCCAGCATGGAAGACCGGTAGCGTTCGTCACTATTACGGGTTTGTAGCGCTTGCAGAGTCAATGGGCCGACTGAGCTTTGGAAACTTCGCTCTTTCAGGCCATCGGCGTAACCGTTGCGGCCATCGCTGCGTTCATAAAGATCCGCTTGCAGGTAAGCGCTACGCTCGGTGAGCATCATCGAGTCCATTTAGATCTCTGCAATCTGAGGTAAACCATCGGCAGGGCCGTGCTGGAGAAGGAGATTGATTGGGTTTTCGCACTTCGTATTGTTTTCGTGGTGTCTGGTATTTGTTGGTGCTGTGTTTAGGATTTAACACCCTCAGTTTCCGGCATGGCCAGACGCCTCCAACTCCTGATTCTCGCATAGCGGACAATTTATAGCACCACCTAGACTCGCTCAGATGTTTCAAGGCTAACCCTAGAATCTATACCCATCGTATTCAGCGGGCTGAGGTTTCATACGGAAAAACTCAACACGTTACGCCGTGCGCTGAGGCTTAAAACCTAAAGCGGCGAAGACCAAAAAGTGCCTAAAAATCGGCTACTATATGAAAAATAGTGGTCTCTGGTGCATATTTATTTAGTGAAATTAGGGAAATTAACGACTATGAGAGTGTAGATTGTTAATATGAACATGAGCTCGCCAAAAATAAGCCAATCTGAGTTTGAATCTGAAGATCCATTCTGGATTCAGCATGAGAATGACTTACAGAATTATATTGGCTACAAATTACAAGGTGTTGATCCCACGGATATTCAAGACATCTTCCAGGAAGTCACGATCGCAGCGGCAGCTTTTGCCCGTAAGAATAAGCGCCCCGAAAAGCCGGAGAAATGGCTACGAGGAGTCGCTCGTCATAAAATACAGGACTACTGGCGAAAAGAAGCAAAGCATCCTAGTAAGGTCGCCCTGTTTGAAGGAATCGAATGTGGCGATCCGTCACCCTACGAATGGGTTCTATCTGTAGAGAAACGTTCACAAATCAACCAAGCAGTTGAAAAGCTATCCAATGAAGAACGCATACTGCTAGAGAAAAAATACATTACTGGTGATTCGTGTGCAGCCATTTCCCGCGCCTCGGGGAAAAGCATCAAAGCAATCGAATATCAACTGTCAAAAGCGAGAAATTCCTTAAGAGCACTATTAATTAAGACACTATGAACAATGACTTATTAAACAATATCCAAGCAGTGGTCGATGGAAACCTCTCAGATCCGGAACGACATGAATTATTGCAAGAACTCGAAAGAGAACCGCGTGCCTACCGTCAGCTTGCTCTAGGTTTTATCGAAGAACAAATCATTCGAGACAGTTTTAGAGCAAAGCAACCCGCCCAAAAAAGCAGTGTTCACCTAGCTACCATCGCTAAAATTGCTGCGCTATTAGCCATCGGATTCTTTAGCGCTAAACTGCGACTCCCCGTCAATGATTTGCAGCTAGTTAAAGCCAATAATGAAACGATTCATGTTCATGCTAAAGAAAACCACATTCACGAGGATGCGCAACTGGATACGATTCAGACCGTCAAAGCAGCCATGAAGCAGCGAGGCTTTGACCCCATACTCACCACCGCGTATCTACAAGCAGATACTAAAGATGGACGCAGCGTCGTCATCCCTGTAAGGCAACTTGCAACTCGCTCTAAGTATTAGCAATAACTCTCAGCACCAAAGAAGCAGCACGCTTAAACATAGATAATAACGATAATTTAAATAGAAAATAAATAAACCGCTATATGAATACAAAAATCACCACCCACATCCTCTCAGTCATCTTACTGCTACTGTCCACTTCCTTCGCAAACGCAGAACAGTCGACAAAAAAAGAAAAAAACATCACCTCGAATCAACCCATTGTTAAAACCTTTGTCACAGCTAAGGAAATTGGTCCCGATGGCAGCGTGCGAGACATCTCAGACGAATTTCAGAATTCAGCAATACTAAGCAACTTACTGAAGCAGGCAGCAGCGAAGGGGCTGGAGGAAGACATAGAATGCTCTACCGAAATCACCACAACTGGAAGCCTTACCGTTATCGGAGAGGATGGAGAAGCAACCACTCAAACGACTAATAATTTGAGCGATCTCAACGCACTCATAGGCGACGCTCTAGAAAGCTTAAACCTCGAATCGGATATCCTGAAATATATAGAAGTGGGCGACCCCATCGTGCTATCCGATTGCGACAACACTACCGCGATCAAAGAATTAAAGGAAGAGTTGGCCAGTCAGCGTAAGCTGCTCGAACAGATACTACAGAAACTAAATTGATTCAGCAGAAATCAGATCCACGCTGAGTTGGCGAATAGTCAGCCCATCGATGGCGTTCAACTCTAAGCGACAGAACTAGTGAACGCCCGATGGTGCTCCGCAGCGTTCACCCATCTTAGCATAAACCTCACGTCCATTCGCGGCATGCGTATTTAGATCGTCATCAAATTGTATCGCTCCTTTCTTAAACACAGTGGTGACGCAAGAACCACCGAAAGAGAAATACCCTTTATCGTCCCCCTTGCTGATCGTTCCCGGGGTAAAGGTCGAGTGCATCCCGCCGACACAAGTCGCACCTACTTCCATAACGACTACTTTACCAAACTCCGGTGAATCGACAATGGTCTGTGCACGGCGATTCTCCCAAAGGATAGACAATTTACGACGTAGCGCGAGCGGGCTCACGGAGCGCAAGCTTCCATCTAGAATCGCCACTTCACTGGCCTCACCTGAGATAGGGAAATGATAACGGTGATAGTCGACTGGACAGAGACGCGAGATCAACACCGAACCTCCTTCGAATTCTTTTGCGAGTTCCTTATCTGCAAGAAACTTATCAAGGTCGAAGCACTGCCCTTTGATGTAAAATTGATCGGTAGCATCGAGATCTTGTATTGCTAAGTGTCGCCCATCGGCAGGAAACACAGCAACCCCATCACTTTGATCTATCGAACGCGCTTCTGGCTTCAGCTTGCGGTAGAAGAATTCATTAAAGCTGCGATAGCTTTCAACAGCATCGGCAAACTCCAACACATCGACTCCATAATCTTGAATAAAAGCCTGCACCTTCTTCTGACTGGCAGGACGGTCCATCCTCCAACCATACCACTGCGAAAACCATAAACGCTTCACGGCGACCTCAACAGTCAATCGCCCCAACGGATTACCATACGCCCACCGCAGAAAGCCTTCACCATAGACCGACTCCGTTTCCACTTCCCCGCTATAGCGATTGTAAAATTGAATGGGCGCGTCGTATGTCTCAGTTGGGTTCATATAATAAGTCTAAATCCTCCACAAATCAAAGCGATTAAGATTAAGATTACGAGTAAGATTCGGAGGATTCGCGACGCGAACGCACAGCCATCGACAATCCCAGCCACACCGCAACCAAGCCAAAACCGAAGCTTGCCGCAGCATAAAAGCCTGCAAGCTGCCCTTCTCCGCTGTTTACCAAGTCGATGATCTGCCATGTGAAGGTCGAGAAAGTCGTATAGCCTCCGCAGAAACCAGTCATCCAAAAGTGAAAACGATACGGATGTGGCGTAATGGCGCCTTCAGTTGCCCAGCGCCCAGCGAGCCAGCCGATAAATAACGAACCTGTGAGATTGATTACCAATGTCGATGGCGAGAAACTCCCAAAGCCGATTTGCAATGCGAGCCAATCGAATAGGTAACGCAGGCTGCCCCCGAGTGCACTCCCCAGGCCAATCCACAAAAGTTGCTTCATGCGGTCAGCCCTTCCATGATCATAAATCCAGCAATCGCACAGAGTGCACAGAGTGCGAGACTCCCCAAAGCATTCGCAGCAACGCGCCCCCACTGCTGCCTGGAAACCAAGTTTAAGGTCTGTAAACTAAAAGTCGAAAAAGTCGTCAACCCACCGCAGAATCCAATTGCCGCAAACGCATGTGCTCTTTGCAGCGACAGCCATGAATCTGCAGGCGAAATTCCAGCACCTAAAACACAACCGAGTAAAAAACTTCCAAGCACATTGACCACCAATGTTCCCCATGGAAATCCATCGCCAAACTGACGAGTCACCCACGACGTGATGAGATAACGCGCAATACCACCAAGGGCGCAGCCGATTGCTGTGAATAAGATTAGCACATATCTTGCTTGGCTCGATTCGAACGAACTGTAAAGCATTGTTAAGAAACTATGGACTCCGAAACACCCACCATCCACTTTGACGAATTGCTCGAACGCTTACTAGATGCCATCGAGCGCTCCGATGTGGGCAAATGTATGGAAGTGCTCAGGGCTGCGGATGTCGAGGATACCGCAAAACTGGTGGACCGTTTAAGTGCTGACAAGCGCACCAAGCTTTTCGAAATACTCACACCCGAACAAAGCGCGGAAGTTCTAGAGCACGTTTACTACTTTCAAGGTGCCGACATCATTGAAGAACTGGAACCGGATGCAGCTGCTCAAATTGTCACACAACTCGACAGTGATGACCGAGCAGACTTGCTCAACGAGCTCAAAGACAACGACTCCGAAGCGATTCTCGATGAGCTTGAAGACGACGTAGCCGAAGAGACCCGTCGCTTCATGGCTTATGAGGAAGGCACAGCGGGTTCTTTGATGTATAGCGAATTTGTTTCCTTCCACATGCGTATGACAGTCGAAGAAATCCTCAACGACATCCAATCGAAGCGTGACAAATACATCGAATACGGGGTTCAATATGCCTATGTGCTCAGTGCACGCAAAGAGCTTAAAGGCGTCTTGCCCGTGCGTAATTTACTCTTCGCTAAGAGAGACCAAACCGCCGCCGACATCATGATCCCCAATCCGACCACTGTCAGTGCAGGCACCACGGTGCTGGAATTGGAAAATTTATTTGAACAATACAACTTTCTTGGGCTACCCGTAGTCGATGCGAAACATCGCCTCATCGGCATCGTGGATCGCGAAGCATCCACCGAAGCCCTTCAAGAAGCCGCTACCGAAGATCTATTGAAATTCCAAGGTTTGATGGGCAAAGAAGAGCTACGCTCAATGCCCTTGGCACTCCGCAGTCGTCGCCGTCTCTCTTGGTTAAGCATTAACATCGTGCTGAACTTGATCTCTGCGAGTGTCATTGCCTTCCACCAAGACACGCTTGAGGCAGTCATCGCACTCGCTGTCTTTTTACCCATCATTTCGGATATGTCGGGTTGTTCAGGTAATCAAGCGGTCGCCGTCTCAATGCGGGAGTTGTCGCTCGACCTGATCAGCCCCAAAGAGTTTGGCCGCGTATTTGTTAAAGAATCCACTCTCGGCATGATCAATGGCGCCTGCCTCGGCCTACTCATTGGAACACTTGCCTGGATCTGGAAAGGCAATGCCATCCTCGGCTTGGTGGTAGGCGGTGCCCTCGCCCTCAACACCACGATAGCGGTTTGTGTTGGCGGCTTGGTGCCACTCTTACTCAAAGCCTTCAAGCAAGACCCCGCACTCGCATCGGGCCCGATCCTCACCACGGTCACTGATATGTGCGGCTTTTTGCTAATTCTGGGGCTCGCATCGATGTGCTTACCGTATTTGGTGTGATAAAACCCGAAAAACCGCAAAAATAGGCGTATTAGGCCTTGATCTTTAGCGGAGTGCCCCGTTTATTCCTCCGCTTTCACTTTTAAACAAGGAGCCCACTATGTCACAACACAACAGCTTTAAGGCCACCGGCGGTGGCGGCAAAAAGAACCGAACAGTCCTCAAGCGTTTCGAGCGCGTGGACCTACTCCGCAAACGCGGCCAGTGGGAAGATGGCAACCGAGTGGTTGGTCTCAAAAAGACCAAACCTGAGGAATAAGCCAACACTTTTAAGACTTTTAAGGCCCTTCAGCTATGAAGGGCCTTTTTTTGTGTCTCGCAGACATCGAACAACTTTTTGGATTTTTTTACACCTTGACGGTTAAAATCTTCACAGACTTAATTGCAGATCTTATTGATGCGTAGTTTTAGCTCTGACTGGATTATTTCTTGCTAAGACGCCATTTATTAGTTTTTTCCGCCTCACACAATGAGCACACCAGAAACCAGCGACTCAAATTCAACTATGCACAAGGAACTTACCGTGCAAAACAAGATGGGCATCCACGCCCGTCCTGCCGCCATGATAGTGCGTATCGCCAACACCTACTCCGGAGAAGTTTGGGTGGAAAAAGATGATGAACAAGTCAACGGCAAGAGCATAATGGGCCTGATGATGCTCGCAGCTGGCAAGGGCTCCAAGCTTGTTGTTCGTGCTGAAGGCGATCAAAGCGCAGCTCAAACCATGCTCGGCGAACTCGAAGCTCTCTTTGAACGCCGCTTCGAAGAAGCTTAGTGCACCTCACAGACTTTCTTCAAAAGCCGATTCGCAGGAATCGGCTTTTTTGTGACACGATACCACGATCACCATAGGCACAACGACTTTTACTAGACGCAGAGCCTTCGCTCGGACTGTCTAATACCGAATTCAGTAAAGTTGGATCCTTATACTTTCGTATTCGGTAGCGGTGTGGCCCACACCGCATTCATCCGACGAGCCTAAAGCTTTAAATCGTGCTGACTGGGCCAGTCAGCGCTACCCGATCAAACATTTTTTCATTCGGTATAAAATAGAAAACTAGAGTGCATCAACCATTCAAACTGCCCCTAAACGGACGCTCTTGGCTACACGTCTTGAGTTTGTAGCCGATCCGAGGCGACGCCGACAACCCTCATCGTTTACGATTTAGGTTATTTTTGAGACAGCCTCCTTGCTGACTTCAAAGCAGACACGCTGGACGATCCAACATGACCGGAAGTAGCATAGAGAAGCCTACCGCGAGCGCAGACGCGGCTCAACCATCACTTTCGCATACGGCGGCCAGAATTAACTGCCAATTCCTTTACCCACGTGACACATGCACTACAGGAGATTAAACCAGTAATTCTTTCGCGTGTGCTAGGGCAGATGCAGACTTCCGATCACCGAGCATTCGAGCCAACTCCTCCAGCCGCTTATCACGAGATAAGTGTATCGGACCAATGGATACGGTTGTCGAATCCTCATCCTGCGACTTTGTCACTACAAAATGATTTTGGGCCAGCGATGCTACTTGCGGCAAATGAGTGACACAGAGCACCTGATGCTTGCCAGAAAGTCGTGCAAGCTCAGCACCCACCGCACGCCCGACTTCACCACCCACATTGGAGTCGACTTCGTCAAAAACAAGCAAGGGCGTTGCATCTGCTTCTGCGAGGACTGTCTTGAGCGCAAGCATCACGCGCGCTGTCTCGCCACTCGAGGCAATTTTATTTAGTGGTAAGAGCGACTGGCCTGCGTTCGGCGCAAATAAAAACCGGCAACTACTGTCTCCCATTTCGGTCAACTCTTGATGTTCGACCATTTCAATTTCCAGACGCGCCTTTTTGAACCCCAATGCTTGAAGCAAATCTGCTGCTTTCGCTGACAAAACCTTAGCCGATTGCGTTCGAGTCTTTGTTATTTTTTTTGCCCGTGCCTTGAGCGCCACTTCCTGCTTTTCCGCAGCGACACGTTTTTTAGCCAGGACACCTTCGACATCTCCCTGCACTGCTAGCTTTTGAGCCAGTTCTTCACGCTTATTAAGCACCGCCTCAACACTTCCGCCATACTTACGTCGCAACTCTTGCCACAGGTTCATACGCTCAGTCGTCGCCTCAATAGACTCTGCGTCAAAATCAAAATCACTGGCAAGCCTCCCCACTTCATCGCCGACGTCTTCAAGCTCAATCAATAAACTACGCACACGCTCCATTAAAGGCTCACAACTAGGATCCAATTGAGAGAGCGTTTCAAAATGAGCCACCAGTGTAGATAACTGTTCATTGAGACCGGCATCACCAGAAATACCATCCGCACAACTGGAAGCCAGTGCGACTAACTCTTGAGCGCTCGACATTCGCGTGTATTCGAGTTCAAGCGCATCTATCGACTCCTCGCTTACCTGCACCGCATCGATCTTGTTGATTTGCTTCTGCACAAAATCGATTTCATCGGGATCCAAACGCTCACCTCTTTCAAGGCTATCGATTTCTTTTAGTGAGAAACGCCATGCTTGATACGCATCCACATAATCAGACAGCGCCGACTCATTGCTCGCATAGATGTCCAACATTTGCAACTGACGCCGTTCCTGAAACAACTTTTGCGGCTCGCCTGGACCATGAAAATCAATCCACGACTCCCCAAGATTTTGCAGCTGTGTCAGCGTTGCTAAACTACCATTGATTTGAATGCGCGGCATTTTACTTTTGTGGATACTGCGTTGCAATACCAGCACCCCATCATCACATGGAGCAAGACCCCCAGACTCCAGCAAGGTATTCATCTCTTCGGGGTCTTCAAAATAAAGCGCCGCTTCAACTTCAACAACATCCATGCCCTGGCGAATCAATGTCTTATCGGTGCGCGCACCTGCAAGCAATCCGAGTGCCCCCAACAGCACACTCTTACCCGCACCGGTCTCACCCGTGACCGCAGTAAAACCCGCTTCGAACTCAAGAGTCACTTGATCCAGCAAAGCCAGATCTTTAATTTTAAGATATTGCAGCATATTAAGAACCCACAGGTGCGACACCAAATGCTTGTGCGATAAACTGAGCCAAAAGTGTCAGCGGAAAAATCGACACAATACAAGTCACGACAAGACACATGAATGCTTTGAGCACGGATAAGCGTAAAGCCGCAGCAATTGATAATAGTATCGTCACATAGCCATAGATAAAACCTCCAAAAAGTGGCCATGCAAACGCCGCAAGTGCCTCCGCAGAAGCCCCACAAGCAATCGCGACCGCCATACTCAGCGACAAAATCGTCCAAGGCATAAGCCCCCAGCCCAAGGCAATACGCAATTCAAAAAGTTTCGCCTGAGCGCCAAACCAGCGTCCAAAATTACGAAGTAACCAAGAGAACAAATATAGACCAAAAAATCCAACAAAGGCACCAAAAACAACGATCAGAGCTGATACCGACTCTTGGGATAGATAGAGACGATATGCTGGAGCAACTCCAAACAGCAATCCACAAGCGACTGCAAGCGAATGGCCAGAAGGCTCTTTGAGAAGCGCACCCACTACGGTTCCAGGGCGATACCAAAATTTTAAAAGATAGGGTTGTGCAGATGAATCAGGCATAATTACAACTGCACAGAAAACAGAAGCAAGCGCGGGCGCAAGTCTGACTCGAAAAGAAGACTTTAAAAGCCGCCAGGAATCGGTATTCCTCCTCGCTTCGCACATGCTTACCGTATCCAAAATTAGCAAAGGCTTCGGCCAAAAGACCCTGTTCACCGACATTTCACTGCGCCTCTTGCGTGGTGAGCGCTTGGGCCTAGTTGGTCCAAATGGTGCCGGCAAAACGACACTGTTCTCAATTATATTGGGAGACGCCGAGGCCGATAGCGGACTTATTGAACTTGAACGTGATATAAAGATCGGATTTTTGCCTCAAGAAAGTGCGCCTACTGGTAATGAATCCGTCGCTGAGCTGGCCACCTCGATTTCTCCAGAAATCACCAGCCTATACAAAACCCTTCGTGAACATCTCGACCCCAATGACGAAGCCCGCATTGATGCACTTGAACGCTTCGTGGAACTGGATGGTTATAATCTAGAAGCCAAAGCCAAGCGGATTCTCGCGGGCCTCGCCTTTAGACCTGAAGACTACGAGCTACCTGCACACACCCTAAGTGGCGGTTGGATCATGCGAGCTCACCTCGCTCGCCTGCTGGTAATGGAGCCCGACCTGCTGATGCTCGACGAGCCTACCAATCACCTCGACCTAGAAACGCTTGGCTGGTTTCAAAACCAACTCAAACGCTACTCAGGTGCAATCCTGACGATTTCCCACGACCGCGAATTCCTAAATGCCATTTGCGACGGCATTGTCGAAATTGCCCACGGAAAACTGAATCGCTATCACGGCAACTACGAAGACTACCTAAGCCAAAAAGCTGAACGCGAAGCACAACACCTCGCCGCCTACAACAATCAGCAACGTGAAATCGCCCACCTCGAGGACTTCGTGCGCCGCTTCCGAGCCAAGGCGAGCAAGGCAACTCAAGCACAAGCACGGCTCAAGCAACTTGAGAAAATGGAGCGTATCGAAGCTCCTCTTAGTGAAGCGGATACGATTTCTTTCTCTTTTCCCCAGCCGCAACGCAGCGGTCAACGCGTCGCCACACTCGATAAGGTGCAACAGGCTTACGGTGAGCATATCGTCTACGAAGACCTCAGTTTGAACATAGAGAAAGGCGAGCGCATCGTCCTCGTTGGCCCAAATGGCGCGGGTAAATCCACACTTCTCAAAATTTTGTCTGGCGCAGTCGAGATACAGGGCGGAGCTCGCGAACTCGGCCACAACGTGAGTGTCGGCTACTTTTCCCAACAACGTGTAGAAGTGCTCAACATGGAGCGGACTGTCATCGACGAAGCGATGGAACGCATCGAAAATGGCATGAATGAGCAAAAAGTGCGAGGCATCTTGGGTGCGTTTCTTTTCCGTGGTGAGGATGTTTTCAAAAAAGTCAAAGTGCTCAGTGGTGGTGAGAAGAGTCGCCTAGCACTCGTCAAACTTCTGCTCGCTCCACCCAACCTGCTACTTTTGGACGAGCCGACGACTCACCTAGACATGCCCAGTATCGATGCGCTCATCGGCGCTATTAAAGAGTATAGTGGCACCCTTGTATTTGTCAGCCACGACGTGCACTTCATTCGCGCCATTGCTCAAAATACAATTCAGATACAAGCAGGCTCCATCACCACTTATGCTGGTGACTACGATTATTACTTACGTAAATCTGGAGCGAGCTCTGAACAAAGTGGCTTAGTCGCAGGCCTCAAGAACGCCCGCCCTGACGGCAGCCCCGAAACGGAGGGCAAGCGTGACAAAGTTAGTGCCAAGGAACGTCGCCGCCTCGCTGCAGAGGAACGCCAACGGGCCTCTAAGGGCCGTAAAGGGATCGAAAAAAAGGTCGCCCAGCTCGAAGTTGAAATACTAGCGCTCGAAACCGAACAAGGCGAGCTCTCCAAACAACTAGAAGACCCCAATTCTTACAGTGACCCAGAAATAGCCAAAGAATTGAACATTAAAGCCGCGCGTGTTTCTAAACGACTTGAAGAAAAAAACTACGAGTGGGAGATTACCGCCGAAGAACTCAGCCAATTACTGTAAAGCTCTAGGGGTTAATACTATCAAGAGTCCTATTTTCGCTTTACAAGGTAGCTCTAAAAAATGAGCTTTGTCTATTTATTCCCAGTCTTCCCCATTCTCAGCAATATGCTAAACCGATTTACCTTTCGAAAGTCGCTCTGCGCTGCCCTCGTTCTAGCGACCAGCCTCGTTTCCACTTATGCTCAAGAGGACTCTGGAGCGAGCCAACTCAGTTTCAGTAACCTTCAAGCTCAGGCCAATGGTTTAGTCGAACAAGGTGAGCTCATTAAGGCGATGCCCTTACTTAAAGAGCTGATCTCTCGGGTCGAAGGCATGACAAATACAGAAAGTGAAAACATCAAACTCGATTTTCCGATATTCCTTGTCGGCACTGGTTATATTCAGATCTACATACAGAGCGGCGACGACTCCGACTTGCAGCAATGCCTCACTTGGTATGACAAGCTTGAAAAAGACTTTCCACGCTCTCCAAAAATCAAAGATGCATCGCTGAAGCGAATTGATGTGCTACGTGCGCTGGGCCAAGCAGAAGATGCAACGAAATTGATGATTAAGATCCTCGATGGAGGTTACAGTTTCAATCTTACCTATAAAGAGCGCATTAAAATCCTAAAAGATTTGGTATCCACTTTTTACGGCACTGGTAAGCTAAAGGATGGTCTCCCCTATTTTGGACAACTCTTAGAAGTCGCTCGCGACATTGAAGACAAGGGTCTAGCCGCTGCCGCAAGCTTTGAAGCCCTAGCTACGGAAAAACGTTTTGACGATGCGATGAAGCTCGTTCCCTTTCTGGCTCAAGAATCTGAGGCACGCTATCGCCCTCGTCTCAATGTGGCGCTGCTAAAAGCAAGTGATGCCGTGGTTGAGCTCGGCCGTATCAACGATGCAGCCATTCTGCTAAACTTGATCAAAACAACTGACATCATTATCCAATATAACGAAGCGAAGCTCGCGACGATTAATTCCAAACTGGAGCAACGTGTCGCCTTCGGAGCCTCCTCAGAAGTTACGGAGAAATTTGAACAAGAAATTAGCACCATCGAAAAGAATTTAGAAAGCTTAGGTAAACTACCCACCCTTCGTAACGAACTTCTCGTCCGCCGCGCGCGCAATTACACACAGACTGGCCGCCGTTTTGAAGCATTCTGGATGTTTTACGACCTCATGGAAGAAAATCCAGACGACGAGCGAAGTGAATTTTACCTTTATGCATCCTTTGCGAATGCGCGCCAGATAGGTAAAGTCAAAACCGTCATTAAACTCGGGCGCGTCTATCGCCAAAAATTTCCGAGTGGCGACTACTATTCTGATATTTCAGCAGTTCTAGCAACTGAGCTTAAGAACCAAGGTGAATTTGTTGAATTCTCTGAAATCGTCATCGATTTCCTCAACCGATTCCCGATCGATCCAGTCTCAGCCAATTTACTCGCTCAGTGGGGTGCTTACAAATTTAGCGAGGAAGACTTTCAAGAAGTGGTCGATCAATGCGCGAAGTGGCTCAGTATGCACAATTCCAGCTCATTCGAAGATGGCCTTCACTACTGGAAAGGCCTAGGCGAACTACAACTCTCCGCATTTGTGCCAGCAGTTGACAGCTTCGATAACGTTTTAGTTAAATTCCCAACCAGTGTTTATGCAGAAGATGCACTTCTAAGAAAAGGTGCGGCGCAATTTTATGCTCAGTTTTTTGAGAAAGCGCGCACCACACTCACCGCATACGTCCAAAAATATCCTAGCGGAAACGGTATCGACCAAGCCTACTTTTTCCTCGGTGAAGTGGAACTGATTGCCGAAAACTTTGAGCTCGCACTCAGCTACTTTCAAAAAGCCGACGAACTGACTACACAGCAAGACGTGCACGACAGTGTCGCCTTCAAGATCGGCACGATCTACGAAATGCTAGAGCAGTATGATCAAATGGCAGCAAACTTTAAGAGCTACATCGAAACTTACGCAGAAGCAGGTCGCCTCACTGATGCGATTTTTCAACTGGGTCGTGCCTACGAGTTTAACCTAGAAGTCACCAAGATGCTCTGGCTCTACCGCGACAGTATCAACAAATATATTACCGCTGAGAATAATCATGGAGTCGATACCCTGATCGAAGGCTACGCAGAAAAACATAACAGCAACGAAGCGATGCTCGTTCGCACGCTTGAATTTCTCTACGACCTAGAAAATGACCTCGAATTCCGCACTAAAATTGTAACCGACCGCGGCTTTCTCTTTGAGGTATTCTATGGTGATCCAACATTAGAGCAGACGCTGTATAATAAGCTTCGCCGACATCCAAACTTTACGGTCAAGCTGCTAGACGATCTCAGTCTGATCAATGACATTACAGACGTCTATCGAATAGAGGGTGAACAATTTCCAGCGCAAACTCCCGAAGGACTGTATCGAGAACTACTCGCGCAGTATCAAGCATCCGGAAACCGTATCGCTGAAGCGCGGGCATTGATGGGCCTCTATCGCATCGGCATCGAGATCGCACCCAAGAAAGCCTTTGATCCAGCTCTTCTCGACGAAGCATCACCACGTGTGCTTCTTTACATTGCCGACTACGAACGCAACAAACGCAGAGAATTTGCAGTGACTGCCTGGAATTATGTTTTAAGCAGATACCCTCAAGATGATGCTGCCATCGTCGCATATATGCGCCTTGCTGACGTCACCGACGAAAGCGGAGATGCAAATGGCGCCCTCAATTACCTCGAAGCCATCATCACACAATTCCCTGGCTCGCCCAAGGTGCCTGCAATTATTCTGCGACAAGGTGAACTCCTCTCCTCACTCGGTCGCGGTGATGAAGCCAGAGAAAAATACCAATATATTTTGAAAGTCCCCAACTGGCGCGGCATTCTCCACGCCAAAGCACTCTATCAAACTGGGGAGTCATACATGCAAGAGAACGCCTACGCCGAAGCGCACGGCTTCTTCGAGCGCACCTTCCTCGGTTATTCGCAATTCACAGAGCTCTGCGCGAAAGCCTATCTCCAAGATGCCAATGCACTCATAGGAATGGGTGAGCGCGCGAGCGCTAAAGCGACCCTTCAAGAAGCCACTGAACTTCTCAGCGAGTCTGGCCCTGAAGAAGTCATGCAGTCTATCAACGCCAAATTAAAGGAGTTACCATAATGAGCCGCCCCACTTCTCAGAATTCACGCACCATGCAAAAACTCACCTTAAAAGCTTTGTTGATAGCGGCCGTCTCCATCGGCCTATCTCAGTCTGCAATCGCACAAAACCAATACTGGGATCAATATGGTGAGCTGCCAGTGCTGATGCAGCAAAATAACAACGGTGCGAAGCAGACACTCAAGTTCGTAGCCTTCAGAGATGGCATGCTGGTTGCAGAACTGGACGGCGGCATAGGAGAGGTCTCACTCCCTGTCACTGAATCAATGGCAAAAACACTGCGCCTAGCGGTGGATACCCAAAAAGCCACAAACATGATCGACTCTGAAAATTACACGGGTGCGTTGAAGCTCCTTCGCCCAGAGGTGTATCCATTGATCAAGTTCCACCAAGTGCCAGATATTCTCGTTCAACTACACGGCCCGGTTCGCCTACTGATTGATACACTAGTGGACGCGCAAGAATTCACCGAAGCCGAAGCGGTTGTCTCGCGTCTAGATCTTGGTAAGATCGGGATCAAATACAGTGAAAGCGTCATTCGTTTTATGAATGCACTGATCCGTGCGGAAGAATTTGAAGCCGCTGCTCGAATTGCCCAAATCCTGCCGGTTGAAGGCGACTACGTAGTTAACATCTCACCGCTCATTGACGCAGCCGATGCACTACGTGGCGCAGGTAAATTCGATGCAGTGATACCGCTCTATCGTGCGATTGAAACCGTAGTGCCAGAAAGCACACGTCCAAACATTCAAATGTGGCTGGCTTATAGCCTAGTGCTGGCAGACCGCCTAGACGAAGCCACTCCGATCTTGAATGGCCTGCAAGAACCAGATGCAAATGAGCGACTGTTCTCACTTTACAAGCTATTACAAGGCTCCAAGTCACACCGTGAACAAAACTACGAAGAAGCACTGGATTTACTCACTCGCGGATTCGTTCGTGCACAAACCTCGTATGCTTGGGTTCCTGAAATGCTTTATCTGATCGGTGATTGCTACGCACGCGCCGATGACAACGTCGCCGCACGTAATGTTTGGACCGAAATCGTCATTCTCTATCCAGATTCACCTTGGGCGAGCAACGCCGAAGAATCCCTCGACAAACTCCCTAGAGCAGAAATTTCAAATAACTAATTCACTAAACTCACCTAGACACTTAGCTTTCTAAGACACACAACCGCTATGAATAAAACAAAGTTCCCCCTCCTCCCTTCATTTTTTGCCATCGCGCTCTTCGTTGGCGTGGCACAATGGACGATGCCCCAAAGCTTACACGGCCAAGACACGACAGTTACGACTGAAGGCGCCGCTGCCGAAGCAGAAGCAGCACCTGCCGGTGGGGAGAAATCCTTAATCGACATGTTCAACGCAGGTGGTTGGGCAATGTATCCACTAGGCTTGCTCTCCATTAGTGGCTTTGGACTCATTGTTTACAACTTCATGGCCGTCAAACCTGGCCCAATTCTTAAGACCGATGTCGCAATCGAAATCGATAAAGCACTACAAACCGCTGACGTCGAAACCGCGAAAAAGCTTTGCGAGGACAATCCAGCTCCAATGACGAATATCATCGGTGCGGGTCTGGTTCGAGTCGACACCAATAACTTTGATCCTGAGCAAGTAAAGGAAGCCGTCGAAGAAGCCTCTGCTGAAGAACTCGCGAGCCCATACATTTTGATCAACTACCTCTCTGTCGTAGGTTCGCTCTCTCCAATGGTCGGACTCCTGGGAACCGTTTCTGGTATGGTAAAGGCCTTCAACGTAATTGAAGCTGAAGGTGCTGGTAGTGCTCAAGCACTTGCGGGTAATATTTCTGAGGCATTGATCACGACCGCTACGGGTATGATCGTCGGTATCCCCGCAATGTTCTTCTTCTTCTTTTTCAAGAACCGCTACGGTAAGATCACCTCTCGCGTCGGCCGTATGGTAGGCGACCTCCAATTTACATTGGCAACTGCGCTTAAAAACCGCTAATTAATCCACTAAATACTGACCGATGAAAACATGGACCCCAGACGAGGTTGACCCGGAGTTTGAATTAACTCCGATGATCGACGTCGTGTTCCTACTCATCGCGTTTTTCATGACGCTGATTAGTTTTATCAGCGCGGAGTTGATTGATTTGGAACTACCCGAAGCCGAACAGGCTTCGATTCCCGAAGAACCGGGAGAGCGCCAATATATTTCAATCGATGCGGCTGGAAACGTCTACTTAGGCGCCACACCTGTATCTTACGAAGACCTCCCAGCTTACCTTGCACAAATGCGAAGCGAGATCCCGGGCATCAAAGTCTTTCTCCGTGCCGATACAGTTGTCCAGCACCGTCATGTAAATCGCGTTATGGGTGCCTGCGCCGAAGCAGGCATCTTTAATCTCATATTCGCTTCAGCAAAAGACTAGATCATGGCCGTAAATAAAGTTCTAGAATCTGAAGATAAGGTCGACATCACTCCGATGATCGACGTCGTCTTCTTGCTGTTGATTTATTTCATGTTTTTGCCTCTCCAGCAAGAGGCAGACATTGGCATCAAGCTTCCCAGTGATGCGCCCCCTGCAGAAAACCTCAAACTCCCAAGTGAACACATCGTTGAAGTGTTCCCCAATGGTTTGATTCTTCTCAACGGTGCGCCTATGGACTCAGTGAATGATCGCGATATGGCAAAGCTCACCAATACGCTCACTCGACTACGCATGTCTTCGGACCGCGCAGGCATTGACACAGTGGTGAAGATCCAAGCAGATCCCGATTCACCTCACCAGAGGTCGATCGATGTTCTCAATGCATGTGCAAAGTCAGATATCACCAAAGTGTCTTTCGCATCCTACGGTTCATAGCCAGACCAACGAAATTAAATCATTTCCAGCCCTCACTGAGTGAGGGCTTTTTTGTTCCCTTATCCAACGTAGGGCTGCCGCTTCGAGGCTGTCTCAAGAATAAACAAATCATTTCCGACAGCTACCAAGCTAGCATATTCAGTCGAAAGCGTGAGCTTTGGATTGGTTTGATTCGTGCGAGTGTAGTGTTTTTTATTTTGAGACCATCTCCTTAAGGCACCTCGCGATCAAACAGGCTGCTTTAGAGAGCCTCACCTAATCTTGAAGCTGGAAACGCGTCTTATCGATCGCCTTCATGTAGGCTTCTTTCTTTGAAATCACCCCATCGTTGAGCAGCTTGATGAGTGACGCATCCATCGAAATCATTCCTCGCTCGGCATTCTGATCAATAATGTTACGCACATTCGACAGGGCCCCTTTGCGAATACTGTTAGGCAGCGAACTATGTGTAAGCAAAATCTCATGCACCGCTTCACGGCCACCATCTACTTTTTGACAAAGCAACTGTGAAACAACACCACGTAGGCAATCTGCCAACATGATTCGTGTCTGGTTCTGCTCTGCAGCTGGAAACGCATCAATCAGACGATCGATCGTCTTTGTGGCATTATTGGTATGAACCGTAGCAAATACCAACATTCCCATCGCCGCACAATTCAATGCCAAGCGTATGGTTTCCATGTCACGCATTTCACCAATCAAAATAACATCAGGGTCAGCACGTATGGCACCACGTAAACCACGTGCAAATGACTTTGTATGCACACTCACCTCTCGATGGATGATGGTGCTACGCTTATCTTCATGCGTAAATTCTACAGGATCTTCCAATGTAATGATCTGCTTCTGACTGTTCTCGTTGATATGGTTGATAATCGCGGCTAGCGTCGTCGATTTACCACTGCCAGTCGGACCTGTGACCAATACGAGACCATCACTATAACTTGCTACATCCTTAAGCGCCTGCGGCAAACCCAATTCATCAATACTCGCAATTCGTGTTGGAATCTGCCTCAAAACCGAGGCAACCCCATTGTGGTTACGAAATAAATTCATGCGAAAACGTGCGCTACCGGGGATCTCATATGCCAAATCAGCATCATTACTTTCTTCAAATCGAGCCCATCTCGCTTCAGGAGTCACTGCCTTGAGCATCGCTTCCAATTGTTCAGCATCGAAGGACTTCTCACCCAAAGGATAAATCTCCCCATCAATTCGGATCTTTGGCACTGATCCAACAGAGAGGTGAAGGTCTGAGCCTCCTTGAGCGAGCATTTCAATGAGAATTTTATCTAGTGTTTCCATGTCAGTCATTTCCGAGCCTTACTTTTCAGCATTCACACGATTCGCGGCGGCCACCTCTTCGGTAATACGCCCCTGTTTCACTAAATCATCTAATGACTCATTCATTAGACGCATCCCCTTCTTTCGCCCTGCCTGCATCGCAGCCTCCAAGCCAGTATCTTTCGCATCACGTATAATATTGGCCACCGCGTTGGTGTTCACCATCAACTCACATGCCAATGCCACCTTATCATCTACCGAGGGGATTAAACGCTGACTCAGCACACCGCGCAACGAGCCTGCCGTCATCGCCCGAATTTGATTTTGCTGTGATGCAGGAAATACATCGAGCAAACGATTTAAAGTCGAATGAGCGTCTCGCGTATGCATCGTGGCAATCACGAGGTGTCCAGTCTCGGCTGCGGATACTGCCATTTCAATCGTCGCCAAGTCACGCATCTCACCAATCACAATAATGTCGGGATCCTCACGCAGAGCGGATTTCAAAGCCGATTGAAACGACTTGGTGTGCTTGCCCACTTCACGCTGTGTAACGATAGAGCTCTGAGATTCCTGCAGCACTTCGATCGGATCTTCCACTGTTATAATGTGCTCCTTACGTGAGACGTTCAGCTCATGAACTAAGCTCGCCAAGGTAGTCGTCTTTCCACTACCCACAGGCCCAGTCACTAGAATAATACCATTGTGGTAGGTCAAAAGCTTCCGAATCTCCTCCGCGTTGGGAAAGCCTAACTCTTCAAGCGTCTGCACATGGTCTGCAACAATACGATATACGCCAGAGATCCCCTTCTTTTGCTCCATCAAGTTGGCCCGAAAACGCATCCGACAGCCCTCTTCAACGTCGTTCAAAGTCAATGCGTAGTCGAGGTCCAGTTCCTCTTCAAAACGCTGCCTCTGTTTATCAGTCAGTAATAATAAATTCATTCTCCGAGCCAAAGCATCTGGAAGCGGTTGTTGCGTGAGATAGACAATCTTACGGTGATGACGCACTCGTGGTCGTGTTTCACTGGTCAAATGCAAATCACTCACCCCAACTTTCTGGCAAATCATGAATAAAGCCTGCACTGCTTTAACCAAGGCGGCATCATCCATAGATTCCAGTTCACTAATCGATGGAAAGCTCCCAAAGCCCTCAATAGCCACCTCTACATTCGCACCTGGTAGCGTCGGCAATTCGTAGCCTTCACGTGCATTTGTCTTCGCGGCGCGAGTCGCATCCTCAAGAAAAGCTGCATCCTTGACCCAACCGGTTTTCGTTAACAATTCCGCACACGCTTCAGCCTTAGTCGAAGCATCTAAGTTCGATGCCATTCCAGAAACCTGCTCCGCAGTCAGTAACGAATTTTCGTAGCAAAAGTATAGAAGCCAATGGGTATCGGAACGCATAAAAAGGGGAATTGAAGGGACAGAATAAAAGGAAGCGGTCACCTTGCATTCTAACCAACCAAGAAGCAAGCCATCGCTGGTAAAAATGAATCCACATATTCACTGGTTACTGAACATGGAGACCCATCTGCTAGACTACGATATTGCCCAAAAATTGACTCTATTGTTAGAAAACTGGACATGAGCTTTTCGGGTAATGAGTATATAAAGATGAGCTCAGTCATCCAAAAACATGAATGGAGAAAACAAGAGAAGCGCATCTATCTGCCTAAAGCGAAGCCTGAGATAATCGATATCCCAAGCTATAAGTTCATTCGAATTAGCGGCCAAGGAAATCCCAACAGTCCTCAATTTGCAGAAGTCATTGGCGCACTTTATTCAGTAGCATATGGCATCAAAATGACAGCAAAGAAACCAGACTGCGCACTGGTTGGACACTACGACTACACCGTCTATCCTCTCGAAGGTGTTTGGGATATTACCGATGAGGCAAAAAAGAACTTCAACGGATTCATCAATAAAAACGACTTGATCTACCAACTCATGCTGCGTCAGCCAGATTTCGTAACAACGGAATTCTTCAACGATATTCTTGAGATCGTAAGAAAGAAGAAGCCTCACCCACTACACAATGAGATACACTTCGAAACATCACGGGAGGGCCGCTGTATGCAAATGCTACATGTCGGCTCCTACGAAAATGAGGCTGCAACATTTGAGCTCATGGAAAGCTTCGCTAAAGAACAGCGTGTGAGTAGAAAGTCTAAAGTTCATCGCGAAATTTACCTTTCGGATTTTCGCAAGACCGCACCCGAGAAACTAAAGACCGTATTAAGATTTCAGCTGCATGAATCAGGCACATAAAATAGAGCCATTAACGAACTTGAATCGACTTTAATAGAACGCAATTAAGGCAGCTCCAGTTGAGGGACCTAGAATCATACATCTCGCTTCTCTGTGGGTTTCTAACTTGCTCAGCCAACAACTACTTCGATTGGCGTAATTTCTACGTGAAGAAGGCTTTAAATCGCTTTATTCTGGATAGCACAAGGCAATCGAAGTGATGCAAAGAGAATTAGGCAGAGATGCCCGCTCTGCGAAGCTAGACCTTACGGTTGAAAGCTAAAAGCTGCGTGTTCGAGGTTCCTATCACCCTCAACTAAAGAACTATAAAAAAGCCGCGGCTATCACCGCGGCTTTTATTTAAGTCTACATCGGGCTTAGTCTTCGTAGCCTTCTGGATTGGCGACATGCCATTTCCATGCGGCAGAGACGATCGCCTTCAGGTCTGGATACTTGGGCTCCCAACCGAGTTCATTGACGATCTTCCCACTGGCAGCAATTAGTGTAGCGGGATCGCCTGCACGGCGTGGTTTTACGTCGGCTGGAATGGCGTGTCCAGTCACTTCACGTGCAGTTTCGATCACTTCCTTAACCGAGTAACCTTGGCCGTTACCGAGGTTGTAAACCTTGTTCTCGTTCTCGATTGCATCGAGCGCGAGGATGTGTGCCTGTGCGAGGTCGACTACATGAATGTAGTCGCGGATACAGGTGCCGTCTGGAGTGTCGTAGTCGTCGCCAAACATATAAATCTTATCGCGCTTGCCAAGTGCCACTTGAAGCACCAGTGGGATGAGATGTAATTCTGGTGTATGGTCTTCACCACGCTCTTCACTCGCACCGGCTGCGTTGAAATACCGTAGGCACGCATAATTGAAGAATGGATAGATCTTAGCCATCCAGTGGAGGTAACGTTCGATGATAAACTTAGACTCACCGTATGGGCTACCGGGAACGATGCGCTCGTCTTCAGCGATCGGCACACGCTCTGGATCATCAAACAGATTCGCAGTAGACGAGAGAATAAAACGGCCGACTTTAAACTCTACTGCACACTTGAGTAAATTTAAGCCGTTGATCGCATTGTCTCCGAGATAAATCCATGGATTTTCCATAGACTCACCGACCAGCGACTTCGCTGCGAAGTGCATAATCGCATCGGGTTTGAATCGCCCCATAGCTTCACGAATTTCCTCCACATTAGCCAAATCACCAACCACTAGCTCTGCGGATGGATGCACCGCGGCTTTGTGGCCTAGCGATAGATTATCAAACACCATAACATCGTGCCCTGCTAGGACAAGCTGTTCGACGGCAACACTACCGATATAACCGGCACCTCCTGTTACAAATACTTTCATACTAATATCTTATTGTTTATTGAAATGGACTAATAAGGCACTCACAGATAGACGTCCATCACGAACTTCTTTTTGTAGATGCTATTATGAGAAATGTGAGGCACCATTATTCAAAAGAAAACACCATTACAGGACCGTCCTCTGACCTTGCAACCCTGTGTTCCTCCACTCACTTTTAACAGAACCCTTTGTAACTTCGCTTTACCTGTTTAATTTCCATGACCTCCTCTTCGACATCCGTCGCCCAGCACCTAAATAAAGTCCGCGAAAGCGTTGCTCAAATTGTGGTCGGCCAAGAGCCATTGGTGGATCGCCTCATGCTTGCTCTACTTTGCAACGGCCACGTGCTCATCGAGGGCGTGCCGGGAGTCGCAAAAACCTTGACTGTCAACAGCCTAGCCAAAGCCATACACGCCCAATTTAGCCGAATTCAGTTCACTCCAGACCTGCTTCCTGGAGACCTTACGGGCACTCTAGTATATGATCCACGCGAGCATACCTTCACCCCAGAAAAAGGCCCCATTTTTGCCAATTTCTTGCTCGCGGACGAAATCAATCGTGCGCCGGCTAAGGTGCAAAGCGCACTACTTGAAGCGATGCAAGAGAAGCAGGTCACACTGGGCAAAGAGACCTTCTCTTTACCGAAGCCGTTCCTAGTGCTGGCCACACAAAATCCAATTGAGCAAGAAGGCACCTACGCCCTACCCGAAGCGCAAGTCGACCGCTTTATGTTTAAACTCAAAGTAAGCTATCCTTCTGTGGATCAAGAGCTCGTTGTCATGCAACGGATGGCCCGAACCGAACCGCTTCCAGAGATCGAGCCCGTCCTCACTATCGAAACACTCATGGAAATGCGTGCAGAGCTGGAAAAAGTCGCGATCAATGAGAAAGTTGAGCGCTACATTATCCGTATCGTCGACGCCACTCGCAGCCCAAGTAAATACGGCTTAGATATTGATCGCTACATGCGCTTTGGAGCCTCTCCACGGGCCTCGATTTTCTTGTCACTTGCAGCTCGTGGCAACGCCCTCATGGACGAACGCGACTACACGACACCTCAAGATGTAAAGGACGTGGCACACGACATTCTCCGCCATCGTATGGCGATCTCCTACCGAGCCGAGGCGGAGTCCATTACTTCCGACGACCTGCTCGAAAAGATTCTCTCGAAAGTCCCTGCAACTGAGTAAGGCCACCGCGTCATGCTAGACGAAATCGATCCACGCCTCAACTTGCTTGAGTTGAAGTGCCGCCGTCCGGTTGAGCACTTACTTGCGGGTGAATACCGCTCTGTATTTCGCGGACGTGGGATCGAATTTGAAGATGTGCGCCCCTATCAACCGGGCGACGATGTGCGAACCATGGACTGGAAAGTCACGGCTCGCACCGGTGAACCCCATATCAAACGCTACATCGAGGAGCGCGAACAATACTTCTATCTTTTAGTTGATGTTTCCGCCTCAATGCGACACGGCACACATGGTCGTAAGGCGAAGACTGTATCTGAGGTCTGCGCCCTCCTCACGATGGCGGCAATCAATAACCAAGACCGTGTTGGATTGATCTTATTTAGCGATGAAATAGAGCAAATCGTTCCCGCTGCAAAGGGCCGCAGCCATGCCATGCGCATCATGGACGAGCTGGTCAATTTTCAGCCCAAAAACAAGGGCACCAACTTTGTCGAAGCCATGGGCCGCTTTGGCCATATCGCCCGTAAACACTCAGTCGTTTTTGTCGTCTCCGACTTTTTAAGTGATGAGTATACAAGCGAGCTACAAAACCTCGCCTTCCGCCACGATGTGAACGCGATCCATGTCGGCGACAGCAAGCTGCAAGAGATCCGCGCCAAAGGTCTCGTGCGCATGGAAGATTCCGAATCAGGCGAACAACAAGTCATCGATTTAAAGTCTGGCGAACATGCAAGCGCCGCACACAGTCGACGACTACAGCAAGCGATGCTTGAGGCTGGCGTCAATCTACTCAACCTCGATGTCGGCGGCGATTGCGTCGAAGCGCTCGCAGGTTTTTTCCACGAACGGCAACGGCAAGTTCAAGATGTCACTGGAGGCTAACTACAGATGCGCACGGTGAACGATCTACTAGCGGCAATCAGTCTGTTGCCATGCTTCCTATTCGCGGCCGCACCAGAGCTCGAAGTTTGGCTTGAGCCTACAACGACTCAACCGGGAGATATCGTCGAACTGCATGCTCAAGTCGAAGGCCCCGAGTTCGCGTCCTTCGAACTACAAATACCAAAACACGACGCTCTCTATCTGGTCAGCAAACAAGACCTACCAGTCGATTACCAAAACGGCACTTACCGCCAAAAATCGATATGGGTCCTGCAAACGATCCAAACTGGAGCTTTCGAACTCTCCGAAATACAGGCTACCGTCCAACACCAGAAGCAAAGCACGACACAAACCATCGCACCGATCGCATTCAAAGTTGACGCTTACAGAACTGTCGAGGACTCCGACACCCCACTCCCGTTGCCGGAGCGAACCCCTTCAGAAAGTAGCGTAGAAGGCAATAAAATCCTCATAGTCTCAGTGCTGCTCATCACACTCGGCTTACTCGCCATCGTAATTCGTAAAAACGAATCAAGCACACAAGCATCGCCCGAGCACAAGCCCGCACCGACCCTCGACGATTTAAAAGCGCTCCTCGATTCAGGCAAGCTACCGCGTGAATTGATACAAGTGCTGCTTGAACAAAACAACCTCCCGATTTCCGATGCTCAGCGTAAGGCACTTGAGCAAGTCGCCTATCGTCCAAACCATCCAACCAGCGCTAAAGACCTGCGTAACACTCTAGACGAGGAGACCAAGCCATGAGTTTCGCCTACCTCTGGGTGCTCCTCCTTATTCCCCTAGCGCTCTGGCTACTGCGCACTAAACGCACGCGCACTTCAATCGCAGTGCCCTCCGTCCAACTATGGTCTCGGCAAGCACCTGGACGTGTGCGTTACCTTTGGGCTCCAGTTTATCTGAGGCGCGTATCCATCGTCTTGATACTGCTCGCGATCGCACGCCCTCAAGCAGGCTCTACCTACGAAATACAAGTCATCGACGGCATCGCCATACAAATGCTCGTGGACGTCTCCAGCAGTATGGACATGAACCTCAAGGACCAAGAGGGCAAAAGCATCAGCCGTATGGAAGTCGCCAAAGACCTGGTGCAACGCTTCATAGCAGGCGATGGCGACCAACTCACGGGCCGACCACACGACCTCATCGGCCTCATTACCTTTGCTCGCTACGCAGATACACGCAGCCCACTCACTTTCGGCCACGAAGCACTCCTGCAAATCGTCAGCCACCTTGAGATTCAACAACGACCCAACGAAGACGGCACCGCCTACGGAGACGCACTCGCGATTGCTGCGGCGCGCCTACGCGATCCCGAAGCACTCAAATATGGCTCCAGCTCCATCGAAGCCGATGCGATCAAAAGCAAGGTCATCATCTTACTCACTGATGGCGAAAACAACTCAGGTGCACACCTCCCAATCGAGTCCGCAGGACTCGCCAAGCGATGGGGGTGCCGCATATATGCTATCAGCTTGGGAGAGTCCAATAGCAACAGCAACGATCCGACACTCGCCGACTCCCTCACGCCAGCCGAACAAGTGCTTGAGCATATCAGTGTGCAAACTGGAGGCATTTTCCGCCAAGCCCACGATTTTGAATCCCTCCTCACCGTCTATTCTGAAATTGATAATTTAGAACGCTCGCAAATTTCTACTCGTAGCTTCGACCGTATCGCAGAGTGGTTCTGGTTGCCGCTCGCCCTCTCGATCGCAGCCTTATCCCTCGCCCTCATACTAGAAGCCACCTGGCTTCGCGTTGTGCCATGAACGAATTTGTGTTTCAATGGCCTGCTGTATTGGCCCTCCTGCTGGCAAGCATTCCTTTGGTTTGGCTCCTTGCACATGCCCGCAAGCAACGACGACTGCTCATCGAAGCCATGGGCGGCGGACACCCAACACACCGCAAATTACGCGACATCTTACGTGTCAGCGCATTCATCCTGTTAGTCCTCGCACTCGCACGCCCCAGCTACGCCCCGCGCACTGAATCGATCTCTCGCTCTGGGCGCGATGTCGTCTTTGCCATCGATGTGTCGCAAAGTATGCTCGCCGAAGATGCCCCCTCCTCACGCCTCGAAGTGGCTAAACAAGGAGTGCGTGATGCGCTCAACACCTTCAGCAATGAACGTGTGGGACTTGTCGTCTATGCGGGCAGTGCCTCCATACTTTGCCCCCTCACCTATGACTACGACTTCGTGCGCTACATGCTCGACCAGACGAGCACACGCACAGTCGATTTCGGCGGCACCACGGTTCAAGCTGCAGTAGAAAAAGTCGTCGACCAAGTTTTCATCGACGGCCGTAAGGACGTGCAAGATTTGATCGTCATGACCGACGGCGGCGATCACGACTCAGTCGTCACCAAAACAATAGAGCTGCTTAACGAGAAAGGCATCGACACCCTGCTCATCGGCTTAGGAAGCCCACACCAAGGTGCACCGATCAAAATTAAAGACGCCGAAGGCAACACCAAGTTACTTCAATACCAAGGCAGCACCGTCTACACCAAACTAGAAGATGCTGCACTGCGTGACTTCGCAGCTCAAAGTAATCGTGTCGACTACCTACCACTCGGCACTCAGCCCTTCAACCTAGGCCAAATCTACATCGAGTATGCGCAGGACAAACCAGTCGATTCAACAGACAGTGACAACGGTATCATTATTTATCAAGAAGTAGCCCTCTTCTTTTTAATTCCAGCGCTCTTGCTGTTATTACTGTCTGAGCGCTGGGGCGCACGTGGCTTAAAGATGGGTCCCGCAGCAGCAGTGCTCGCCATGCTCATGATACTCCCAAAGCTCGATGCAGCCACAGACTTTCAAAACCAATACGAGTCCGCGATCTCTACGTTCAAAACAGGCGCCTACGAAGAAGCCGTTGCTTTGTTTGCAGAGCTGCAGCAAAACGCATCCGATAGCACTGCAAGCACCGAACAGATCGCCGCGATCCAATTCAATCGTGGTCTTGCACTCATCGCACAATCCACCGCTCAAGAAACTCCGCAGGCAGCTCTCAGCTTCGCCCGAGAAGCCCAACTCGCGTTTCTCGCAGCAAAACGCAGCGATCCGAGTCTCAATCGTGCTGGAGTTCGCCTACAAATGACCGCTAAGACGATCTCGAACCTCAACGCGCAAATTGCTGAGATGGAGGAACAAAATGAGCTCGTTAATGAAAAGATGAAGACATTGATCGCTCTATTGCAAGCCCTCCTTAAAGCACAGACTGAGCTCCGCGAACAAGTCATTGAGCAGGAAAGCGCAAGCAATGCCACTCAGCAAATCAAGGCCTTCTTAAGCAGTCAAAATCAGCTTCGCAGCGATTCAAAAGCGATCCAACTACTCATGGAGGAACTCGACCAAATGATGAAAGTCGAAGGTATCGAAACAGAGGAGACACTCATGACTGAGCCCATTCGCCATATTATGCGTGCACATGTCTCACAAGAAACGGCGGCGATGCATTTAAAACAGGTCGATAAATGGCCTTTAAGCCGCGAGCTGCAGCTCGACGCTGAACATTTAGTCGAACAAATCTTAAAATTACTTGAGAGTAATTCACAACAGGACCCTTCCGACAATGAAGACTGGGAAGGATACGATGAAGACTACGACTACATGGCTGAGTCAGACCAAAGTATGAGCAGCTCAGAAGCAATGGACGGTGACTTCGCCGCGAACTCTGAGATGCAAGAACTACCGATCCCCAATTATTCTGCCGAGGACATCTTGATGGAGGAGCAAGGTAACCAGCAATTCCGTCAACAAAAACGTGCCAGCGTAAACGCAGCAAAGGTGGAGAAAGACTTCTAATGAATCGCTGGCTCATACTACTCCTTTCCCTGACTACGGTGCCTCACCTACCTGCAAAGGATGAAACCAAGCCCTCTACAGACCAAGCAACCGCAGAAGTCGAAGAAGCGCTTCCAGTAGTTCCCGTCGCCGTCGAACTCAAAGATAAGGTCTGGTTCACCGACCGAGCAGCCACCGCAGTGCTCTACTTTGACGAAGCCGTTAAAGCTCCAGAAGTAGGGACCAGTAGTAACCATGACATTAGCTTCCTAGAATTCAGCACACAGGAAACAGCCAACCCAAAGACTGGCAAATTCGCTGCGGTTATACGCTACCTGCCGCGCAAGGTCGGCACAGTCCGTTTGCCCACAGTGATTTTCACCAGTGAAACGACTGCCTACCATACACAGCCTAAGGAGCTCACCGTCAGTGAGCCGCAACGAACGGATGCAATGTCACTCACACTAACCACTGCGAAACAACGCATCTACGTCGGCGAGCCAGTGAAGTTCAATCTAGTATGGGACTGCCGTATCAACGCCGCCGAACTTGAGGCACTCAAACTCTACCCTGAGTTCTTTAACGACTCCAACATCGAAGTCATTATTCCACGCAACACAGCAGACGAGAAAACGCACGTTGGCATACCTATCGGAGGTCGCCGAGTGATCGGCACCCGCACCCGTGAAGAAGGCGACAACAAATCGCTCGGACGTATCGAGCTCCCCATCTACTTGCGCTTCTCCGAGGCAGGCACGTATACGCTGCCTGAAACTCGCCTCGAATGCGCACAGCTAGCCAAAGCAGGCAGCGACTTCGCCCGCTATGCAGCGCATTTCAACAACGCTTTGTTCGAGAGCGTAGATGCGGGTGAAAACTACGTTCGTATCTTCACCACCGCAGCATCCATACAACTCGAAGTTCTACCCCTACCTGCAAATGAAAGCGGCACCGAGTTTTCAGGCCTCTATGCGCCGATCGATTTTGAAGTATCACTCAAGCCCTCTGAAATTGAAATCGGGCAACTCATGGAACTCGATATCAAAGTGAGTGGGAACACTCCTCATGGCATGATCGAACTCCCGAAACTCAGTCACCAATCAGGCCTACGCAAACGTTTCCTAGTCGACAACGACTTGAGCAAAATCTGGCACGAGGACGGCACCCTCTTTCGCACTCGACTGCGTGCGCTCAGCACCACAGTTCAAGCGTTTCCATCATTACAATTTCTCGTCTTCAATCCAAAAACAGGCGACTATGAGAAGTATTCCACTCAGGCCATTCCATTGAAGACCTTACCAAGCAACGGTCAAAATTTCATCCCACTCAAAAGCTACAAAGGCGCAGCAGTCACTTTAACAAATCAGCCAGAAGGCATCTGGCACAATCTGAAAGCCAATCGCATGAACGACCTACTCAACATCCTCTTCGATCTGTTCAGCAGCAACTTCTGGCTCTTTATCCTACTCGGCCCCATCGCCTTCATCGCGCTGCTCCCAGTCGTTCGCGAGCGACACCGCAGGGCCAAGGATCGCCGCTACCGTGAGCGAGCGCAGGCCTATGAACACTTCAAACGCACAGATACAAATTCTCCTGAAAAATGGCCAGCGTTCTTAGCTTTCATGGCAGCGCATTTCGGCCATTCTAGTAAAGCATGGACGACTAGCGATTCAGTTGAGGCATTGAACCGCATTCAGGCTCCAGATGATGAAATCGAGCAAGTCATCGCCATGCACCGAGCCGTCGATGCCCGTGAATTTGGCGAGAGCCAAAGCAGCCCAGAGTTCACCTCGCTCAATAGCATCGCGAAGCGTGTGCTAAAAAGCACGAGCCATTCCTTACTGATGCTTTTACTGGCATGCCAACTCTTCACCAGCGAAGCCTCAGCGACTGAGGAATGGAGCCAAGCGGAACAACTCTTCACACAAGCGCAAAACGAGCTCGCAGGCAGTGAAGCTGCCAACGCACTCTACATACAAGCAGCACTTAAGTTCCAGGCAGAAGCCAAAGCTGGCAAGCACACTGGTGAGTCATGGGGCAATGCGGGCAATGCATGGTTCCAAGCAGGCTCCTTAGGTAACGCCATCGCAGCCTACCGCATCGCTCAGAGCTATCGCCCCTTCGGCACCAAACTGGCAGAAAACTTAGCTGCCGCACGCGCGATGACGCTCAACGACATACCTATTAAGCAAAAATGGTGGCAACAACTACCCATACGTTGGCTCAAGTCGGCAGCGGTGCTGATCAGCTTACTCTTCTGGACCTGCCTACTGATTACACTGCGTTACCAAAACAGGAAGCTTTATATACTCACCACGATCACTGCCATCTGCCTACTTATCGTATCCATATATTTAATACAAAAAACAAAATCTAAAGTCATTGCAGGGGTCGTAATCGTCGACGCACTCTATAGCAAAAAAGGTCCCGACTACGCATATAGCAATGCGTTCAATGAACCCCTTCACGACGGCTCAGAATTCATTGTGCTAGAAACACGCAACGACTGGAGTTTCGTCGAACTCAATGATGGCCGCCGGTGCTGGCTCAAAAAGAATCAAATCACGACATTTGAGTGGTAACCTTTATTCTTTGGCCAGTTCGCCAATCATAGGGTTTTTCATAATCGCGTCGAATACAGTCGCGATTCCTCCACGTAATGAATCATCACCTGAAGTGCCGACAATCAGATCTAAAGGATCGGTCATATAGGGCAAGGTATCTGACAGGATCGCCGCACGAATCGACGGTTCAACGTATCGCATCAGCTCAGACAAACGCCCCCCAACAATTACCGTGGATGGATTAAACGTTTGCACCAGTCGCGCAAGCCCTAGCCCAATCTGCTCGCCTACATCTGACAATACAGCCAGCACAGTAGAATCCCCAGCTTGCACTTTTTGAATTGCCGATTCGATCCAATCGACACTGGAGGCTCCATAGGCTGAAATCTCAACACCAGCACCTGCTAATTTACGAAGCACCGCCGAGGCTCCTATTTCAGTGACCCAGCAGCCCTTTTTGCCGCAGCTGCAGTTGACACCGTTATCCACAAATGCGGTGTGTCCAACTTGCCCGGCAAAACCCAGCTTACCGCGTATTAAAACTCCATCAACAAAGACGCCCGCGGCTAGCCCAACACCCAAACTAAGGTAAATCATATTTCGCACCCCTTGGCGCTCGCCGAAATGATGGGCCCCGATGGCACCTGCATGTGCTTCATTTTCTACATACACAGGCATGCCAAAGCGCTGTTCCCAAGTGCATTTCAATGGCACATGCTCCCATCCTGTCGTCGGCCCATACGCAAGTTGCCCATCTTCACGGTCCACCAAACCAGCCCAAGCGACACAAAGGCCAAAACACTTTAATTGGCTTAAAGCACTTTGTTCCAACGCACGCTCCACCAAACCAGCCGCAACCGCTAAGGTTTCATTCGCAGCACAATTAGGCGCGATCTCCACCTCTTCGCGACTGAGCACCTCTTGACCAAAATTTGTCATCAATACACTCACTCGATCAATATCGATATCCAATGCCATCAAAGAGCCACAATTTGGATTCAAATTAAGTAACAATCCAGGACGACCCGTCCGACCTGCATCATACTCGGTTTCTGTAACCATGGATGCTTCGATTAAATCAGAGACAATATTTGAAACGGTTGCACGTGTAAGCCCTAATACAGAGGCGATGTTCGCACGTGAAAGCGGCCCATTTACGCGTAATTGGTTTAAAACACTCACCGCATTTAAACGACGAATATCAGCACGGTCATATCTCTGCTGTTCGGACATCTTTTTTAACAAGACAGCTTTTTTTATATTGCGAAAGCATGAAATTTGACTTGTTTGTTTATTAAGTAAACATAATTGGAACCTTTTGGTCTCAAGCCCCACTTAATGTATAAAAACACGATGAAAATTGCCCCATCCACACCAAGTCGCCGCGATTTCCTAAAAACCTCCGCAGCATTCGGTTCCCTAACCCTGTTACCCTCCTACATTGCCTTAGGAAATAAGTCCTCCAACGGTCTTGCCCCAAGCGAAAAAGTCAATCTAGCGGTGATCGGCATAGGTAACCAAGGCGATCGCGACCGTAAGTCATTACTCGCATCTCAACTGTGTAACGTAGTGGCACTTTGCGATATCGACATGGAGGGCGCCCATACTCACGAATCGCGTTACACTCACAGGCTGACAAACACGCCGCCGGTTATGCCAGTCGGACAAGCGGTTCCGGAGCAAAGCGCACTGAAAGCAAAAGCATATACTGATTTCCGTAAGATGTTTGATGAAATGGCCGACGAAATCGATGCGGTGCTCATCGCCACGCCAGATCACTCACACTTTGCTGCCACCATGCTAGCGATGTCCCTAGGCATACATGTTTACGTTGAGAAACCATTGGCGCATACCTTCGGACAGTGCGCTCGGATGATCGATCTTGCCACGCGCAGTGGTGTCGCCACACAAATGGGCAACCAAGGTCACTCGGGCGCAAATTACTTTCAATTCAAAGCTTGGCGCGAGGGAGGAATTATTAAGGACGTCACTCGAATCACCGCTCACATGAATAGCCGACGTCGTTGGCATGGCTGGGGTCAAGATGTCACCGAATATCCTCAAGAGGCAGTGCCAAGCTACATCAATTGGGAGTTGTGGCACGATGTGGTCGCAGTGAATCGCCCTTACAGCCCCAAAATGCATCCACAAGAGTGGCGCAGTTGGTTTGAATTTGGCAGTGGTGCCTTTGGAGATTGGGGACCGCACATTCTTGATACCTGTCATGAATTCTTGGAGCTGGGTCTACCTGAAAAAATTACCGCTGTAGAACGCGACGGTGTCAATCCGCTCGTCTTCCCTCAGGCATCGACGATTCGTTTCGACTTTCCAGAGCGCGCAGCAGACCTACCCGCATGCGCTGTGACTTGGTATGACGGCATCAACAATCATCCACAGATCGAAGGTGAATATACTGAAAGCGGAGCACCTGAAGCAGTAAAAAATCCGGGTAAAGTCATCTATTCGAACGAGCTCGTTTTCCAAGGAGGCTCGCACGCAAGCCCACTTAAAATTATTCCAAAGGAAAAGTATATGGAAATGCGAAAATCACTGCCACGCTTCCCCCAGAAGAACTCCAATCACTACGCAAATTTCTTATTGGCCTGCAAGGGCGAAGAAGAGACTCGCTCCCCCTTTAAAATCGGCGGTGAACTCACCCAAGTCTTCAATCTAGGAGTGCTCGCACAGCACTTAGGTGGCGAACTAAAATTCGACCGATCAACGAAACAGATCACCAATAATGCCATCGCTCAAGCGCTCCTCGACCCAGCTCCACGAGAGGGCTGGGAAGAATTCTATAAACTTTAAACGACACTTCGCCCCATCTGTATTTATATGAAATACCTCGCCACTTTGCTCATCGCATGCGTATCGCTCTCCTCGTTCGCGTGCGCCAATAAGATCTCTTCAGATCAACAAGGTTTTGTTGATAGGTATAAAAAGCAAAAAGACATAATTCCTCCTGAAGAGGCCCTCATCAATACGGATCGCGAACCCGAGCTGAGCCAAGGCTTCATTCACCTCTACAATGGTGAAAACCTTGACGGCTGGGTCTCACTCGGCGGCGTATGCACTTTCGAGCCAAATGGTGAAATGATCACGGGAACCTGCGTGAAAGATTCTCCAAGCACGTATTTATCTACAACCAAAACGGATTACAAAGACTTCATTTTCACAATTGAAATGAAGTGGGAGGTTGATGGAAACAGCGGCGTGATGTTTCGCTCAGCGAGTAAACCTGGTGAACAATTTGAAAAGGTTTACGGCCCTCAAGTTGAAATGGAGGGCTTTGAGTCTCACGATGGGAAGCGCAAATGGTCGGGCGGTATCTACGGTCAAGGATATGCCGCTTGGATCTACCCTCTCTGGCTCGATGCACATGCAGAAGCACGTGCAGCCCTGAAAGCTGGAGAATGGAATCGCCTCACCATCCACGCGGAAGGTGAAACGGTGAAAACTTGGGTAAATGGTGTGCCCGCAAGCCATTGGGTAGATGATGGATTCCTTGAGGGGTTCTTCTCCCTACAAGTGCACTCTGGTCGCAAAGGCAAAATCCACTTCCGCAACATCATGGTCAAAGAACTCAACGTAGAGCCTGAATATGAAGACCTGTTCGGGACTGGAGATTTTTCCAAATGGACCAACCCTAAGGGGGGGCCAGTCGGTAATGGATGGGTCATCGAAAACGACGTCATCTACCGTGGCGGTCTCAAACCAGGCAGTATCAACACAATCGAAAACTACAAGGATTTCGAATTGAGGTTCGACTGGAAGATTTCTGAGGCGGGCAATAGCGGTGTCAAATACCGCGCACGCGGCGGTTTGGGTCTTGAGTATCAGTTGCTCGACGATGAAAAGAATGCAGACAGTGAGCAACCTAACCACCGAGCTGGATCACTTTACGACTTGGTCGCTGCGGCTAATAATAAGCCGCTCAATCCAGCGGGCGAATGGAACCGTGCTCGCATCATAGCCAACGGCAACCACATTGAACATTGGCTCAACGGCGAAAAGGTAGTTGAAATCGAATACGGAACAGAGGACTGGACCGAACGCTTCGAATTAAGCAAATACAGCAAACACGAAGGCTTTGGCGAGTGGACAGGCACCATTCACCTACAAGATCACCAGAGCCCAGTCTGGTATAAGAATGTGAAAATTCGCAAACTGTAATTTTAATACAAACCAGCCTAGAATGAGTAACCATATCGAAGAAATTCAATCTATCCAACAACGCAGCTTTATTGGGCGCTTGGGTGGCTACGCAAAACTTACTGGTCCCGGCTGGGTGCAGGCTGCGGTCACCCTTGGAGGTGGCTCTCTGGTCGGCGCTCTTTACCTCGGTGTGATTGGCGGTTATCAATTCATGTGGCTACAGCCGCTCGCAATGTTTTGCGGAGTCATCATGCTTGCAGCCATCTCTTACGTCACGCTCTCATCCGATGAGCGACCTTTTGTCTCGGTAAAAAAGAACATCTCACCTACTCTGGCTTGGGGCTGGTTAATCGCAACCGTAGTCGCCAATGTCGTGTTTTGCTCCGCTCAATTTGCGCTAGGGACTGATGCGGCTCAAAACAACTTGGGAGTCTTGCCTGAAACTAAGCAACCCTATGTAATCACAGCCATATTCGCGAGCGGCAGCCTCATCTTGCTTTGGCTCTCTCGCCAAGGTGGCACCGCAGCAAAGATTATCGATAACGTTCTCAAAGCACTTGTTGCAGTTGTCGTCTTGGCCTTCATGGGAGTCGTCGTCGTTCTTGGCTTTAAAGGCGCTATTGAATGGGGTGCGCTGTTCAAGGGACTCATTCCTGACTTTGGCGCACTCTTCAGACCTACAAGCACCTACTCAGATGCCATCGCAGCAACTGGCAGCAGCTCAGAATTCTGGACGAAATACATCGCTGAGAATCAGCGTAATGTGATCATTGGAGCCTTTGGGTCTGCGGTAGGTATTAACATGACTTTCCTTCTACCTTACAGCCTCAAAGCTAAGGGTTGGGGCAAGGGACACCGCCAGCTGTCTAGATTTGATCTAGCGCTCGGCCTATTCATTCCCTTCATCTTAGCGACGTCCTTTCTGGTGATCGCAACTTCATCACAGTTTCACGCACGTGCAGATGGCGTCTACTCCGAAGCTGCTTACGTGAACGTAATTGATACAAGACTTAGTGCGACCAATTCAGAGTTCAATACTCTCACTGAAGAGAGCAAGCAAGTGCTTCGTGGAGCACTCCCACAGGCAGAAAAGAACATGGGTGTCATGCTTGCCAAGCGGAATGCCAAGGACCTAGCCAGCTCGCTCGAACCCTTTCTGGGCAAGAACGCTCAACTCATCTTTGGTATCGGTGTGCTGGCAATGGCTGTCAGCACGATGATTGTGCACATGATGATGAATGGCTATGCGATCTCCGAAGCCTTTGGAAAACCTGGAAAGACAGGTATTTTCATGATTGGCGCCTCAATGCCCGCACTCACAGGTCTGCTCTCTCCAATTTTATGGAGTGGCCAAACCAAAACCGCCCTAGTCGTCCCGGCGGCGGTCATTGCCACCACCCTACTACCCATTGCGTATGTAATATTCATACTACTAATGAACTCAAAAAAAGCGCTCGACTCGGAGCTGCCAAAGAACCGCATACTCATCAACATATTCATGCTTCTAGCAGCTGGAGTGGCATCTTTTGCATCGATTTGGAATCTTGTCGGCAAAGCTTCTGCAGGCGGTTCCACGGGCACTCAGGGCGTGATTGGACTCATCGTCCTACCACTCTTATTACTCATCGGCATTATCGGCTTCGTTAAACGCAACCGTGCCTAAACCTTGATCAGAAACCACTCTTATGAAATTTGGAATTATTGGAGCCGGCATGATCGGCGAGTTTCACGCTAAAGCAATTCGTGCAATGTCAAACGGAACGCTTGGAGGCATTGCGGACCGAGCACCAGAACGAGCCCAGGCTTTTGCCGAAAAGTTTTCGACGACAGCCTACGCAACAGTCACTGAAATGCTTGCAGACTCAACGATCGAAGTGGTCACGATCGGCACACCTTCCGGTGCGCACTTCGATCCAGCCATGGAAGCCATCGAAGCGGGTAAACACGTCATCATTGAAAAGCCGCTTGAAGTCACGACTAAGCGCATTGATTCAATGGTCGATGCAGCCAAGGCTCAAGGCGTCACCCTTGCAGCCGTCCTCAATCGTAGATTCCACCCGGGTATGGATGCCTTCAAAAAAGCAGCCGACGACGGCCGCTTTGGCAAACTCACCTCCGCTTCAGCTTATGTAAAGTGGTATCGCGATCAAGCCTACTACGACTCCGCAGGCTGGCGTGGCACATGGGCCCTTGATGGCGGCGGCGCCTTAATGAATCAATCCATTCACACCATCGACGCCCTCCTCTATCTGGCGGGTCCAGTCCAATCCGTCCAAGCAAATACGGCCTGCCTCGCGCATACTGACATCGAAGTTGAAGACATCGCAGTTGCGATTGTTGAATTTAAAAGTGGCGCTCGTGGAATCATAGAAGGCAGCACCTGCACCTGGTCAAAAGACGGGCATCCAGCTCGCGTGCAGCTTGCAGGCACTGAAGGCTCGGTGTTCCTCGCAGATGAAGCATTCGAAATATGGGACTTCATGAACGAGACTGCAGACGATGACTCGATTCGAGCGCACTTCATGAAAGGTGCTGAATCTGGGCTCGGTGCAAACGACCCAACAGCGATCAATTTCTACCAGCACCAACGCAACTTTGAAGAAATCGTCACCGCGATTCAGGAAGGCCGCGAGCCAAGCACTTGTGCCAGCGAAGCGCGTAAGAGCGTCGAACTCATTCAAGCCATCTACAAATCTGCTCAAAACAACGGCGAGAAAGTAGAACTTTGATGTGCTATCCAAGTTTTATGTTCATTCACCATTAACCTTGGACGTTCGATACTGAACGTTCCTAGATCTTCACCAAAGAAAAAATATTCTACCCCAAAGCGTTCTACTACAATCACAAGTGAATGGCTCATCGATAGCGTCGAGCTATACGGCTAGTAGTTGGAGATAGGGAATCAGAGTATGGCAACACACACCTAAACATGATTCTAACAGGATTTACAGACGAAGCTGGACAACCACTTGAAACACAGATCAAAGCAACTCAAGCTTTGGGCTGGAAGCACCTCTCTGCGCGGAGTATAGATGGAACCAACATTCATGACCTCTCAGAAGAAGCTTTTGAGCAGACAGTGGAGCAACTCGAAGCTGCCGACATTCAAGTCATAGAATTTGGCTCACTCATTGGCAGCTGGTCGAAAACCATCGAATCCGACTTTGAGCTTACACTTGCTGAAGTGGATCGTGCCATCCCTCGCATGCAGCGGCTTGGCACCAAAATGATTCGCATCATGTCCTATGCACAAAAACCATGGGGTGAGAATCAACACGAAACCGAACGTTTCAGGCGACTGCGCAAAATCGTGCAGCGCTTTGCCGATTCTGGTATCCAGGCATTGCACGAAAACTGTATGAACTGGGGCGGCTTCTCTGCTCAACACACCCTAAGACTCATCGAAGAGGTGCCAGGCCTAAAACTCATCTTTGACACGGGGAATCCAGTCTTCCAACGCGACCGCTCCAAACCAAAGCCTCAGCCCTGGCAAGATCCCATCGAATTTTACGAAACCATTAAGAAACACATCGCTCACGTGCATGTGAAAGATTGTTTAAACCCTCCCAATGGAAGTGACGAACCAGAGCGCTATACGCTTGCAGGCGAAGGCCAAGCGCAAGTGCCCGCGCTTCTTTCAGCACTGAAGCGAGACGGTTATCAAGGAGCAGTTGCCATTGAGCCCCATATCGCCACGGTTTTTCACGCTAAGGAAGGTGAAGCCATCGATGCACAAGCATGCTATGACAGTTACGTAAATTATGGAAAGCACTTTGAGAAGTTGGTCTCCCAAGCCATTTAAATGACGAAATATGACAAAATATAGCTTTTTTTAAAAATATTTCGATACCTACAACCTTTAAATAAAGCAGTCAATAATTACCTAAATAATTGCAAAACAATTAGTTGAAATTAAAATTCACTCATACTTAAATCGTTTAATGAAATTTTAAATCCATAACTGATAAATTTTATTTGTATATTTTGTGATTTATTGCATATCTAGGTTCAGTTTCAGTTTTACCCTTTAAAACGCAAAACCCACTCCATCATGTCCTCAAAAGAAAACAATTGCTCCAACGACCTTGGCTTAAGCCTTGGCATGATTACGCTTCGCGTTTGGCTCGGTATCCGCGCCATCCAAACAGGTGTTGAAAAATTCGCCGGCACAAAATCGATGGACACTGCTGTCAAGATTGATGGCGCCCCCAATGCCTACGGTCTGACAGAAACGACAACTGGCAAGGTTTATGCATTGAGCAACTACAATGGTGTTCCTGCTCCATTAATGGACAAGTTCAGCAATGAACCGCTCATTCCTAGCTGGGGACTCAGTCTCTATGATACGATCCTCGGACCAGTGCTCATAATCCTAGGGCTGACTGTGCTTCTAGGTATCGCGACTCGTTTTTCACTTTTCTTTATGGGTCTAGTCTACACCAGCCTGACCTTCGGTTTGATTCTTATTAAACAAGACGCAGGCGTTGCTTGGCTCGGTATCCACATGATTATGGTCGTAATGGCGCTCGCGCTTGCGAAATACAACAAGTTTGCCATCCTTAAAAAGTGGTAACTCCAACCTTTCGCAAACCATGAAATTTGAACTTCCAAGACTCTCCCGTAGAGAATTCCTCTCCAAGTCAACCCTAGGTGCAGGCCTAGTTCTCGGCGCCCCTTCCATTTTAAAAGCCAAGGAGCCTGGCGCTCCTTCCGATGACATACGCGTCGGATTCATCGGCTGTGGCAAGCAACACGAGGTGCTGTTTAACGCCATGGTAAACATACCGGGACTTCATTACGTTGCAGCTTGCGACATCATGAAGACTCGATCCAAAGGCACTGCTGGTCGTATTTACAAGCGTTTTGGTAACAAACCGAACATGTATACCAGCGCAGAGGAAATGCTGGATAAAGAAGAACTGGATGCTGTCTTTATCTCGACGCCCGACTTCTGGCATGCGCCCCACACAGTCATGGCACTCGAAGCGGGCTGCCATGTCTACTGCGAAAAAATGATGTCTAACACCATTGAAGGCGCGCGCAGTATGGTTGCAGCTATGGACCGCACCGGCAAACTTTGCCAAATCGGGCATCAACGTCGAAGCAATCCTCGCTACCTATTTACGCTCAATGAATTAATCCACAAGGAAAAGCTCTGCGGTCAGATCATTAATATTAACGGTCAGTGGAACCGCGCACTCAGCTCATCGCAAGATATTGTCTACGGCAAACCAGATCACTTACCCAAAGCCGACATACTTCGCGAGTTTGGCTTCAACACTGGAGCAGACAAAACACTAACTGAGGAAGAGCTTCGTCACCGATTCCTCAATTGGCGCTTTTACACTGCCCTCTCGGGTGGCCCAATCTCCGACCTTGGAGCACACCAAATTGATATATTCAATTGGTATCTGGGCGCACAACCAAAGTCTGTCATGGCATCGGGCGGCCGCAGCTACTTCAAAGGTCGTGAGCACTTTGACAACGTAATGTGTATCTTTGATTACGACACCCCAGCAGGCAGTGCGCGCGCATTCTACCAAGTATTAACCACGACAAGCTCAGGCGGCGGTTATTACGAGTCCTTTATGGGCACCGAAGGCACCATCGAAATTTCTGAGCGCGAAGCTTACACAAATATCTACAAAGAGTCTGGCGCAGACAGCGCAAAATGGGACAAAGCAGTAAGCCGTGGCCTCCTTAAGAAGGAAGCTGCTGGTCAAGCAGCTGGCGGAGCCGACGCAATTGCTTCCTACGAATCCGCTCCACCCGATAAATACGCACTGCCAGGCGGTCTTAGCAAACAGCCGCACACACCACATATTGAAAACTTCTGCGCTGCAGTCCGCGGCGAAGCGAAACTGACTTGCGATGCACGTCATGCCCTCGAATCTGAAGCCCCTATTTACTGGGTGAATCCAGCCGCAAACAGCAACCAAATCATCAATTTCACAGACGAGCACTTGCATGCATAAGCTCTCTACTATCTAAAAGTATATCCCAACAAACAGACTATGAAACATCTAGTAACCCTCACTCTCACAGCCAGCGCACTGATCTTCACCGCGTGTGGCGATAAAGGCGCATCAGACGATGCAGCAGTCAGCACAAACGCATCCGCTCCAGCTTCCTCTGGCGGTGGCATGCCACTAACTACTGAGATCCCACCTGAACTCATCGAGGGAACTCCGCAACCGATCAAGGTCTCCAACCTCGAACAAGCGCCCACCAGCGCACCGGTGCTCATGGTCCCCGAAGGCACGAAGCTTCTCTCCGCTGGCAAGCCTGTGACTGGCAGTGACGACTTCCCTATCATCGGCGAACTCGAATACATTACTGACGGCGACAAAGAGGCTGGAGAAGGCTATTTTGTAGAACTCATGGATGGCCCCCAGTGGGTGCAAATCGACCTCGAAGCACCCGCAGATTTAGCAGCCATTTGGGTATGGCACTACCACTCCCAAGCACGTGCTTATCACGACGTGGTCGTGCAGGTGTCCAATGACCCTGAGTTCGCAACTGGCGTAACCACCCTCTTCAACAATGACTACGACAATTCAGCTGAACAAGGCAAAGGCTCCGCGAAGCCATATGTGGATTCACGCTATGGTAAGCTCATTGATGCCAAGGGCACAAACGCCCAATACGTTCGCCTCTACAGCAACGGTAACACCGCCAACGATATGAATCACTATATCGAAGTCGAGGTCTACGGACAGTAATTTGCCAAACGATCATTTTACTACAAAGCCCGCATCCAACGATGCGGGCTTTTTTGTCGCTTGTCACACTCACTAGAGAATTGTTTACAGCACTCTCATTTCATCTTAAAGCTCAGTCGTTTAATCACCACTATTAAGCATGTATCTACAAATCAAATCGTTCAAGCACCTCAGTCACCTGCTTATTAACTTACTCCTACTGAGCACCACCACCAGCAGTTTACTCGCACAAGAAAAGGCTATTAAACTTAAAGCCGAATTTCATATCAATGGCGATTCGCTGCAGCTTACTGTTTACAGCATTGGACACCAGAAAGTGGCATCCAATCTATACATTCCAACACGTAATACAAAGATCAAAAACGTCATGAAAGACGGCAAATGTTATCAGGTCGCTGAAGTAGACTATGATACTAGCTATAATTTAATGGGCCCCGACGATGCCGCAGTTACCTTCTTTGAAATGTTAATGACTCACCCACAATCCCATTTCAACAAGGCAAACAAAGATCACCTTCAGTCTCTATTTTTCACTGGATATAAAGTCGAAATCGTCAGAAATAGATCAGGTAATCCCGATATATACAACGGGCGAATTAAATCCGCGACACTCAGTAAAAATATCGAAAATGGAGATTCCATACTGTTGCGCCGTATTGAAATTTTAGAGTATCAAAAATCTAGAAGCTTAACATACGTGCCACTCAAAACTGAAATTTTTGATGGCGATTTAGAGTCCATAGCTAAAATCGAGATTATTAGTTATCAGTTTGAAGAAACTATCCCTAATTTCATCTTTGAGGTCCCTGAGCTCGGTAAATTTATACCAAATTAGCCCGCATTAAGATCTACTTATGGCAGATAGGCGCACACAAACCCTTCTTAATTAGAACCTTAAGAACGATAAGGACAGCTAAGGCGCCGCCTAAGAACGTCAATAAACCTTGACAAATCCCCCACAAACTTCATCACTGCGCGACTTACTGCTGAAGAATTTCTCGATGTCCCAGCCATAGTGAATTTTCTAATCCAGCACGAAGTAATGCATCCGATTCCTTACAAGCCCCTGCAAATCACGGGCTTTTTTTAATATAAAACAAACAACTCGGCTGCCCGATTCGGCCAGTCACGCTCCTGTAAACCACGAGCAAACAACTACCAGTAATCTGACTAGGATTACACGGTCCCTGTAAACCACGGACCACCCTCACACACATATACTGAACACTTTCATATAATGAAAATCAAAAATTGGGATACGTTTTCCTTCGTGGTGATCTACCACTTGCTCATTCTAGCGCTTCTGCCAGCCTTTATTTCAGTCGCATCATGGGGCGCATTTTGGCTCTTTATGATCACTTACATTATCGGTGGCCTTACCATCACAGTCGGTTATCACCGTCTCTATGCACACAAGGCATACGATGCGAATCCGCTCTTCGAGTGGGCGATACTCATCGGATCAGCACTATCCTTCGAAATGTCCGCACTGAAGTGGTCGCACGACCACCGCATCCACCACAATCACGTGGATACTGAAAAAGACCCCTACTCAATCAAGAAGGGCTTTTGGTATGCACACATTCTTTGGTTGTTCGACTACAAGCGTGACTACGACAAATCTCTGGTTGGTGACTTGCTAAAAAACCCACGTGTCGTTTTCCAAGATCGCTACTACATGCAAATCGTTTTGGTCGTCAACTTTGCCGTATTATTCATCGGCTGGGCACTTCTTGGTAGCCTGCTTGCATCCTTTTTCATGGGCTTCCTTATTCGCTTGGCGATGATTCACCATAGCACATGGTTCATCAATTCTCTTTGCCACACATACGGCTCTAAGACCTATGCTCGTGAGCTCAGCGCGGTGGACAATGCCATCCTAGCAGTCCTAACTTTCGGTGAAGGTTATCACAACTACCACCACGCATTCGCAGCAGACTATCGCAATGGTATCCGCTGGTATCACTTCGACCCTTCGAAGTGGACCATTTGGGTAGCTTCCAAGCTCGGTATGACCAAGAAACTCCGGGTAATCAACGACGTTACCGTCCAAAAGTCTCTAGTAATGAAGGACAAAAAGCTAATGATCGAACACCTCGAAGACGAAGCAGGCGAACTTGCAGCTGAACTCAAGCTGAAGGTCGAAGAACTCTCCGTCCTCTTCGAAGAAAAAGCGGCCGCGGTCATGCTAAAGGTCCGCGAACTCAAGCAAGCCTCTGAAGACCAGAAGGCACACCTCGAACAAGAGATCAAAGCCCTCCGAGTCTCCCTTAAAGAAACTTGGGATGAATGGGTAACTTTGACCAAGCAAGCCACGAAGCAATTCGACTTCGGCCACACGCACTAACCTGAGTCGCTCAACACTTTCTAAAGCCTCCGCTAGAAATAGCGGAGGCTTTTTTGTGCATAGTATCCAAGAGCAGTATAGAGCGTTCTCGAAAGTTCGTGCGTAAAACTTTAGTGTGCGAGCTTCTCATCGCTCGGATTGTCGAACTGTGGTCAGATCCAAAACTTCGGCACGACTGGCCTGAGCAAGCTCAGACTCTACACTGCACTGAATGTTGGGCGATCTGAAGGTTCAAAAAAGGCGCAACGACTTTTGAAAAACGCTCTAACTGACCTTTTCAGCCATGGATGGACGCGGATATTCACGTATGAAAGCAATTTCTCTATGCAATGAACCTTAAAAGAATCGTTAGAAGGTAGAAGTGAGTCCAAAATTATCAGTTGAAAACAGCTAAATGGCGAGTCGCCCTTGCGGCGAAACCTCTTTGCGACGCCAGTCACTGATTAAGAAAACCCGCAATCTGAGCAGCCCTTCGGCCCCTAAGCCTGATTATCTTTACCCAGATCGGTAAACATCCGCGTCCATCCGTGGGTAAACCACTGCACACTCAGATTAAGACTTAAACAAAAAAAGGCCGACTCTCATCAAGAGAATCGGCCTTCAGGAAAGCCTTGTATAGTCCGGCTTCTTAAGCAGCGTTTGCCTCTTTGGCCTTTTCGATCAATTGCAAGAATGCAGCTTCGTCGTGAATCGCGAGCTCAGAGAGCTGTTTGCGGTCCATCTCGATACCCGCAGCTTTGATACCACGGATGAAACGGCTGTAGTTGATACCGTTATTGCGGCAGATTGCGTTGATACGAACGATCCAGAGTTGGCGGAACTCGGACTTCTTTTTGCGGCGGTCGCGATAAGCATAAACTTCTGCGCGATCGACGGCGTCTTTAGCGTAACGGAAAAGACGTGATTTGTTACCGAAGTAGCCTTTGGCTTTCTTCAGGACTTTTTTGCGGCGTGCTAATGTAGCAGGACCATTGGTTGCTCTAGGCATGTTGTTTTATATCTCTCGATTTGGTAGCTGTCGGGTCGCCCATTTTCATGTTACCCGACGAGCATGAGTTTTTGTTGTCAAACAATTCGACTTAAGCGAAAGGCAAACCACGGATGAGGTTAGCGCGTTGGCCGGGAGCGACCAATTTACTACTACCTGCACGGCGGCGTTGCTTTACACTCTTATTACGAAGGAGGTGACGGTGCCCTGGCGTGCGACGCAAGAGTTTACCGGTGCCTGTCTTCTTGAAGCGTTTGGCGATGGATTTACGTGTTTTCTGCATGAGAAATTTAGGAAAGAGACGGAAAACATAGGTTTCCCCCTACTTTGTAAAGGGTTAAAGCGAGAAATCTTTATATCGTATCCATACGATTTGAACATCGAACATTGAACATCCAACTTCGAACGTCCAAGTTCTGAGGATTCAATTCATTGTGCACGTTCGATGTTCGACATCGGACTCCCCCTCACTACATAAGCCACTGCCATTCAACAACAAGCCACAGACCAGCCCCAAAACGAACAAAGTCGCATCGTCGGCTCTGTCACTGGGCGCATTCGCAAACTCGCTGGCTACCAAAAGAACCATCATGTGCCAGACGGACATCACGCTGCCGCTCAAGCGTTTGTGCGCAATATTGGACATGAAGACGTTAAAAGTGTCACCGATCAGCTCTACACCGACATCCGCGGCCTCTTCGGCTACAGACGCCGTGAGTTTGCCTACACCTGCGAAGATGGCTTCGCAGCGATCAAAACGCCCGACTTCGACCTACAAATCCACATCGACCAGTGCCAAGACGATGCCAAGAACTACGAGCTGACCACCGAGATCGTCGCGCTGCATACCACCGAGATCGCCACCGATGAACGCTTTCATACTTGTTTCACCCACCATTGCGACAGCGTAGTCGTTGATTTCCCAAGCTCGATCAACATCGATGACAAGATCGACGCAATTGAGGACATCCCAAAGATTGCCGACTGCCTCGAATATGAACCCGACTGCAGCTCTTTTGAGCTTAAATTGCCAAAACTAGACCTGCATATCCACGTCACCGAAAGCCAAATCACCTTTCGCCTGCTGAGTCTGCGAAACTTAGGCAAACTACTGGATCACAGCCAAAAAGCCCTCGATATACTCGCCACAGCAGATTTCGGAATCCGACTCGGCACTAAACACTAGGGTTTAAACTGAGACACCACAGTATATTGACGACTCAAAGCTCTAGTATTGCGAAGCGCGTGTATTCATAAGAATTGTAGACTGATTATGGCGAATATTACAGTTATTGGACTCGGTATCATTGGAACCATTTGGGCAGGTCATTATGCGCAGGCTGGACACAGCGTGCGAACGTGGAACCGCACTCCCAAACCAGAAGTCGATGGATTCACCCAAGACCTAATAGAAGCCGTCAACAACGCCGACATGATCCATATCTGTGTCGCAGACCCAGCAGCGGTTCAATCGGTTTTAGATGTTATCAAGCAGTCATTAACTCCTGTGACTTTGGTCATTCAATCCAGCACGATATCTCCACAGGCTGCGACCTCGTTCGAACAACAAGTCACAGCGACTGGCGCAGGCTACGTAGAGTCCCCATTCACAGGTAGTAAACCCGCCGCTGAAGCGCGCGAAGTCGTTTTTTTTCAAGGCGGGTCGCAAAAGGCCATAGAGCTTGCCGCACCCTACCTTGAATTAATCAGCCGCAAGCGCTTTAGTATCGGCACACCCGAGCAAGCCGCTGCGATTAAATTATCGATGAACCTCCAAATTGCCGCGGTCTCACAGGCGCTCACTGAAGGTTGGCACCTCGCTCAGAAATTTGGTCTCTCACATGATCTTTTTTACGAGGTGCTACGGGAAAACGTTGCCTATTCGGGCTTAGCAAAACTCAAAGAGCCGAAGCTCAGGACCAGAGACTACTCTCCCCAGTTCTCGGTAAAGCACATGGGAAAAGACCTAGGCTTAGCACTCGATGCCGCAGAGGGGCTCTCGCCCGAACTCACTAAGCGAACTAAAGAAATTTACAATGCAGGAATCGCCGCAGGTTTAGCTGACCTGGACTTCATCGCATTGGAGTCATTGATCAAACCAAGTAGCGATTCGTAAAGTGGCATAGCCGCCAAATTGTCCACATCGCTAACCCCTTCCATTTTGGCATAATTTAGGCTGTATTTAAGGCATGCCTAAGATTGAATACGAACTTCGTAAGCATCTAAGTCTTCGCGACATCCGTTTCATCACTCAAACACTTGCTGGCGATAGTGAATCGGAGGTGTGCTCATTGATTCAGTTGCTCACCGACTCAACCACAGTCGATCGTATCTTAGATCAACCTGGCTTAATCGAAACCGTTCTAAATGATCCAACAGCGATCCAACTGAGTCCCCGCCTCTACTTCTATTTAATGACTCGCCATGCATTGAAAGGCTCAGGTCTGGATTACCCCGAACTTGCCGATTACATTTCGGGTGTGCTCACATCCTTTTTGAAATCGCAATTTAAGCCGCATAGTTTTGGCCAAGTCTTCTATGTCGTCGATTGGCTCAATCAATTGGAGAACAGTCCAGAGGGTAAGCGCTATGAACTCTACATCATGGCTGGCAACCATTTGCTCTTTTTAACAGGCATCTTTCCACAACTCGTCAATAAGCGCTGTCAGCGCCGCGGTGCTCCGAACATGCAATTTTACGAGTCCATTGCGGGACGCTCCTTTCGCTCTGCGGCCGAACACCCGTTTAGTCGTCGAACCGAAAGCGAAACACTGTTTAATCAAATAGCAGATAGCTTTCCGGAACTACGCTGCGCCCTCAACGATCTATCGAGTCGCTTAATCACGATGGATTCCATCAATTGAATGCGGCTTCGTCATAGCCCCCTTCCAGATGAAAAACTTGCTCATGACCACGGCTCCTCAAAGCATCCGCCAACAAGTTACTGACCGAACCGAATTCACACACGAGTAAGACTTTTTGAGCGCCCAGCTGCAATAGCCCCTTTTCAAGGAAGGCTTCTGCAGCTACCATTTCCGCTGACGGGATTGCTACTAGACTACCTACACTCGGAGAGCGTAGGTCGACAATCCGAATCGTTTCACCAATCGATCGCGCCTGCTTTAAAGACTCTATCGACATTGAATGTGCAGCGAGTGAAGCGGACTCGTAGACTGGTGGCACAGTCACTCCTGGCAATCGAAACACCTGTATTTGCAAATTCGCGGCGTGCACGTTGACGACTTCGCCGACCTTTGGCGTGCCGTTGCCTACAATCAGTTTAATTGCCTCCACCGCTTGTAAATTCGCAGTCACACTCGCTACCGCACCCAGCATACCAGCTCCCGCACACGAAGGCGCCTCACTTCGCTCCGGAAAGAGTTGATTAAAACGAGCACCATACTGCCCCCAAAAAACACAAAGCTGCGCACTTTCACGATATAAAGCAGCGTGCACCCATGGCTTATCCCGTGCAGCGCACACTTCATCGATCAAGTAACGCACCTCCAAATCGTCCGTCGCATCAATGACCAAATCGTGCGATTCGATCAAGGTCTCGACATTCTGAGAATCCAGCATATCCGCCAGAGACTCGACATGAATAAATGGATTGTGCTCCCGAAGTTTCTCTGCTGCCGATTCCGCCTTGTTACGGGCAACATCCCCAACTCGATGCAACCATTGTCGCGAAATATTTGAGAGTGCCACCTTATCGCCATCAATCACTGTTAAATGCCCCACTCCCGCACCAGCAAGTGCTTGTAAAACAGGGCACCCCAAACCACCTGCACCCACCACGAGAACACGCGCACATTTGAGCTTTTGCTGTCCCACGGTGCCTACACTCGGCAGCAATAGATGCCTGGCATAGTAAGTCAGTTCATCTTGCGAAAAAGAAACCTTGGCTGCCTCGTCTGTAAGTCGTGCTAAATATGACATGTCACTGCGCCTCAATCACTTTCTTAGAAGCTGTAGCTTACAGTAAGTTCATAGCGACGCGGCAACTCTAAGAATACAGATGCATTTCCGTAAATCGGATTCACCGCACCAAAGTTTTGTTCGTCTGTTGCATTCAGCACATTAAAACGCACCGACCAATTGTTACGTTCATAAAAAGCACCTAGATCTAAAGTATATTGGGTCGGAATTTCAGCGGTTTCAATCGTTCCGCCAAACGAACCATCCACTCCATCGTAAGTTAAAGGAACTGGAGATGTCACCACCACGGAACCAGTCACACCAAAATTCTCAGTGACTCGATAGACCACCAAGGCATTAAAAAGCTGCTCAGGAATCCCAGGGGTGCGAAACTCTCCAGCAGCCAAATTCACACTATTAAAAGTGGAATCATAGGGCATCGCTTCCGCGACGAATGGCCCTGAAGACCTTGGCGCATTGGAACGTGCACGAATGTAACTATAGCCCAACATGGCATAGAGGCGATCATTGGGCTGATACGACAACTCCAATTCAATACCTGTCGCCTCAGCATCCACTGAACCGCCACCCAATTTAGGGTCACTTCGCTCTTGATGATAAGCGCTCAAACTCAAAAATAATGTATCCTCGAGAAAACTTCGCTTATAACCAATTTCATACAATGTGCTTTCACGCACGAACTCATCTTCGTTATTCGCCTGATCGACAGAGATACCTCCACCCGATCCGACACTTGCTGATTCTGAATAATTAAAAGTAGCGTAAAGCGCGCTTTGCTCATCGGGCTTAAACACAAAGCTATTGTTAAAGCTAAACATGAACTCATCATGCGTTGCTTTGGCACGCCCAATTGCGCGCACGTCATCAGCGGCACCATCGACACCGTAAATTTCAAGAAAGCGCACGATATCGTCGAACATGGGGTCTTCAGTATCCACATGCACATAATCCGCTCGACCACCTATCAGCCACGACCATCGATCATTAAGTTGAATGTTATCCTGCGCAAAGACGCCTATTTGAAATACCTCTGAGTCATTGCTTTCACCGTTGCTCATATACGTCACGGTCGGATTGCCAGTATCTCCATCTAAGTTACCCGGATCGATACTGATACCACTCGGCAACTTACTCGCATCAATCTGAAAGGTGCCATAATTACCGCCTGGCGATACTGGACGCCCTAAAGTCAAATTCCCACGCGCATCATAACCAATAAACGGCACTGCCGCACTGGTAAATGCGGTAAATGGATTATCAAAAAACACAAACTCATCAGTGACCCCCACCTCAGAGCTCGGGCGACTGATGTCCCAATAGTTTGCGGGTTCATGGAAATAATCAGAAGCCGCGACCACCGATGAGTAACGAACCGTTCCACCAATATTTAATTGGTGTAACCAACCCCCAGTCTCTTTGGTAAATTCGTAATCGATTCGATTTTCCAAGGACCAATTATCTTTTAAGATTTCAGAGTATTGATACGCACTGTAAGTGTCTCGATCGCGATACTGAAAAAACGTGTTATTCCGAATCGTGCGATCTGAATCGGGTGTCCAAGTTTGGACCGCTTGGAGAGTCACAAACACACCCTTAGAATCATCATCGTCGCCGAGCAAACGTTTCTTGGGTGAAATCTTAACAATGTCACCAGCCGCGATTGGTGCCGTGCCGCCGAATTCACCGCCTGAGTAGGTGCTCAGATCATCTAAAGCATCAGCCTGCGGTGTAGACACAACTCCCGTCTGATAACGACCATGATCAATCAAATCCTGCGTGACGCGATTCCAGCCCCAATTTTCGGTATAATCGGCGTAGTAAAACTCACCATTGAGATCTAGCTGATATGTATCCGATGGCACCCAAGTCAGCGCTCCAAAGACCGCGTGCGACTTACGTTTGTGATTATCGTAATAATAATCTTCAGTATTTTCTACAGTATAACTAGAGCGTATAGCTAAGGTATCACTCACCACAAAATTTGAGTCTACTTGTCCAATTAACAAACCTTCAGAGTCCGCAGTTACGGAAACAGTATGTTCCGTTTCCGTGAACCGTGGCTTTTTAGTAATCAGATCCAAGTAGCCACCCACATACTGCGAAGCACCGACAAGCACTGACGGCGGCCCTTTCAACACAGTCGCAGACTCAATCGCATTAAAATTAACTGGCATACCATTACCGTTAATGGTCAAGCCACGGCGCATTCCATTGACCAGTATATCTGCAGTCTGCCCACGAATCGAGGGATTTGAAGGAGCACCAAAATTACTTTGCGTATATGCAGAGGCTGAAAGCTTGGATATATCACGCGGATCACGAATCGAAATCGCGTCGAGCTGTTCACGCGAGAGGATACTAATACTTCTAGGAGTGTCTACCAATGCCATTTCTAAGCCGTAGGGCGATCCAAAAGGCAGACTGTGTGGTAGTAATAATTGCTCGGTGTGGTCAGTAGTCACAATCACTGTCGTCTCCAACTCGGGCAAGGACTCTTGGGCATCGACTAAATCATCGACTGCGAGCAATGGACAGATCGACCATAAGCTAGCCATGCTTAAAAAGATACAATAACGTATCATAGTGTATGTATTAAGATGCATAATTGATTATATATATTTATTTCTCTTCAAAGTCACTTTGCTCACGAACACGAGCAAGCACCAATCGTAGCGCGTCTAAAATAGAGATCCCCTGCTCCACTGACAAAGTGAGTGTGCAGGCCTCAATATCGTGGCACAATTGTTTCAAATTCTTAGATTTGATGGTGCGATTCAATTCACTTAGACGAGTGACGGCAGTTGCCAAGCGATCAGGGTTCAAACGTTGTAAAGAAGGAACCAGGTCCTGCTCAATAACAGTCAGTAACGACGCTCGTAATTCAGCATTCAGTGCTCCCTCTTCCATCACATAAGTCAGGTCATCTACTGAAAAACTTATGTCACTCGACTCAGCAACCCGAGTATGCGCACGCACTAGCTCAACGGGCTCTAAAATCTCTTCATGTGCAGATCCTTCACCAACTGATTTAATTTCAGGCAGATCAATAATGAAAGTCGCACCACGCCCGAGTTGACTTTGAACATCCAACCGCCCCTGCATCATCTCTACTAGGTTTTTAGAAATGGCTAAACCAAGGCCTGTTCCCAAATTCGAGTGTAGTGTATTCTCACTGGCTTGCTCAAACGCTTCGAAAATTCGCTTCAATTTGTTTGGCTCGATACCCTGACCAGTGTCACTTACAATGCACTGAATATGAGAGAAGTCTCCATTACGATTGAGTTGCTTCAGACTCAGCGTGATGACTCCTTCATTGGTAAATTTGATAGCATTTCCAATTAGGTTAATAAGCACCTGCCTAAACCTTTCAGGGTCAATCATCACTGAATTAGGAAACCCGTCCTGCACCGTGAATTTCAATTCTAGATTTTTCTTTGTGATTTCAGGCCGAAACATCTCCATTGCACTCTCACAGATAATACGTAGATCAATCTCACGATAACGCAGAGCCAACTTGCGGGCTTCTATTTTTGAAAGGTCCAGCAAATCATTAATCATAGATAGCAGAGTCTTCGCAGAGGTCATAATTGTCAGAAGATAATGCTGATGACACTCGTCTTTGACCTCTTTTTTAAGAATGTCAGTAAACCCAATAATTGAATTCATCGGGGTGCGAATCTCGTGACTAATATTGGTCACGAACTCACTCTTCAAACGATTCGCAGATTCAGCGTGTTCTTTTGCAATCGCTAATTCCTCACTGCGGCGCTGCAATTCAAACGTCCGCGCTTCAACCAAGCCCTCAAGTCGAAAATGCTGTAACTGTGATGCTCGTAAACGTAGCAAGTTGATACAATATCCAATTAACAACAATGCGACTGCGATAATTCCATAAAACCACAAAGTCTGATGAAATAATGGCTCTACTTTAAAGGCATAACTGGCGACTCGAGTCAGATCTGGCTCTCCATCCTCATTCGCCACAGTCACTTCAAAGACATATTTTTTAGGAGCTAGATTCGTATAGTTAGCCTCACCTCGGTTGGTTTTCTCCCAATCATCAAAGCCTCTCAAACGTTCAAAGAAAAAAGACCGATTATTGGACTGAAAACTAGGAGCGGTGTATTCCACTCGTAAGGATTTCACTCCCTCACTGAAGGCCTGATCCTCAATCTGCTCAAAGGGCACTCTTTGGCATAAATCACTATTCACCCATACTTTATCGATGAGCACCTTGGGAATATAGCGCTTCGCATCGGCTAATACTGGATCGACTTGAACCACGCCTCCGTTAAACGGCACCCAAAAGTAGTCTTGGTCGGCAAAAGGCCGTGAAAGAGCAGTCACATTATTCGACGGTAAGCCATCGATTTTGAGGTAGCTACGGAACGGAATTTCCCCCTCGGGCAAGTCTCCATCAAATAACGCTGCATCCACATGATATAATCCAGAATTCGAAGTTAGCCATAAACTCTGATTTCCATCCTTCCAGACGTGAAAAATATTAGCACGAGGAAATACCCCTGTGAGCGTAAATATCTTCAATTCAGTGTCTCGATAGCGGATTGCTCCCCCACTATAGCCACCCCAAATCACACCATCCTCGTCCTCACTTAAATGAAAAACAGTCGCATTCTCAATTGAGGTGCCAGCCGTTACACTCGTGATGACTCCGTCTTGATACCATGCCAAGCCACCAGATGCCATTGAAAGCCAGATGCGCCCCTTACGATCTTGGAGCAAGGACAATACAATATTCGAGGCGAGCCCATCTTCCGTCGAAACGTTTTCAAACGATTCACCGTCGTAAATTGAAAGCCCAGAATAGGTCCCAAGAAATAAACGCCCATCATCGGCTAAAAGCATGCGATAAATGGTATCTGAAGGCAACCCATCCTCGAAACTTATTTGCTGTATTTCACCGTTATTATATCGAAACAAGCCCTGCCCGTAGGTTCCAAAAAGAAAATGATCTTCACCAAGAATCGCGATATCGGTGACATCGTAACCGTTCATAAAAGAAAAGATACGAGTGAGTTTATTATCATGTATATGACTCACTCCATCCGTAGTGCCAATCATATAAGCCCCTCTACCATCTGGAACGACACATCGAACGACATCCCCCATTACCTCTTCACGTGAGATAAAGGTTTTGAAAATACGAGTCTGTAAAATTTTTAGCCCATTATTAAACGTCGAATAGGCGATATTCCCTTCAGGTGTTTGCGTGATTGAGAACACGTGATCCTCACTACCAATTTCCACACTATCTAACTTTTCAAAAATCCCTTCATTGAAACGAAACATCCCATTCTCTGTCCCAATCCAAAGTGTTCCATTTGCCTCTGCTAATAGATCGCGAGTGCGTCCGCTCTCTTGCAGTCGATCATCAGTAAAAACCTCCCATTTATTTTCACGATAACGAGCAAGCTCACCTTCAGAAGACATTGCCCAAACAGTGCCGTCGACTCCCTCTTCTATACACTCGAAACGATCCGCCCCCACTCGTAGCTCCTTGTTTGAGAAACGCTTTGCAACACCATCAGCTATTCGAAACAAGCCACCCCGATAATCCGCTAGCCATACGCTACGATCATTCGCGAAGAGCGCATAGTGTATCTGTATATCGGCAAGGCCTGGTATCGGATACGAAACCATTTCATCTGACTGAATTTGATAGAACTGATCTCTACCTTGAAAGATGACATTTCCATGCCAATCTTTATATAGGGTATAATCAATCACATCGGTGAGATGATCCGTTTCCCAATAATCAAACTGGCCTTCTTTGATACGAAATAGGTAACGATAATTTGTATCAAAGGCCCAAACTGAGTTCTCATTGTCTACTTCGAGATCAAAAGCACCCCCTTTTAACGCGGGGTAGTCTCTATGAGTAATGGCATCAAAACTAGAGCCATCGTATCGGAGTAGCCCCTCAAAAGTCGCAATCCAGATAAAACCACTTTCTGAGGTTGCCAAATAATTCAGCTGATTCATCGGCAGACCATCATCCGTTGTAATCGACTTTACTACATAGTCCTCCAAGGGAGTAATCGTCTCCGCTAAAATGCGCCCGCTGGCAAAAATTGCAGAAATCACACCCACAAGAATCCAGATTAAGCAATGTGATGAAGCCCACACTCTATATAGAAACCTCTGGATACTCACTTCATGTAGCTGGTCATTGCGCATCACAGTGTTGAATCGGTAACGGGAATTTCGATACAAAACAAATTTCCTCGTCCATCCGCTTGATTTGAACAGGTCACCCGCCCATCCAACAAATCGACAAGACGTTTCACAATAGAAAGGCCGATCCCATGAGAACTGTTACGCCCCACCAAATCCTGCGCTCCCATTTTATATTTCTCAAAAATTGAATTCTGTAATTCCTCTGCAATCAGAGGTGCACCATCAGCAACTTCAAAACGGAATCCACTCTGAAACTTCCTAGGAGCTCCAACCCGAACTTCAATATAAGTTGACGCCTTTGAATACTTTACTGCATTGCTGATTAAATTATCAAACATTTCGGTGAGCATACGTCGACTCACACGCATTTGTGGATGAGTTTCAGGCATAAAACGAATCTTAATGGATTTCTGCCGAGCTTGAAGCGCATTCATTTTCACGAGGTGGTCCGCCACAGAAGCAACATCTTGCAAAGGCAAATCCTTCGTTCCATTCGAAACAGTCGCACGTTCCTCATTCAAAACACCATCCACCAACTCAAGCATCCCAGTAGCGCTGTCCTCCATAAGATCCAGAATGAGACGAAGCTCATCCATATCAAGCGCACCAGCATTCATCTCATCCTTTAGCGCACTCGCAAGCCCGGCAACTCCAGCCATTGGGTTTTTTACATCATGCGCAAGTGTCGTAATCAATTCCGTCTTCTGTTGATATAAATTTCGCATATGTGCCTGCGTCGCAGCTAGCTCCATGTGTGTGTGCACACGCGCTAGCAATTCTTCTCGAATAAATGGCTTACGCACATAATCCACCGCACCAGCCGCAAAACCTTCCACCGCATCTTGCCCTTCCGACATCGCCGTAAGAAAAATCACAGGAATCTCTTCAGTCACGGAATCCTCTTTTAAAGTCTTACAAACAGCAATCCCACTCATTTGGGGCATCATTACATCCAATAAAATCAGCGCTGGAATTTCTTCTTTAACTGCCTGCAGCGCATCTGCTCCATTGGTCGCAAAAATAAACTTCAATCCATCGCGGCGGAGAATCTCTCCGACGAGTTGCAAGTTTCGCGGTTCATCATCTACAACCAGAATCGTGTTATTTCCTAGTCTGGGAGCTTTAAGCACTGGTGAATCGTTCTCAATCATAGTCACTATTAAGATGCGACGTTAGGGTATTGGCCTTAACCTACTTGGCGAGAACCTTTTGCGCCACTGATTCTTTTACACGAAATTCAACTACATCGAGGCTAAGTGAGACCTAACGACTTCGGGAGACAATCCCATGTAATCCTCACAGAAAGATAACATATCTTGCTGTAATGGAGCTACAAAGGAGATAGGACACTGCGGAAACTCAAAGACGTAGCGATAGCAGTGCAAGGCCTGCCGTTTTATCGGAAGTGCTGCCTCCATACGAGCAGTCCAACCGTGTTCGATAAACTCAATGTAAAGCGTCTCATCAGGGCCATAGATCTTATCCCCTACGACCTTGTGCTCAATATGCTCGGCATGCACGCGTATCTGATGCTTGCGACCAGTTTCTGGAAATACACGACACATGGTGTAGCCATTTCGAGAGATCAACGGCACGAACTCAGTCACCGCAGATTGAGACGTTCGATCGTAGCTCACTTCAGATTTAACAATCACTGGGCCGCCCTTTCGTCGCGCAATCGGCTCATCAACATGAATCGATGCAGTCCATTCTCCATCCAGAATCGCAATGTATTCCTTCTTAACAATACGTTGCTGAATCGCCATCTGAAACTTACGCGCAACGGCTGGCCGCTTTGCAAAAAGAATCAAGCCACTCGTCTCACGATCTAAACGAGCCACCAAGTGTATTTTACTGGCTTGCAAATATTCAGAAACGACCCCCACCAGACTCGACATGGGACCATTCTTTGAAGGATGGCATACGAGCCATCCAGGCTTATTGACTATCAATAAATCGTCGTCCTCCTGCACAATCCACTCATGGAATACAGCTGGGTCTACCAAAGGTGCGTCTTCTCCGTAGGGATCCATTATTGCTGGCCCTTTCTATGCTGCTCTAAGCGGAGCTTACGCAGTAGTTTACCACCAATTCGAGTCACCCAAAGAATCGGAAATTTACTCCCAAAAAAAGCGATGCATTTATTTTTCCAACCAGTGACCATCAATGCTTTACCGCTAGCCAAGGCATTTAATGTATAAGCGGCAACTTCATCTGCAGTCATATCCAGAGTCGCATTTGCACCACTATTCATTGGTGGCGTCTCAAAACCAGCCGCTTTGAAGAAATTGGAACGAGTCGGACCGGGACAGATCGCGAGCGCACGCACACGGGTCCCACGTAAGTCCTCATTCAAAGCCAGCGTCCAATTCAACACAAACGACTTGGTGGCTCCATAAGTAGCTAAAAACGGCGTCGGTTGAAACGCAGATGTAGACGCGATGTTCACGACTGCACCACCCCGATCGAGCATTTGAGGCAATACTTGCAAAGTAAGATCCACCATTGATCGAACATTTAAGTCTATCATCTTCAACTGCTTGCAACGATCTAGAGTCGGCATGACACCATAATCGCCGAATCCGCTATTATTGATAAGAATAACCTCTCCAGAGGTCGCATCCGCAATCAAGGTCCGCAATTGCTCCGCAGCACTCAAAACTGCCTGAGGGTCGGACAAATCAGTGCTAATGTGCACCCCCTTTTTTTCTAATAAAATCTCAGGTTTTGACCGAGAAAGGTTGCATATGCATGCATTGGTGCCTACTGTCTGTATTGCTTTGATGATTGAGCAGCCAATTCCCGACGAACCGCCCGTAATTATGATTACGGCAGCACGGTTTAAATATTCTGAAGGAGTTGGCATTTTTTATGTCCAGTTATCAAGAAGTGGCGAATTCAATCGAGTTCGTTAAATAGAACCAAGAAACAAAAGGAACAATAATATGAAGCAACATGATGTTATCATCTCGGGATTGAACTTAGATTTAACCGATGCAATGAAAAATATGGTTCACGAGAAAGCAGAAAAACTATTCGAACACTACGACCAAATCATCCGCATGCGCGTGGAACTGGAATTCGACTCGCATCAAGCGTCGCACCAGAAAGAATTTATAGCCAAAGGACAGCTCGAGGTCCGTGGCAACGATCACTTTGCCTCCGACGCCAGCGGAGATATGTATAAATCGATCGACGGAATGGTTCAGAAACTAGACCGAATGCTTAGAAGACGTCATCGACTCCAAAAGGTAAAACGCAAGAATACGCACCAGGTCGATATTCCTGCAGAGATTCCCAAAGCGATGTAATCGATATTCCCTAATGGCCCCCGCGACAAGCCCGATTCTTTAACTAGAGTCGGGCTTGCTTTTTCTTAAAGATTCGCAAGCGTGCCTTATTATGAATCCTTCCATCTACCACGTTCTACACTTCGTCGGCATTCTCATGCTCTTTCTCGGCTACGGCGCCCTACTTGGTCGCAGCATGGCGGGTAGCGATGACTCTAAAGTTAAAAAGCTTGGCTCGATCACCAGTGGTATCGGTTTACTCCTGATGATCGTTGCTGGGTTTGGTCTCATGGCAAAACTCTATGGTAACAGCTTTGAGCCTTGGATGATCGTAAAGCTCGTCATCTGGTTCGCACTCGGTGGGCTCATTGCATTAATCAATCGTAAGCCAGCACTCGCAGTTCCACTCTGGTGGGGGCTCATTGCACTTGGAGCGGTTGCTGCCGTGATGGTTTATATCCGTCCGATCTAACACACCGTTCATTTGACTTCCAAGAGGCAGGCGCAATGAGCGCCTGCCTTTTTTTTGTAAAAGAGTCAACTGGGAGCGTCGGGCTCCGTCCAATTCTTTACCCGCAATGCGGGGGCATCTAAAAGCGCCTATCAGCCCAAGCTTTCGACTACATCTTTTGGGTTGATAGCCGAATCGGTATCGATTGGGTCATTTTCGTGGCAGTCTCCTGCCCGGCGCGACAGAACCTAGAGCGCACGTATGCATGCGCCACTCCTCTTAAAAATTATTCGTGTCTGAGTTTTGAAGTCGATATGCATGCGACGCACTACGCCGAAGTCGCCCTTTAACCGGTCTGAGTCATGCCAATATCGGATGCGAACTAAGAACTCTGTATGATCTCACGGTAAGCGTAATAGGATGCCTTCGGCGTGCGCTCAAGCGTCTCAAAATCACAAAAAATAAGTCCAAAGCGCATATCGTAGCCGCGGGTCCACTCGAAGTTATCCATCAGTGTCCAGCAAAAGTAGCCACGCACATCGACGCCATCCTCTTCGATCGCTTCTTTCATGGCATTGGTATAACTTTGTATGAACTCGGCGCGCTCGGTGTCGTCGATAGCGGTTTCGACATCGTTATTGGCCAAGGCTGTGCCGTTCTCGGTGACGTAAATAGGTAAGCCGTTATATCGCTCGTGAATCCAGTTGAGCATCTTACGAAAGCCCCAAGGCACCACAAACCAACCCATACTAGTAACAGGCCAGTCGGAATCGGAACTAAGCACGACTTGTTGGTCATCGCTTATGCCACCGTTGCCATCTTCAGAGGAAACTGCATTCTCCACTTGATCCGTGCGAGACGCATAGTGCGTGGTGTAGTGATTCAAGCCAAGGAAGTCGGCCGAGCCTTTAAGTAGCTGTTTTTGCTCGGGAGTAAACTCTGGCAGACGATCCCCCAAACGCTCACGCATGATAGCTGGATACTCACCAAAGACCACAGGGTCTGTCAGCCAGCCATAGAAGAATTCGAGGCTCTCTTGTGCGGCGGCGCGGTCTTCATCCGAATCGGTTAACGGCTCACGGAAGTCACAGTTGTTAGCGATTCCAATCTGTCCTTCGTAGTGCCCATCACGATACGCTTTAACCGCCAATCCGTGGGCGAGTAAGAGGTTGTGCGCGACGATGTAGGGCTCGTCGTCAGAGACACGGCCGGGTGCGAAAAGACCAGTTCCATTACCGAGGACTGCCGTGCACCAGTTTTCGTTAAAGGTCATCCAATGCTTAACTCGGTCACCGAATGCTTCGAAGCAAACTTCCGCATAGCGGGCAAAGGCTTCCGCTGTGCGGTAACTCAACCAGCCATCATCTTCCATTTGCAGAGCCAAAGGCAGATCCCAATGATACAGCGTCACAAAAGGAGTCACCCCCTTTGCGAGCAGGCCGTCAATTAGGCGATTATAAAAATCAATTCCTTTCTGATTCACTGCCCCCTTACCGTCGGGAAGAATACGTGCCCAGCTAATTGAAAATCGATAACCACCCACGCCAAGGTCTGAGATTAAATCAACATCTTCTTCGTAGCGATGGTAATGATCGCAAGCAACAGCCGAAGTATCTTCGTTAGTAATCTTACCTGGAGTATGTGAATAGGCATCCCAAATGTTTAGCCCTTTGCCATCTTCCAACCAAGCGCCCTCGACTTGATGAGCTGCCGTTGCGACACCCCAAATGAAATTTTCTTTAGAACTCATAATTTAGTCTCCTTATTTTTCGCAACGTGCGCGCTCTTTAGCGATGGCCACAGAGAGTGACTCGACGATGTCCGCATAGGCTGCCAGACTTGCACGATTGGTATTTTCATTCGGATCCAATTGATGGTCGTAATACTCACGCGCTACCACTTCGCCACTGGCATCTTTCAACCACTCAGTGTAGCGTCCCTCTGGCGACTTCACCGAGTAGCCCACAACTCCGCCCCAGCGTGGATATTGAGTGTAAGCGAGCTCATCCCATTCTGCGGATGGATCTTTTAGAAGTGTGACGAGACTGGAGCCTTCGCACTGCTCGGGTGTCGAAAGTCCAGTCAGGTCACACAGCGTAGGGTAAAGGTCTAGAAGTTCCACGAGTGCTTGGGTGGACCCAGTAGAATAACGACCACTAGGCGCTTTGATGATGAATGGCACACGTGCGTCGATCTCATAGTTAGTGTGCTTACACCACATGGCGTGCTCACCGACTTTAAAGCCGTGATCGCCCCAAAGCACGACGATTGTATTGTCCGCGAGTCCTGCCACCTCCAGTGCTTCCATCAGGCGTGCGATTTGCGCATCTACAAAACTCACCGAGGCATAGTAGCCATGAATCAGCTTACGAGCGGTTAAATCATCCACAGGACCTTTAGCAGGGATACCTGAGTAAGAACGAAGCTCTCCCCATGTCATTTGCGCAATCCTAGGAGCGTCTTCCGGCGCGTAATAATTGCTTGGCAACTGAATACCCTCAAAATCATACAAGTCCCAATACTTCTTTGGCGCTACGAATGGCAAGTGAGGCTTTTTGTAGCCGACCACCATGAAGAATGGTTCGTCGCCATGTGCTTGTAAGGCCTGGATCGCGAGATCGGTCATTGCGCCATCATGATACGAACTATCTGGCGCATCAGCCGACTCATAGGCCGGGCCTTTTATGTATTGTCGAAGCGCCTTATCTTTAAGTCCTTTCGCTTGTGCCTCAGCCATTAAACGCTGAATGGTCTCAAGCGTTTTTGGGTTTTGATAACCGTTCACACCCTCAATACTGTTGGTGTTGATCCAGTCAGTCCATTCACTCGACTGCTCGTTATGATAGACTTTACCCAGACCATAAGTGCGATATCCGTTAGCTCCAAAATGCTGTGTCATCGTCACCGCATTCGGAATAGTCTCACGAAATTTCGTATACAGATCATGCACTCCCGTTGAATTTGGGCGCATGCCAGTGAAGAGACTGATTCGCGATGGTAAACAAACCGCTTGCTGCACATAAGCTTGCTCAAAGAGAACCGACTCATTTGCCAGTTTATCAATCGCGGGTGTCACCATGTGTGTAGCACCATAACAACCGAGTTCTGGTCTTAGATCATCAATAGATAAGATCAAAATATTCGGCCTGTCACTCGCAGCAGAGAGCACAGAAAAAGCACCCCCGATTAGCGCACATAAAAATATACACTTACGAGTGACAGACAAAAGAGGTAAAGAAACTTGAGGTAACATTTACACCAAACTGATTTCACAAACTCAATGATTCAAGGTGCATACTCATTTAAAAATGAACTGGCAATGATGAGAAAACGCCCTTCAATTGAGAACATGCCCCCCTCAAAACAAAAAAGCACTTCAAAAAGCACACTGCCTGCTAGTTCGAGAAAACCGCGTCAACGCTCGATCATCATCGCACTCGATTGGTATGATGAGCGCATTGTTCGCGGCATTTACAATTATGCAAAAGAACAAAGTTGGCACATCTCTCCCTATCTCGCATCAGGGCGATTTGTCCCACACGGCTGGCCAGGCGATGGCGCCATCACCTGTTACGGCCCAGAGACTTCCAGTTATATCGATTATCTCAATATGCCTGTCGTGGATATCAGCTATCTAGACATGCCACGCCAAGTGCCTCGTGTGCGCGTTGATAACGACGCAATATGTGAGCTCGCAGCCGAGCATTTTATATCACGTGGCTACAAGTTCTTCGCATACTACGCATGGCATGATGTGCCCGTGAACGCACTGCGCCATGATCACTTTAAACAACATCTAATCAATCGTGGTGTTCCAGAAGAGCACATATTCGCAATCCAACAATCTAAGGGCAGCCTTATCGGCGACTGGGAATCGCACCAAACCGATATCATTGACCAGGTGAACAAACTACCGCGTCCACTCGCCGTGTTTGCTGGACAAGACAACCTTGGTGCCACCCTAATTGAAATGTGCGTGCGCGCAGGCATTCACGTCCCCGAGGAAGTTGCCGTGCTCGGAGTGGATAACACTGAACTCATCTGTGAAGGCTCTCCAGTGCCACTCTCTAGTGTGCGCACACGCCTGACGGCTCTAGGATACAAAGCAGCCGAACAACTGGATCGCTTAATGAATCAAGAGATTAGCACCAAAGCAGATCCAGTGTTTGTGCCACCACACGGTATAGTGAGTCGACAAAGCACCGATGTGCTGGCCATCGAGCACCCCGCAGTTGCCACTGCCGTGAGATACATCAAGCAGCACTTTGGTGAGCCCATCACCATTGAAGACATTATCGAATACACTGGCCTCTCAAAACGCGGCCTAGAAAAAGCCTTTGAAAAGCATCTCGGTCGCACGCCCGCCAGCGAGCTACGCCGCATCCGCCTCGACGAAGCGAAGCGCCTACTCACTGAAACCACCGATAAGATTGACTCGATCGCTCTAGACTGTGGCTACAGCAATAGCTCCAACTTGAGCTGCGCCTTCCGCCGCGACACCAATATGTCCCCCAGATCTTATCGCTTGAAATACAGTAAGGCCGAAACAACCAGCGACTGACAGCAAGCCCACGATCACACGACTCCACCACATTTCAGCCACTCGAACATACGGCGGCACGCCCCAAGCAACAGCCCCCTATAAAGAACTTCCAAATTCACGTAGTTGTATTTCAACTACGAAGCGGTGATAAAGCACACAAAAGTGCACTTTTACATTAATTAATCGCCTTATATAAAACAAACGCAAACTGTTAAACGTCCATAAGGTCTAACAGTATATAAAGATGTTACCCCTATTTCGTTTCATTCAAATCTCATTCATCAGCATTCTTACGGTTACGAGTGCATTGGCGGCCAAGCCAAACATCTTAATCTTTCTGGTAGATGACTTTGGTCCTGTCGACCTCAGCGTATACGGTTCCGAATTCTACGAAACACCCGCAATGGATCAAATGGCAGCCGAGGGGAAACGATTCACCCAAGCGTATGCAGCACATCCGCGCTGCGTGCCTTCACGATACGGTTTCTTCACTGGCCGCTTTCCAGTGCGCGATGGTTGCCCTGGTGATGCCTACAATATTGCTGCTGAAGTAACTACGCTTGCCGAAGCCCTGAAAGAGGGCGGCTACTCAACATTCTTTGCCGGTAAATGGCACCTAGGTAAAAAAGCAGGCGAAATGCCACAGGATCAAGGTTTTGACATCAACATCGCCGGCGGCGCAGGAGGCGCCCCACGTTCTTATTTTGCTCCATACAATAAATCAAAAAATCAGCTCCACAAGGCAGCCAAACTACCCGACCTCGAAGATGCTCCTGAAGGTGAGTTTCTCACCGAGCGCCTCACCGAGGAGACAGTCGCATTCTTAAAGGCGCATACTGAAACTCATTCAGATCAACCATTTTTTGCAGTGCTCTCTCATTACTCGGTTCACACACCGATTGAAGCGAAGCCATCCGACATCAAAATCTTCGAAAACAAACTCGGCACTCGCGGCAAAGAAGAATTCATCACACGCGATGGCACTACGAAACTTGCACAAGACAACGCAACCTACGCAGCGATGATCAAAAGTGTGGATGATAGCTTAAATCAGGTCATGCAAACACTCAAAGACCTCAACATTGATGAGAATACTCTCGTGCTCCTCACATCGGATCATGGCGGACTTTCCAACCGAGGAGTCGACAACAAACGCCAGTTAGCCACCAGCAACCTTCCTTTCCGTGCTGGTAAAGGCCATCTCTACGAAGGCGGCATCCGCGTGCCATTCATCGTCCGCTGGCCTTCAACAGTTACAGCCAACACCACCAGCGATGCCATCGTTACTGGCACAGATATTTACGCCACCCTACTCGAAGCAGCGACACTGCCACTGATGCCTGAAGCGCACAGTGACAGTGTCAGCATTCTTACGGCACTCAAAGACGAACCCTTCCAGCGCGGACCAATTATATGGCACAGCCCACGTCCACGTCCCACCAGCACGGGCGACAACGCAGCCAGCGCCATGCGCGTCGGCAACATGAAGGTGATTAAACACTATTATCCAGAAATCAGCTACGAACTCTATAACGTAGTCACAGATATCGAAGAGAACTACGATCTCGCCAGCGAATTCCCCAGATTAACTCAACAACTCGCGAAGCAGCTTGAAGCCCAACTGCAAGAATTAGGTGCCATCGCGACGAAACAAAAGTAATCTCGACCCTACATCCATTGAAACCATTTACCATCATTTGGAAGGACAGTTCCTTCTCACTCTACTTCTCAGGTCACGTCAGCCTTGACGACCTAATCGCAGCCAATAACGAAATCATCGCCAACCCACGTGTGGATTCAATCACGCATTACTATTTCGATTTCTGTAATGTTCACACTCTTGAGTTGAGCGAAAAAGACATGCAAATCTACACAATGTATGACGCGGTGATGCCTAAGTTCCTCAAACGCTCGATGATTCGTGGAGCCTTTCGCGTGCCTTCCTCAAAAATGAAGGAATTCTGGATGCGCTTCTTAGACGCAGGACACAAAGCATGGCCTCGTAAAGCATTCATCTCTTCCATGATCGCTGAAACATGGGTGCAAGACGGCTGCGCATACCAAAAGAAAGCACACCAGCAATCGACTCTCATCCAGCACGCGATTGCCTAGCCGAACCCAACACTGAAAATATGTATCACGGAAGCAAAGCGACAGTCTGCCTCACCATCGGTTCACTTCTATTCTCTTGGGCGAATGTTCTTACTGCAAAGACTCCTGCCCAAGAACTCGCTTCCGCAAAGCGTATTATTTTCATACTGAGTGACGACCATCGCTACGATTACATGGGCTTTATGGGTAAAGTCTCTTGGCTGGAAACACCCAACATGGATCGACTCGCTCGAGAAGGTGCGCATCTAGAGAACGCCTACGTCACCACCTCTCTCTGCTCGCCCAGTCGAGCGACGATACTAACTGGCCTCTACGCACATCAACATACAATCGTCGACAACCAAGCCCCTAATCCAGGCGGGCTCACATACTTTCCGCAATACCTACAAGAAGCTGGCTATCAAACTGCATTCTTTGGAAAGTGGCACATGGGCGACCACTCAGATGCCCCTCAGCCTGGTTTCAATCACTGGGAGAGTTTCAAAGGTCAGGGCAACTACTACGCCCCCGCTTTAAATATCAATGGCGAGCGCACCCAATACAGTGAAGACGTTTACACAACCGACCTACTCACAGAGCACGCACTGGAATGGATGAAGACGCAAGGAAGCGAGCAACCCTACTTCGTCTACCTCTCTCACAAATCGGTGCATGCTAAATTTGCCCCTGCAAAACGACACAAAGGCCATTACGCAGGAAAGAAAATCGAACTTCCGGCTACGTTTGAACAGACCAAAACAAACGCTTACAAAAAGCTGCTCTGGCCTGAATGGGTGAAACA
>JABBCA010000082.1:238916-251177 GCA_018607135.1 Opitutales bacterium
CTCTACGACTGGCTCGAACCCTCGGACGGCATGCAGATCCCGCTCAAGCGCACCATCAAGCATCGTTGGGGTGATTACCGTCATCAGAAGCAACACTAGGTGCACTCTCGATTAGAGATCACTGAGTGATCAAACACTTATAAAGAGTGCATGTATTCACCGATCTCTACCGCATTTTAATAGATAGGCGCACTTGAGGCAGATATAGAGATGCAGCACTCTTTAAACATAGTTATCTACAATCCTAAATTATTATGAAAAAATACACATACCTCACACTCTTGGCTCTACTAACACTGGGCTTTACTACCAGCGCATCTGCAATGACTGAGAAGCAACTGGCTTCAAAGAAGAAGTATTTCCTCAAATTTGACGCAAACAAAGACAACGCATTATCTGAGGCCGAGTATATTGAAATGACTCGCATTCAATTTGAGAAAAAATCCAAACCTGGCTGGGAACAAGAAGGCGCAAAACGCTTCAAACGTAATGACACAAACTCCAGCGGTGCAGTGACTTTCGAAGAGTGGATCAGCAATCAGAAATAAATTCATTTGAAACCGTAAACAATCAGCGGCGTTTCGCCCTTCGATAAACTCAGGGCCTTGAGCCTGTCGAAACAGCAGGCGTCAGCCCTACTATGATGATCTTCTCAATCGGCGCTCGTTGCTTCGGTGGTTACAAGCGAGGAACTTTCTGCTACATCCACAGGATTATTGATCGCAGCTAATTTCTCATTCAATCGCTTGCTTGCGATCTTAGCGCCACTCTCATCCTGTGGATAAACATCAACTACTTTGTTCTCTATGTCGACTGCACGATAGACCATTTTATCAGTGCTTACATCAACCACCCAAAAGTGTTGAATTGCGCCAGCCACATCTAAATACCAGCGAAGGTCAGGATCCACTGGACGAGTCTTACGGCCCCAACAACCATCGCCAAGATACAAAGTGCCTTCACCTTTTTTTGCGACTTTACCATTCTTAATAAAGTGACTTCGTTTGAATGTGTGATCGTGGTTCTCGAACGCAACAGTGAGGCTAAACTCGTCAAAAACTGGAGCCCAATACTGGCGTCCTTGATCGGAAAAATGCCCCATAAAATCACGGTGGCTCGGATACAGCGGCACATGATACACCGCACTCGTGTAGTTAACAGATTCAGCTTGCTTTAACGTTTCACGAATCCAGTCGACTTGCGCCTCATGCTTAGTGACATGACCGCTGTCTAGAACGAGCAAAGCAAGGTTTTCTCCGAACTGTCGTTTAAAATATGACTTCTCTAAGTCCTGCCCAAAAAAACCAAAGAAGAACGGTGCATGTTCTTTAGGTTTATTGAAGCCACCCATCACTTCATGGTTCCCAATCGCCAAGACTATTGGAATCTGAAATCCGTCTGTGGTCACCATTTCTTGAGTATAAAAATTCAACCAAGCATCCCACTTCCCCACACTTTCCAGTTTCCCATTCGCATAGGCAATATCGCCTCCGATCACAGCGAACATGGGGTCATGCGTTGCCGCATTCTTTAATAAGATGCGTGTGTCTTCACTCACCCCCATATCTCCACCGGTGACAAACCGAATGGGTGAATCATCCGAGGGAATCGTATGCACTTTCACTTCTGGAAGAACTGGCATGCCATCAATTACTACGCATACATAGTAAGTGGTATCTGGTTCCAGGCCGCCCAGTTCAACACGAGCCACCTTACGATCGGTTAAACCATCGATAGAAAAGACGATGCCCGTTGCGCTGTTTGAGTATGCATCAACATCACCCTCTCGAGAAACAGTGTCATAATAAACACGTGCTCCACCATCGACTATCTCGTCCATCGCACCGATCAACTGCCAATTCGCGGTCAACGTAGTCGATGGATCGCCCATATAAGTGAACACTAAGTGCGTGGCATGATATTTCTCAGTAGCGTTCAAGGCCACGGCCGCGCAGAGTGCTGTAGCAGCGAACAGAGTGTTTATTTTATTTCGAATTTCCATATTCAGCGATGCAACCTAGTCGATGAAACCGACTTGCTCAAGAAACATTCCTGAACGTAAAACTGTATCTGCAAAATTTTGAGTGTATTTTCCTTTATGAAAGAAGCTATGGTGTTCATCTGGGTAGAGCACGACTTCGCAATGATTTCCAAGTGAATGCATCTTCTCGGCAAAGGCCACTGAACGTTCGGCAGTCGTTGTGGTATCACGATCACCATTGAAGATAATGGTCGGAGGCTGCTCGCCTTGCAGTTGATCCATCGGTGAAATCACCGTAGGATCTGGCTGCACTTGACGACTTCCGTAGCCCTTCTTAGTGGTATCGAGCACAGGATTAAATAGAACCAAAGCATTCGGTCGTGGACTCACATTTTTAAGCTCTGGTAAATCACTTTCATAACCAGTCACTGTCGCAGTCGCAGCAGCCAAGTGCCCACCCGCTGAACCACCGGCAGCTGCGATACGGTTCGGATCGATGCCAAAGGCGGAAGCATTCGCGCGCACATATTGCATGGCTTGCATCGCATCTTTTGTGCTCTCGATAGGTGTCGTGCCATTAATGTTTTTAATTCGATACTGCGGACAAATCACAACCATACCCTTGGCATTCCAATACTGTGCCTGCCAATAAAATGCACGTGGATCGCCGGAGTTCCAACCGCCACCATGAAAAGCAACCATTGCAGAACGTTGATCGGATGCTTTCCAGCCATCTGGTTTAAAAATATGTAGCGAAAGCTCACCTTGAGGTGTTTTGGCATAAACAAGGGTTTCGTCAGGCTCGCTCCACTCCATCTCTGCGGTCGGATCAGTCGTCTCATCTGGATTCGCGATATCGAGCCATTCTGGGCGCGACAATAGCTCTGCTTCAGTGCCTGCGCGCACGATGCGTTTTTGAATCGATGCCATACGCTGCAAGTCTGCGAGCGTGTCTGCGTAGTTCGGATCGGCTGCGAGGTTTTTCGTCTCGTTGGGATCTTTGTAGTAATCGTAAAGTTCAATATCAATTATTGGCCCTGCAACGCCTCCTTCGCGAAACCTTGTATCTTCCCACTCGATATAGCGATACTGCGGTGTGCGCCAGCTATAGCCCATCATTTCGCGCCCTTCATAGTGACGCGGAAATTGACTTACCGCAGCTGGTTTTACGTGTTTATATTCGTTAGAAAGTATAGGCTTCAGACTAGTGCTATCGACATGCTCAGGACGTTCCAAGCCTGCAAGGTCGCAAAGTGTGCTATAAATATCCACCAGTTCGACTGAAGCTGGAGATTGACCACCAGCGATAAGGTCCTTGTTGCGAGGATCCACAATCATGAATGGCACACGAGTCGATTGCTCGTAATTGGTATGCTTGCACCACATGCCATGATCACCGAGATGAAAGCCATGATCACCCCAGAGAACAATGATGGTGTTGTCTTGTTCGCCGGAGGCTTCAAGTGCATCGAGCACACGTCCAAGTTGTGCATCAATATAAGACACACAAGCGTAGTAACCGTGAATCAATTGAATCGCAGTCTCATCTGGAATACCGCCCTTCTCTGCCAATAAAGGCACGCCCGAGTAAGAACCATTGCGTAACTCCCACCCAGGTTGATGATGATACTCTGGCGAACCTTCTGGGCGCTCAGTTAGATAATGCGGCTTGAACTGATCTTCTGAATATAGATCCCAATACTGCTTGGGTGCCACAAAAGGAAGGTGTGGTTTTTTGAACCCGACAGCGATGAAGAAAGGTTCCTCTTTAGGGGCCAGCTCTTCAATCAGCGCGATTCCAGATCTCGCAATTTGGCCATCGTCGTAAGCATCATCGCCGACCCTCTCTGTGCCTTCGTAGGCTGGCGAACCACCCATCGCCTTTTTAATCGGAGTCTTATCGCCCGCCACACGGAGTGCTTGTTTCTTCGCACGCACCTCTGCTACATAGTCAGGATTGATCAGTCCAAATTCGTCGTTTGGATTTTTATCAAAAATCACGTAGGGGCGACTCCACGAATCTGGATCGTCCTGAGTATGCCCCTGAACCGATCGAAAATCATAAATTTTACCAACGCCTACAGCGGTATAACCATTTGCTTTGAAATGCTGAGGCAAGGTAACGACATCTGGATTTTCATCGCGAATCTTAGTCTTTAGGTCCCAAATACGCGTTTTATCAGGACGCATTCCCGTCATCACGCTCGCACGCGAAGGCGCGCAGACCGCCTGCTGACAGTGAGCGTTCGTAAACGTCATCCCTTGTCCAGCAAGTCGCTCAAAGTTGGGACTGATCGCGAGCTTGTCGCCGTAGTTTGAAAGCGACGGTTTCAAATCATCGACTGCGATAAACAATACGTTCGGTTTTTCTGCCGCCGTCAGTGCAGTGACGAACAAAACTAAGAAGAGAGGTATATACTTCATGGGCATTTTGTTTGTAGAGCTGTCGCTTGGAAACTGTCTCTAAAATAGGATATCTAAGGGACAATCAGCACCACACGAGCGCAAGCTCTACATCATCGTGGTTAATCTTCACTCACCGCAAGTCGACTAAAGAGCGTATCGAAAGCACCTTGTAACAGTGGCACTTGAACGGTTTCGCCAGACTCGCCGTGAACGACTGTTTCTGGAAGCGTCGACCAATCAGATAAGTCCTCGGAGTGCTGCAGTCTAAAGTTCAGCTCCGTTGAATCGACCCCTAAGGTAAATTGTAGTTGCGGCGTCGCCGTGCCCACCACGATTGGTAACAATGTAATGGCATCATCCACCACCGGATCACCTCCAAGCGCAAACTCGAGCAAATTTACGAGTTGATCTCCGTCTGGATCATCCGTGCGAGCAGTCAGCGTCTCCCCGCCCCAATTAGTTCGAGTCTCCCACAAGTCGTAGTTATCCACCTCTAATTTAGTTATTTTCAAATAATCCATTTCAACAACATCACTTACACCCCAGTCTGTGCTGTTATTGACTGCAACAAATGAAAGTTGATCCCAAACCGCGTCACTTCGCAGTGCCACTTGACCTTCTAAGGTTTCGGCACCCATACCTTCAGTCATATAAATATCTGCTGTATTATCGTCCAAATCAACGACGACTCGAACTTTCAATGGATCCGTCAGTTCATAAATGCTATTAAACGTGTGCAAGCCCGTGTAGGCATTCCCGGCTCCAGAATCGAAGAATGTATTGAGCGCAAGACCCGCGCCAGTCTTATTAATACGCACACGAAACAAATCACCACCATTTGCAGAGTCGTTAAGTCCAACTCCGATACTTGCACCACTGGCATCACCTCCAGTCAAATGAACCGTATTCAATACGAACTCGAGTTCATAGACACCTGTTGAACGTGAACCGATGGTAATCGCACTACTGCCAAGGAATGTGCCTCCAGATGTTTTACTCGCATCTTGACTGGCCACAAGTGCCCCATTTCCGTCAGTCAACAGTGTGCCAGCTGAACCTAAGAAAGCCGCAGAACCACTTACATTAGTCGCAGCGCTTAGCTCAGTGCTTACGACATCATCAAAGGGCCAATGCTCCAAGGTTTTCTCAGTAGAAGTCACCGAAACATCGTTCAACTGCACTTGGATACTACCATCAGCGAGCACCGTTTGCGTGGAAACGTAGTCATTCCCATCGTAAGTAACTGTTAATAGATGTTCACCTTTAAACCCGCGAAGTATCGTTTGACCATTTGCCTCAGTGGTATCGTTGACATCTGAATGATAGCGAATGCGGTGAAGGTAATACCAAACCAAGGCGTTGAGTTTTACAATCGGCCCATCTACACCGCCGGGACCGTCCCCATAATAAAACATGGAACGAGTGTATGCGGTATCGGTGCCGTCGGGTTGGTCATTAAAGACATCCCATGCATTCATACCTGTCACTTGATCATGGCTAAAGTAAGTCGTCAGCACCTCTTCAGTAACTTGCGCCCGGGTCGCCTCATCATACGCCTGAATAAGATCCCCAGTCAGCCAATTGTAATCATCTTTTAACTCAAACTCTGTGCCGATCAATTCCAACGTTGGGTAACGAGTCGCAAATTCTTCAAGACGATTATAAACAACTGCAGGATCGTAGCCATCTAGAAAGCGGAAGCGACTTTGGAAACCAACGCCATCTACAGGGGCTGGCAGCACCTGCGTGCCAGAGGGATCCAGTGGAGCTGGCGGAGTCAGCAATTGATCGATTCGACTGAAGTAAGTCGCCTTTCGTGTTTCGTAAACCGTGCCAGTAAAGCGTGCCGATGGGAGCTGAAATTCATTGATAAAGAGTGTTGTCTCTGGATTTGGCATATTCTGCTTCGCCAGATGGAACCAATGCGCCATCTGATCATAGCCAAGAATGTCCATAAGCAGACGATTACTCAGCGTTTCGTTGATCACATCCCACTCAAAGACATCCCACTGACTTGCCCACTCGACGATCTCCGAATCCACGACCGCCTTCAACGCGTCCTTGTCGGCCTGTGTGCGAGCACTCGCCTTATAGGTCTCTACAGCCCCACGCACATTTTTAGTCGCAAATGCAGATGACGTCGACTCAGTTAAATGCCGACCATAATCCACGCCAGACACAGCGCCTGGAACGTCCATGTCATCCACATCGCCGGTGCCTGGCCAAATCAATAAGTGACCGCGAACTGGCAAATTATTGTTCGATGCCCAGGTTAAAAAATTCGGCAGGTATTGGTGCTGTCCAACGATACGTGGCTTGAAGCCATTATTTAGACCGACTGAATTAAACAAGGCCTTAGTCAGACGCTCCCAATCCGCAATGGTCGAACCATTATCCGACAGATTATTACTCGCATCCGTCAAATCCATAACTGTAAGGACACCACCAAATTTGAAGGCATGATTCTTCAGCTCCATGCGGACCGTTGCCCCTGGAATTGGATTCAATTGGCTATCCACCACTTCAACAGTTAAATTCGCTTTGCGATGCGTCTCGATACGCGACTCAGCGCTCGTGCGCCACGCAGGGGTGCTTTGCGGCTTCACCAGCGATGCTAAGTCTAACTTTTCTTGAGCAGTTAAGGTGATCCCTAAATCGGTTTCAATCTGTGCCACCTCTTCAACAGTCAAACTCGCACTCGGATCTAAAATAGTAAGCGTCACAGTTGCAGTATTTGAAGATCCATCCTGATCCACTGCTTGATAAGTAAACGTCACAATGCCCGAGAAATCAGTTGGCGGGTCGTAAGAAAATGAACCATCACTACTTAAATTAAGTGTTCCATTCCCCACACCCACACCAGCCACTAAACTAGCGGTCAAGCTGTCGCCGTCCAATTCTGTGTCATTGCCCAACACACCCGGTGCGGCAATCATTAGAAGTGTATTCTGAGCATCACTGTAACTATCATTCACCGCAACTGGGGGACGGTTAGAGATTTGCGCCAATGCTTCGATCTCGGAGAGTGTGAGCACGGCATCATAGTAACGGAAATCATCAAAGATTGCCAACATCGGACGAGCCCCTGAATACCTTGCACCAATGGCCGAAGGACGAGATTCCGAAGTAAGTGTCCCCAAACTCTCAGTAAAGCTACCAATCAATTGACCATCCAAATAAATCTGGGTCGTGGTGCCATTATTCTGCGCCACAAAATGATGCCATAGTCCATCATCTACATTCTCACCATACCGAGGCGCACCGCTTGTATTGCCATTAAACGAGGTCTGCAAACTGCTATTACGAATACGCATACCGAACTCGCGTTCAATTTCATAAATGTAATCCCGATCCACGTTACCCGTAGTCTGAAACCAGCCTGCAATCGCAACACCCGTAGAAGGGTTTGTCACTTGGTCATTAGCGTTGCTAAGAATATAGTTACTGCCATTCAAAGCGAAGGCGCCATTCACCTTGCCACTGGTCCAACCAGACGAGCCAGTGACCACTGACATGTCTGCGTTACCAACTGTATCCGCAACCGCACTACCCGAACCTTCATCAAAGCTCCAATGGTGCAGCAAATTGGCAGCATGAGCACCAGTATGTATAAAGCATACAAGCGCAGTTAATAGGAAATACTTCGATCCGTTTATAAGGTAATTCATGTAGGGTATTAGGATGCTACTATTAAGTCCCTATCCCCACTTGTTAGCCAGAGCTCAAGGCGTTCCATTTATCACGGAAACTAGTGAATTCCCGCACGTATTGTTCAAATTTTACAATTTATAATCAATATTAACCCTCAATTCCGAAACAGACAATTCCTGTTTCCACTCCTTTAACAACACTTGCATTCGTTCTAATTTCTCTGGATAACTTCGCGATAACTCATTCGCCTCCTTGGGGTCATCAGTAATATTATAAAGCTCAAATTCATCATACTCGACATGCTCAATGAGTTTATAATCACCGCGAAAAATCACGTTCCTCCACGAATTCTTCCATTTCTTTGTGCGCGTATTAAACTGAGCATATTTGGGGTAATAACAAACAATTGAACGATCCGCGAGGACATCACTGTTTCCTTTTAAATACTGGGCAATGCTCAGCCCATCTAAGGTATAACCATTTGGGCGATCCACACCAGAAAGCTCTAATAAAGTCGGATACAAATCGATGTGTGTAATACGTTCATTTGATATCGTCTCCGCCTCGATTTCACCACTCCACTTAAACAGGTAAGGAACTTTCAAACCTCCTTCATAGACACTTCCCTTCGTCTCCCGTAGGCCTCCAACAAAAGCCTCGTTGTAAGATCCGTTGTCCGATGTAAATACAACAATGGTTTCCTCTGCAATACCCAGAGATTTCAAACTCTGTAATAAACGCCCAACACAATCATCCAGATGCTTCGTCATCGCGGCAATCACGGGAACATCTTTCGCCTTCTTTCCAACAAACTCCACGCCCTCCAGCTTAGATTTAAAATACTCAATATAATCGGAACGCGTTTCCAAGGGCGCATGCACTAAGTAGTAAGGCATATACAAAAAGAATGGCTGTTCCTCCGCAACAGATGAACCCATAAAATCAATCGCTTTGCCTGTGAAATATTCAGCAAAATCCATCCCTTCGGGAAGCTCCACTTCAGGATCTGAACGCCTAGTGTCATAATGAGAATTACACTCATAAGCGATTTCGAATCCGTGGTAGCGTGGATGAGCATCTTTCTTATAATTTCCCGCATGCCATTTGCCATACATTGCCGTCTTGTAACCTCCCGCTTGAAATGCCTCTGCGAGCGATACTTTGTCAAAACCTAACCCTGTTAACTTAGGCACTTCATAGCGAATCACATCCTCCTGACCACGGTGATGATCCTTCACGCGATAACCTCCAGTCCGCGGAGCATACTGACCACTCAACAAAGCGATTCTCGAAGGCTGACATGTCGGGTGCGAACTGTAGCCATTAGTAAACTGCATGCCGTCGGCACAGAGTTGATCAATATTCGGAGTCTCCAACCACTCATTCCCGTAACAGTGCAGCCCGCCATAACCAAGGTCGTCCGCTACAATCAATATCACATTGGGCTGTTTCGCATCCACTGAAACAAGCAACCCACAACAGATACTAAGCACTAAGACGCAGATACTTTTCATAAACGATAGACTTCAAATTTCAATAAATTCGGCGCGAGCTCTTCCGCATTCTCAAGAAAACGAATGCGCAACTTTGAAGCCGTGGTCGAAGGAACTTTAACGCTGAAGTTCATGCCGATCTCTTTCCCCTCAAAGAGTCGTTCCCATGTATCACCTACTGAATACTCAATAACAAACTGACGAGTCGAGCAGTTGCGCATTTGCTCGGATAGGGAAATATAGTTAAAGACCACAGACTGCTCAAAATCTATCATCACCCAAGGTTCTGAATCTCCACGAGTCGCAGACCACCAACCTTTGTGACGCTTACCTTCTACAAAGTTACCACTCGCACGCCCCAATAAAGTTTCGAGACTATTACGTCCAGTCCTCCCAGACGAAGCATCTCCCTTCTGATACCGCAGTAAATGCTCAGGCTGAACCGATTCAATCACTGGTAGAGTCAATGCATCTCCCGCCAATGTGAGCTCAATAATATGATCGATAGGTTCAATATTCTCGGCGTCCAGTTGCAGCAACATTCGTCCTCCATCCATCTCAATCGCAAGCTCAGAGCCGTTCAAAGAGCGAGCGAATAATACTTCGACAGGCAATTTCGGAAATGAAACGACAGGCGCGCCCACAAACTCTGACAATACATGCAGATAGACCTTATTGCCCTTACGTGTCGATACACCCCAAGGCGCAGGCGTATATGGCCCACCGGTAGTCCCATAGATACTATCACCATTTGCTCTCAGCCAATCTCCAATTCGGCGGTAGTTCTCCGCCTCAGGTGGATTGATTTGCCCTTCTGGAGCCGGCCCTGTATTTAAAGCCAAATTGCCTCCAGAACCCGCAGACTGTATCAATAGTTCTAAACAAGTCTCAAAGCTCTTGATGTTTTGATTCCCCGTCCATGACCACGCAGTGCCCATCGTGACACAGGCTTCCCATGGGCGATCAATTTCAAAGTGACCAATCTCCTGCTCGGGATTATCATAATCTCCATTGATTTTAACATCGGGCATACTCCAGCCCCAACGGCGATTGATGATGATATTAGGTTGCAAGCTCCGAACCATTTTCAACATGGCAGGTGTATCCCACCATCCATACTTTACGCTCAAACCGTCAAAAAAGATACCCGAGATCTCACCATACTCAGTGAGCAACTGCTCAAGGTGCTCGAACATATACTGTCGGTAACGCGTATTATTTTCGGTTAAAGTATCAGGGTGATGCCAATCTGGTTGCGAGTAATACCATACAATCTTGATGCCATACTTGTGACATGCATCGGCTAACTCTTTGGCGACATCACGTCCGAATGGCGTATTGGTAATTTTATACTCCGTATTCTTGGCATCAAACATACAAAACCCATCGTGATGCTTGGTCGTAAAAATGAAATACTTAGCACCACTTTCTTTGACCATTTTGATCCACACATCGGCGTCAAAATCAACAGGGTTGAAGCGTGTGTAAAGCTGATCATATTCCTCCTGAGGCACTCCTCGTGCTGCAACTTCATTCGCCCCCGGCCTAGGCCCAAGGCGTCCCCAACTGGCAGGCGCTTTCGCCAGCGAATAGGGCCCCCAGTGCATAAAGACTCCGAAACGCGCATCCTCAAACCACTCAAGCGCTTGCGGCTTGGCATGAATATACGGTGCATACTCTTGTGGCATCTCATCATAATGCACCTGAGCTTCTGGTTTAACTGGCAATTCAGCAGCAACCAGAGAAACAGCCGCCAACATATAAAAGATAAACATCAATCCCTTCATAAGGTCTTTTCTATTAAGGTTAAACTTGTCCGCGACGCGCTTCGAGAGCATTACGCACCTCCGCAGCCTTTTCTCGATTGATCGGAAAGAATTTTAGTAACAACAGCGCTGCCACTAACGATAGCACTGGAATTAAAATATATCCCAAGCGCATGTTCCGATACACAGACTCGGGTTGTGCACCCTCAAGTGCAGCGTCAAATCCAGTCAATTCGAGCAGTGGTCCTGATATCAAAAAACCAACACAAAAACTCAACTTCAGAATCCATGAAAAGATCGAAGCAAAACTCCCCTCTCGACGCTCACCTGTCTTGAGTTCATCCATGTCGACGACATCCACTTGCATCGAAGGAAGCATCAGCCAGAGCCCCGCATACCCCACTCCAATTAGAGCAGTGTTCACCAACATGATCCATGGATATTCAGGATTGAATGTCCACCATGTAGTCGAAGCTGACATGAGGACAATACTCACGGAGATCGCTAGACATTTATTCTTACCAATACGCTCAGAAAGACGCCTAAAAATCGGAATAAACATCAAACTAAACCCTGTGTAAACAAGAGTGCCCCAACCCGCAAATATCGCTCCTTGGCCCCAATCCCCACCTAATACATAATAGGTGCCTACGTAACGACCATAGCTATCAAAAATCGCTGTCCCCAAAAGGAAACAGAGTGTAAAAAGGCAAAGTATAATGAACGCTCGATTGGAAAGCGTCTCGCGTAAACTATGCAATAGCTTCACCGACTTTTGCTTGGCACTGAGCTTTTCATAATAACGCTCTTTAACAAAGATCGCTGGTATCAAACCTCCCACTAAAATTAGACCAGATATCCACAAACTAATATAACGCATTCCGTTGGCAGTGCTCGCGATCATCTCACCCGTGCTAGGTTCTGCGACCATGAAAAGCGGGCGTAAGGTAATCCACCAAATCCA
>JABBCA010000082.1:251277-252441 GCA_018607135.1 Opitutales bacterium
GCACCCACGAAAATAAAGGGACGTCGCCGCCCCCAGCGTGTGCGCGCATTATCAGAGATCCAACCCATGATAGGATCAATCACCCCATCCCAAAGACGCAGTGACATCAGTATGATCGCCACATAGAGCGGACGCATCTGCAGCTCCATATTAAAAAGAGGGTATGCGATACTCACCAAAACCCACACCGACATGATATCCACAGGACCACCAAGCGCATAGGCCAGTTTCTTTGTAAAAGGCACTTTATCTCCCGATGCAATGGGAACGTTTTGGGGGCTAGGTAGACTCATAATAGATAGAATCTGTCGGTTAAACAGATCATCAAGGGCATAAAGGCATTATATATTTATAAATTCAAATGAGAAAACGCATATTTCCAATTGAAAGTCGATCTTATCGAAATGGACACATCGAAGTGCGCATTCGCATCCTTTTCGTTTGAAGTATAACTGAATTATTACATTTACCTTAAGGCAGCATCGCACAGCTTATGGTTGAACACTTTTTACTGACTATGCGTTTTCAATTACCCCAACTCTTTAACTGCACCACTGTATTCTCGATGCTGCTGCTCGTATCGAGTGGCTGTGATGCAAAGCCAGCAGGCCAAAAAGCAACACTTTCTTTTGATATCAATACAGTCATCGAAACGGCGGATACCAATCGCTTAACCGGCACCAATATCTCTTTGTGGAGCCGTGTGCCCATAGTGGAGAATCCAGTGTTCCAAGATGCGATTCGTGATTGGCAACCTGGCTCGATTCGTATGCCCGGTGGCTCTTGGTCGAACGAATACTACTGGAATGGCAATGGCGTCCGCATCGGCAGCGACGATCATGAGATCGAAAATTTTGATACGTCGAAGCAAAAAGCCGACGGCACATGGGAGATTGATTACTCCGAGTATAAGAAAGGGTTTCGTTTACATGGCGAAGAGCGCCACCTTTCGGATTACCACGGCGATCTCGACATCAAAACTCAGCACGAGTGGATCAATAGTCTGGGCACCGAAGCTATGGTCACTGTCAACGTCGGCTCAGGAACACCTGAAGTCGCCGCCGAATGGGTCAAATGGGCAAACACCAAGCAACACTACGGTGTGCGCTATTGGGAAATCGGTAACGAGCTCAATGGTGACTGGGAACTTGGTCATCGCCTACC
>JABBCA010000082.1:252541-258451 GCA_018607135.1 Opitutales bacterium
ATCATGTTGGTCAACACATCTGAAACCGATCACGCATTGGTCACAGTAGATACTAAAGCGCTCGCTGGAAACGTTGGCCAGCTACACAGTTATTCGAGCGCACAGTATTTTTGGGACCCCTATGCACAGCGCCCTCTCTGGAGTCGCGTGCCATCGACTCAGCCAATCGAACTGTGTAAGAAGACCGTCATCGATTTACCCAAATTCAGTATCAACGTTTTAGAGCTACCACTCGAAAACAACAAAATCGAGACGGCACTTTCCATCGAAAGCGCGACCACTCCGACATTGGACCTACGCCTCCCTACTCGTGTGCCAGCCGACCGTCCAATTGAAGGTTTAATCGTTGTGCACGATCCAAAGCAAAAACTTCCTTACCTACATTCGATCAAGCCAGTCAAACTCAGCGTGAAAGGTCCAGCGACACTCAGTCACAAAACACTCAATATCGACAACGCCGCTGGCACCTTTACCATCACGCCTACGGGCGCGGGCCAAATCACGATTCACGCAGTATCAGGCGATCTTAAAAATAGCCACACCATCGAACTCGTCGCACTCAAGGAACGTGCCCATGTGCATTGGACTTTCGACAACCCCATTCCCGAATGGAATGTAAGGAGCACATTCGAGATCGGTTCTGAATCTTCAATTAAACCAAACGAATATGTGGCAGCCTCTCGCCTAAATGGTGAACAACCAGGAACCGATGCGGACCTACTCTTCCACTTTGAGCCCATGCCCAAAGAACAACTGCCGCTCGGGACCGCTAGCGGCATCATCGGTCAACTACGTGCCGCGCATAACATCAAATGCGACGACCCAAATGCACGGGTAAATATCATTCTTCAAAGTGACGCCAACCATTGGATGCCCATCGGTTCCATTGCACTGACCGACATGATCGGCAAATGGAAATCGTTCGCTGCCAAAGTCGGCACTCCTGAGCAACTCGACGCCATGGGCAAGCTCTACGCCATACGTTTTCAAATTCAATCGGAGTCTCCCATAACAGGTGATCTCTACCTCGACGACTTAGGCTTCATCTTTCGCACAGGGCTATAAAAGAAGTTAGTAGTGAGCATTAAGAAGACAGCTGTAAACACATTTTAAGTAGCGGCGCGTGTCCCTAAACGCCACAGCAACCGCTACCATCCCCAGAAATGGCGCACAGGGACGCGGTCGCTACCACTTTAGAACATCCTCCATATATGAAATACATACCCCTACTCCTCAGCCTCGTCGCTGCGACCGCGCACGCGGACTCAAAACCAGCTGCGGTGAGCGCATCGAATCCGAACGTCCTCTTCATCGCAATCGACGATATGAAGCCTTTGATTAGCGCTTATGGTGAAGCGATTCCCACACCTGCAATGGATCGCATTGCCGCCCAAGGCACCACCTTTCTCAATGCACATTGCCAGCAAGCAGTGTGCGGTCCGTCACGAGCCAGTCTGATGACAGGTATGCGCCCAGACTTCACTCAAGTATGGGACCTCAAGACAATGATTCGCGACATCAACCCTATGATTGTCACCATCCCTCAGTATTTCCGAGATAAGGGCTACCACTCCGCAGGTGTTGGTAAAATCTACGACCCTCGTAGTGTCGATAAAGGCGCCGACGCAAAGTCTTGGAGCCAACCTTACCGCCAGACATGGCACCTCAAATACAACGCAAAGACTGGCAAGCCAGCAGCACACTATCAAAATGAAACCAGTCGAGCCCTTGCCGCAGAAGCTGAAGCACAAGGCAAAAAGGGCTGGAACTCAGTCAATAAATACCTGCTCAAAAACAATGCATGGCCAGTCGTCGAATCAGTAGATGTTCCCGATGATGCCTACGACGATGGAGCAATTGGCGCCTATGCAGTCAAAGAACTTTCAAAACTCAAGCGCCTCAATAAACCCTTCTTCTTCGCAGTCGGCTTCAAAAAACCACACCTTCCTTTTGTCGCGCCCAAAAAATACTGGGATCAATTCGATCCAGCAGCGATCGACCTAGCCCCCTTTCAACGCCAAGCGTTGAACAGCCCAAAGATCGCATATCACACTTCCCCCGAACTACGTTCCTACAATGGCATCCCAGCGGAAGGCGATCTCGACAAAGCCACTCAGCGCACACTCATCCACGGCTACTACGCATGTATCGCTTACATCGATGCACAGATCGGCACCATCCTCGACGAACTCGAAGCCCAAGGACTTGCAGACAACACCATCGTCGTGCTCTGGGGCGACCATGGCTTCCACCTCGGTGACCACGGTCTCTGGTGTAAACATACCAACTTCGAAAACGCCACACGTGTGCCGCTCATCATCTCAGCACCGAACTCACCGAAGAATCAACAAAGCACCATGCCTGTCGAACTCACCGACCTCTTTCCAACACTCTGCGAACTCGCAGGTATCGAAACCCCTGCAAACCTCGACGGTGTCAGTCTTGCACCAACAGTGCTTAAACAACAAAACGACATTCGCGACTTTGCAGTGAGCCAATACCCTCGCCCCAAGCACATGGGCTATACCCTTCGCACCGAACGCTTTCGCTACGTAGCATGGTATCAAAATCAAGGTGACGAAGCCGCAGATGGGCACACAGCACCTGCGTCCACCGAGCTTTATGATTATAAACTCGACCCGAATGAGACGCGTAACCTCGCCAACGAACCCGCTTACGCACAGGTCAGCGCAGATCTCAGCGCAAAGCTCACACAATTCCTACAAGACTACTCCAAGAAGTAATTCACCCTCAGAACGCAAGGCTCGCGCTTGCGCGTCGCCACCAACGTATCCAACCAAAGAAGGCATGCCGCCTTTCGATCCACTCAGGGCCTTGAGCCTGTCGAAACGGCAAACGACAACACTACAATTTATCATGTTAAAAAAATACATCCTCCCACTCATAGGTATTAGCACACTCTGCTTCAATATTTCCAGCGCAATGGCCGCCAAGCCAGAGCTAGCCAAAGATGATCGTCCCAACTTCATCTTCTTCATCTCAGATGATCAGTTCAAAGACATGATGAATTTCCTCCCTGAAGGAAAAGGAAAGAACTACACACCCGCGACCGACGTCCTCTCCGCTGGGGGCACAGTGATGAACCGTATGTATGTGACCTCTCCAGTCTGCACACCCAGTCGTTTCGCATGCCTCACTGGCACCTACCCAAGCCGCACACAATCAGAAGGCTTCTTGCACAAAGCCAAGAACCACAACGGTCAAACCGTCGTCGAGTGGAACACCTTTATTACTAAGAAAGATAAAAACACCCTTCCATGGCTCCTTAAGCGCGCTGGTTATAAAACAGGCATCACTGGCAAGAACCACGTCGTGGAAGCACACGGCATCAAACACCCTGAATGGGAAGACGATCCTCGCGATCCCAAAGTTATTGAGCTCCTTAAGCGCAACGCAGAAGTCCTCAAACAAGCCTGTAAGCAAGCTGGCTTCGACTATGCAGCCAATATGTATGATAACAATCCTAGTCACAACGGCATTAAAGCACTGCTCGCGCACAATCAAGACTGGATCACCAAAGGCGGACTCGACTTCATCGATGAATTTCATGGTCAGCCCTTCTTCCTTTGGTTCGCAACCACCTTGCCACACGGCCCAACCGACGACGCTCGTTCCTGGAAGGCCGATCCACGCATCACTGCGGAAGGTCTCCTCGACGAACCGCTCACTGTGCAACCTTCACGTAAATCACTTGCTAAGCGCGTAAAGATGGCTGGCATCTCTGGCTGGCAAAAAGAAAACCTACTATGGATCGACGACGCACTCCATGCACTCGTCAAGAAACTCGATGCGGTCGGCGAGCTCGACAACACCGTCATCATTTACTTCAACGACCACGGTCAACGCTCCAAAGGCACGGTCTATGAAGGCGGCGTGCACAGCGAAGCTTTTTTCTGGCGCAAGGGTGGATTCCCCGCAGGTAACTACAGCGACACCATCATTTCCAATGTCGATTTCGCACCGACCATTCTTGATATGGCCGGCGTCGACTACGACCCAAACCTCTTCGACGGTAAGAGCTGCTACCCAGCACTGATGGGCGAAGTCGAACAAATCCACGACTCCCTCTACTTCGAGCTCGGCTACGTGCGTGGCGTCCTTAAAAACGGCTGGAAATACGTCGCACTGCGCTACCCTGAGCACATTGCCAACATGCCACTCTCGAAGCGGGCCGCAGCTCTAGAAAAGTTCAACGCCAGCCAGCGTCGCCGCGGCAAGAACGTTTACACGGAAGACCCAAACACTCCCTTCAGCCACATTCAAACCATCCCCGGTGGTGGCGATGCTGAGCACGCTTCGCTCAGCCAATACCCTGCCTACTACGACGCGGATCAACTGTATTTTCTGGATAACGACCCAACGGAACAAAAAAACCTAGCGGACAATCCCGAGCACGCAGCCAAGCTCGCAGAAATGCAAGCCGAGCTCAAAAAACACCTCGCCACCCTACCCGGTAATTTCGGTGAGTTGAAACCGTAGAAGATACTTTCAAATCGACAAAACGGCGCTCAAAATGAGCGCCGTTTTTTTTATGAAACAACGCATCATGTTCGGTAACGTTCCGCGACTCCCTGACCTTTACTCATACCGCACTGATAATAAAAAAATCTACGAACTGAAGTAGTGTGCGAGCTTGCTCGCGCCCCAAATGATACGGTTCATCGTCATTAAGCGGGACAAGCATTGATGAATGCTGGCTAACTTGGATGTTGCATATCCCCGCTATAGATTAGGCATGTGTAAGCACCCCTCCGTCTTAGCAACCGACTTCGCTCCTAGACTTACGACGGTCATGAGCGAAGACACCTACCCTTTGCAGGCATATCCTTATACACATTTTGTATGAGTAAATTCACGCGATTAAGTCTGATGATCGAGATGTGTTCTGCTGTAGAACGCGGTTCTTTGCACAGCAAAGGCCGTGTTGATTCCTTCCGCACGCCATAACGCGCCCTCTTCGAGAGGCACGTCCTACAAACATCACTCATAAGCGACTCTAGAATCCTGAGCTTTCCTGAGAGTGCTCACGCCCTCCAACTTATGTATGAGGATATGCTTGATGAGGAGGAATGGCTCGCAACATGTCCTCCGTAGCCTTGGCGAAGGTGGAAGCGAGACGGGATGGTGTATTTAAGTTTAAATTGGTTCAGAGACTCTTGAGAGAGCCTCAATCTAAGCACCACTTCCCCACTAATCGACGATGAACCAAAGATAAGCCGCCACACCCAACAATACCCTAAAAAATATCACGTAGGTTCGTGCTTCTCTACAGATCCGCGACCAAAGCATCCACCTCAGCCTTCCACTTCATACGAGTAGCCTCATCCACTAGCGCAACGTCAAAGCCATTCTTGGCAAACTGAGCCAGTTCAACTGGACTGAAACCAAGCCCTGTATTCAAAGCCGAATACTCGTCTTCGATCGTATTTCCGAACGAAAATGGGTCGTCTGTGCTTAGGGTGCAACGTAAGCCTTGCTCAAAGAACGTTCGAATCGGATGGTCTTCGAGCTTACCGACCACATCCAATTTCACATTACTAATTGGACACACATCAAAGGTCGCATCACTTGCAATCGCGAGCGCCACCACTTCAGAGTCTTCAATCGCTCGCACCCCATGCTGAATACGTTTCACTCCGAGCACTTCGATCGCCTGCCGCACATGCGCGGCAGGCCCAAACTCGCCCGCATGAGCTTTGGTTTCAAGTCCCGCCGCTCGAGCCTTCTCCCATAGTTTAGGTGTCCATGCTTCTAGAGGCAAATATTCAACACCGTGTAAATCAAGTCCAGCAAGCCCATCCCAGTTCACGCACTCTTCAAGCACGGGTGCTAAAGTTTCATTATAACAATTACGCGCCATCCCCATAAACACGCGCACTTCCAAGCCTT
>JABBCA010000056.1 GCA_018607135.1 Opitutales bacterium
GGCGGGTGAGTTCCCTCGCACCGTGTTCCCCCGGGGAAAATCATTGTTTGGCGCGCCCTCTGCCCCGAGCCAGACCATTTCCGGTTCTTTCACCGCGCGCCCATCCCCCAATGGATAGCTCCCCCACGACAGCGCAACCCCCAGCGCCCTCGCCCGGCTCCGATCGCAGGTGCCCAGGCGCCAGCCTTGAGGAGCTGTACCTCCTACGGGATCGGCCTGGGAACACTCTAGAGCTCAGTGAGAACGCCAAGCGTGTATTCACCAAGAGGTACTGCGACCACGACCCGCACGGCAAGACGACCGAGGATCCTCAGATGGTCATCGCGCGCGTCGTCTGGTGTATCTCTGGAATGCAGGAGTCCTGCAAGACTGGATGTGGGAGGATACTGACTCCCGGGCACATGAAGTGTCTCGCCTGCGCCAAGCAGGGCAGGCGGGCAGTCCAGTACCTATCCCTTCTCAGCGGCCGGCGGTTCTTCCCCAACACCCCCACCTTCACAGGCGCTGGGCGAAACGGCCAGCTGGCCGCCTGCTTTGTCCTCAAGATCGTGGACGACCTCGGCCGCCACCCGCAAGGCATCATGTCGACGTTGCGCGCCGCCTCTCTCATCCAGCAGAGCGGAGGCGGCAACGGCTTTTCGTTCTCGGCCCTCCGAGAGAAGGGCGCGTTCGTGAAGTCCTCGAGCGGCGTCAGTACAGGGCCGGTGGGCTTCATGCACGTGTACAACGAGTCGTTCGGCATGATCGCACAGGGCGGTACGCGGCGCGGAGCCAACATGGCCGTGCTGCGCTGCGACCATCCTGACATTGCCGAGTTCGTCACGTGCAAGGCGATCGAGGGAGCCCTGTCGAACTTCAACATCTCGGTGGGGATCACGGACAAGTTCATGCACGCCGTCAAGGACGACGAAGCCTTCGACCTGATCTCTCCCCACACCAAGCAGGTGAAGGAGACCATCCGCGCTCGCGACCTCTTCGACCTCATCGTCAAGTACGCCCGCAAGAACGGCGAGCCCGGCGTGCTGTTCTTGGACGCCGCCAACCGCGCCAACCCCGTGCCCCACCTCTACGAGCTGGAGACCACCAACCCGTGCGGCGAGCAGTGGCTCGGCCCCTACGAGAACTGTTGCCTGGGGAGCATCAACTTGGCCCTCTTCGTCTGGAGAGGAACCGGCCATCGCAGCCTCGGAGCTCCGTGGATAGTGGACTGGCCGGGCCTGGCCCTCGCTGTGAGGGATGCCACTAAGTTCCTCGACGACGTGGTGGAGCGCAACATGTACGTGCCCGACTCGGTGCACGAGGACGGTACCGTGATGCCGGGCGTTCCCCAGCTCAAGGAGGCGGCCTTCGCCGTGCGCCGCATCGGCCTCGGCATCATGGGACTGGCGGACCTCCTGATCCAGTGCCACGCCGGCTACGGCCGAGCCCGAGGCATCGTCCTAGCGGGCCAGGTCATGGAGTTCATACGCTACCATGCGATGAGGGCGAGTATCGGCATGGCCGGCAAGAAGGGCGCGTTCCCCGCCATCGAGGGGAGCATGTTCGACAAGGACAAGATTGGAGAGGAGGGAGGGTTCTCTCCGCCCACGCCCGCGAAGCTGGCGCTGAGCGCGTGCGCTGAGCTGGGCTGGAAGTGGGGCCAGGGTTTCCACAGGCCCATCCTCGACTGGCACGAGCTGTGCGTCGGCTTGAAGACGCACGGCATTCGCAACGGCTGCATCACGACCGTGGCGCCGACCGGCACCATCGCCACGGTGGCCGGGTGCGACGGCTACGGCTGCGAGCCCATCTTCAGCCTGGGCTACGTGCGCCACATGAACGACAACGGCAAGGACATGGAGCTCTACTACCTGAACGAGATGTTCGACACCGCGCTGGCCAAGGCCGGCATAGAGGTGGAGGAGCGCGAGCGCATCAAGGACGCGGTCAAATCCGATCCCGACGGCAGCTGTCAGCGAGTGGAAGGTCTGCAGCGGAGCATCAAGGACATCGCCATGCAGGCCAGCCTGCAGGCGTTCGTCGACAACAGCATCTCGAAGACGTGCAACCTGCCGGCGACCGCCACCGAGGAGGACGTGGCCAAGTGCTACATGATGGCGTGGGAGAACGACTGCAAGGGCCTCACCGTGTACGTCACCGGCTCGCGCTCGCTCGTGGTACTCGAGTCGGCCGCCGAGGCCAAGCGCAAGAAGGACGAGGCTGCGGCCGCCGAGGCCGGCCAGTCCTCGCAGGGCGCGGTCGACGGCCGCATCGTCAAGTGTCCCCGCCCCGAGACGCTGAATGGCTCCACGCAGCGGATCCTCACTCCGCTGGGAGATGTGTTGATCACGGTGAACTTCCACGAAGGCCTTCCGTTCGAGGTGATCATCTCGGCATCGAAGGCCGGGAGCGAGACGTCGGCCATCTCCGAGGCGTTTGGGAGACTCATTTCCTACGTTCTGAGGACGGCACCGGCAGCGAGTCGCCTCGGCCACCTCAGGAAACTGGCTTCCACTCTCATGGGGATCGGCGGCCAGCGGAAGCTGGGTCGTGCCACGAGAGGCGCTCCCTCAGTGCCCCACGCCATTGGCGTCGTGCTCAAGGAGCGCCTGGACTGCCTGCTCGAGGCCTCGAACGCCGTCACAGAAGAAGAGCCCCGCCCAGGCCGCGACTTGCGCGCCTCGACGTCCGCCACCGACGACCTTGTACCGGCGTTCGTCGAGGACGGTGACCTCCCAGAGCTGGAGGATGCCTGCGTGAAGCGCGTGTTCGCCATATGCCCCGACTGCGGCTACCCCACCCTGGTCCACACCGAGGGCTGCCAGCGGTGCACGGGAGAGGCGTGCGGCTACGAACTCTGCACCTAGGAGTTCTCCCCCCTCCCGCGGCTATGGCTCGCGTTCAGTGCCCTTTGCGCAATACAACACCCCTTCATTCAATGACGTGCTGCCACATGCGCCGCAGCTCTGCTCCGCTGTCGCACGTTCTCCGCGCGGCCTTGGCGTGTGCGAGGGCTACCTCCAGTACGGCTTCGGGTGGCATAGACGCGTCCAGCACCGTCCAGGTACGCTCACCGGGCAGGGCGGCGTCAGAGGCTCGGAGCAGGGCGTACTTCTCCCGCACCCGGGTTTGAAACTCGACCTCTTCGTATACTTCGCCTCCGAACGACGCCCTCTCTCCCGCGGCGGCGGGATCCATGTCAAGGTAGAGGACGAGGTCTGGCTGGGGCAGCAAGCGGTCGGGTGCCTTACACCAGGCCTCGGTCATGCTAGCGTTGCCCTTCGCCATTGAATACGCCGCTCCGCTGTAGCAGTAGCGATCACACACCACGGTCTGGCCCGCGGCCAGGCAGGCCTCGATGCCTGCGCTCTTCTCCCAGCGGTTGGCGGACATCGCCAGGTGCACGCTCTCGTCCGGAAGCTGGATGGTCCTCGTCAGGTGGAGGTGAAGAACGTGGCCCAGCACAGTGGTCCGGTCCGGGAACTGCATGAGTACCGCCTCTCGCCCCTCCTCCGAGAGGGCCTCGACCAGCCCTCTGCTCAGTGTGCTCTTGCCGCTCCTATCGACACCCTCCAGCACCACGAACGCCCCGCGCCCATCGGTCATCTCACTGGCGTGCGATCAGGACCCCGAGTGAATACCCGCCCCGTCCGAAGACGGTCCAACTACCCCCATCACCACCCCCAACCCCTCGCCCACGAAGCCCCCACTTCCCCCTGCTCCTGGACCATTTGCACCGTGTCCGAGTAGCGAACGCGCGCACCAGAGAGGCAGCCCCCGCCCCCAGTATACCATGCGCTCTCCTACCCACCTCCTAGCAGCGATCCTCGCGGTCACCGCCTGCCTGGCCTCCGCCACGCTGGCCCTACCCCCCGGCTAC
>JABBCA010000005.1 GCA_018607135.1 Opitutales bacterium
GCCGAGACGAATGGGGCGATCAAAGACTCTGACGTGGTCGCGTGCCTGGCTCTCATGGTTGCCCACTCCACCGGCACCTTCCCGCTCACGGTGACCGTCGCCGACGACGGGCAGACCTTCGAGACCTACACCGACCTCTCAACGAACACCAAGACGCAGGCGCCTCTCCACCTCGTGTCACACAAAAGCATAGCCGCCGTCGCCGCGTTAAGAAGCGGCGATTTTCGTACCCGCAGCCTCATTCGCCTATTCGAACGGGAAGTGGGGCAGACGCGAGAGGACGTGGAGATGGATGGCGCTAGCAACGGAGAGGGATCGCGTCACCCGTCGCCGAGCGCCGTCAACTCGGCCGTGACGTTGATGCGCCAGACGAGCCACCGTGGTGGGGGGGACGGGTGTGGTAGCTTCGGAAAAGGAGGAGGAGGAGGAGGCTGTGGCCAGCAGCGGAGGCGGCTTATATTGGCCAACGCGACGCCCTCCTCCTTCCCGTTCGAGCAGCGGGTGGTGTCCCCGGAGGATAGCTGCTCGCCCGGGGGTATCACTCTGCGGAGCTTCTCCTCCATAGTGGCAGAGGCGTCGCAGGAGCCGCGGCCCAGCCTGGGGGACGAGGAAGAGGTCGTTGGCGTGTCACTCTTCGACGAGAACGACCTCAGCGCGTCCCTCGGGTATGGCGGGCTCGAGAAGCAGACCGCGCTGACGGGGAGGGGGCTTCCCGCGTCCCACTCCCCGAGAGACGGCCTGGCTGCCGCCAACGGCAACCTGGCGGGTCTCCGCGATGACGACGTCGCCGACCGGATAAGGCCATGGCGTGTCGCCTTCGTCGCTGTGACGCTGTCGAGCTACTGCGAGTACAACCTCCTCGAGATGGCCTATAGCGAGTCGGAGACCGACGGCACGATGGCGTTCATCAACCGCGTCCTGGACTACCGTCGTAATTCCGGTACCCCAGGCAGCGAGTTCCTCCACACCGTTGTGGCGCCGAGCCGCGACACGCGCGGGTTCCAGGCGGACGTGGCCTTGTGCACGGCCCCGTTCTACGGCGAGTATGTATTCTACGCGGCCTCGCTATTCCTGCTGAACTACTGGGTGGCGGTGGGCATACACTTCTCGCCCCAGGACTCGTTCTCGGATGCCCAGCTTGCCTACACCATTGAGATAGACCGCCTCACCGCGTCGCTGGACCGTCTCGAGCAACCGATACGCTCCGCGGTCTACCGCCGCGCAGCCTACATCTTCTGGACCATGGTCATGGCGAACCCGCTTCGAACGGCCATCTACTCAGTCGACATAGACCAGTACATTGACTACAGTTTCCCCGCCGACGCCTCCGCGCGGCCGGAGGGACAGGAGGGGTTTTCTTTCACCGTCCTCTCGAAGCTCATCGAGGAGGGGGCGAAAACTTCTCCAGGACCGTTAGTATCTCTCGTCATCTTTGCCATCGCCAACGTGGAGACTGTCTACGGCGAACGAGACGCCCGCCTGAGAGGCGTTCAGCCCGCGCCCCGCGAGTTGGTGACCGACTTGCCCGTCTGGGCAACGCGGGAGACCGACCAGGGCATGGCCTGGAAGCGGTTCGTCATCCACGCGGCGGACTCTGTTCTCGATCCCAACAGCATGTTTCTGAGGAGTGAACCTCCCGCCTCGGCAACCCCGCCCCGCCTTCCGTGGCCCTCGGCGGCGCTGCTGGCCACGCCCGTCTCGGCATCGGCCATGGGGAACCGCATCGAGCGCCTGGTCTGGGAGGGCATCGGCTGCACGGGGAGGGATGGCCCCAACGACCCAGACCTCATGTTCGACATTGATTCGGTGGTGTCAGAGAAGGACTGGGCCACCGCAGCACTCGACTTCAGCAGCCCCGCCCTATTCGTGGAGGAGGTGGGCCGCGTTATCACAGGCGAGCTCCTCATCCACCCGCTTAGGGAGGCGGCTACGGCGGTCGGAGCGGTGATCACGGTGGCCGGCGCCAACCGCATGCTCGAACGGCCGCGTACGGGCGACGAAGCCGAAGGGGACGGCGCCTCCGCGGGCGACCTGCTGGCCGCGCGCACCTCCGCCCACGTGGCGCGCGCCTTCGCCATGGAGAAGGCGCGCGACGGAGTGCGGCGCGCCGAAGCCCGCCTCGCCAAGGCCTCGTTCGTCCAGGAGCAGGCGAACGGGGAGCGCGTGGGCAACGTCGCCACCACCACCACGTGGAAGCTCCCGTCCGGCGAAGACATGACGCTGGACGCGATCTTCACCGTGCTCGGCCCGTCACTGGGCCTCAGCGAGTGCAAGTGGACCATCACCGAGGCGCGGCCCAAGTTTCCTCCTTTTGGCGGCGCGGGAGATCCTCTGCCCGCGTCGTTCACGGAGTGCGCCTTCTACTGCACCGACGAGAGCGAGGCCGCTGTCACACACAGCATCACCATCCGGCACGACGGCCAGCCAGGCCCCGCCCCGGCGGAGGAGCGGCACGTGCGCATCGACGCCGCCTGCGTTCGCTACCAGGTGCTGGGCGGCGTGTGCAAGAAGACGTCGGAGCGCGTGTGCATGGAGGTGGCAATCCCCCACGGCGCCCGCCTCGAGCAGAGCCTGGAGAGGCCGAGCATTGGGACGGTACTCGATGCATAGGCGCAGCGTGTGAATGTATGTGTGTGTGTATATGTATAGAGGCGGCGATCAAGCCGGCGTGCGCGCGCTGTCACCCCCCGCCCGCGCCGCCGCGCTAAAACAGATACTGGGCAACGCAGAGGGCCAGTAGGAACGCTGCCGTGAGCCCCACGGTGACCATCACTGCTGGCTTATTGGCGCTCTTCACCGTGCTTGAGGCGGGGTCGTTCGGCGGGTACGTGTTGGCCTTCTTGTACGACTCCCCCACTGCGTCGATGAACTCCTCCGTGAGTGCGATGCGCAGCACTGAGCGCGTGTCGCCTGGTACTGTAACCACCCTCAGGTGGACGAGTCCGCTGTCCACCTCGAGAAGCTTCACCAACGACGTCTGAATGGCGTCTTCGTCGCCAATGAAGATGCGCGCGCTTCGAAAAACCAGCAGGTCCTCATCGATGTTGTGTGTGAGAGACGCGGAGCAGCCACGCGCTCCACTTCTGCTCTCGCACGGAGCTATCGCTGCGATATCCGAGACGTCCCCGTTCATGACAATGGCCCCCAGGGCGTAGATCACGCGCGAGGCGCTGTGTATGCGCTCCTGCGAGTTCACCGCGCCGCAGGACCGATCGTTCTCCAGTGGAAAGAGGGTACGGGCGTGGCGGTAGGCGTACCCCGAGTTTTCGTCCTGCTCGGATACCTCATCGCGGAGAGAGAAACTCATGGCCAGGGGGGGGGCGATACTGCGAGAGTGAAGGTAACGTGACCTGCAGTAGGCGAGGTAGGATAGCAGCGCGCGCGCGGAGGAGTATATAGCAGCCACGGCCCCCCTCGAATGACAATGCGCAGCAGCCAAGGGGAAGAGGAGTCCCCAAGGGGACATCCCCCGCGCGGGGGACGCCCACCCTGCGCCAGCGGCGGTCGGCCAGGGATCCTCGAGATCATGCTCTTCATTATAGGATCAATACTTATTTCTGTTCTTCTACTTCATGACTTTCGTCTACTTCTCCTTCTCTTTCTTCATGATCTTCTTCTCCTTCTTCATGATCTTCTTCTCCTTCTTCATGATCTTCTTCTCCTTCTTCTTCTTCTTCATGATCTTCTTCTCCTTCTTCTTCTTCTCCTCCTTCTTCTTCTTCATCTTCATGATCTTCTCCTTCTTCTTCTTCATCTTCATGATCTTCTTCTTCTTCTTCTTCTTCTTCTTCTTCTCCTTCTTCTCCTTCTTCTCCTT
>JABBCA010000079.1 GCA_018607135.1 Opitutales bacterium
GGTCCTATGAAGCAATTGGAGTGGAAACGATTCATTCTCAAAGAATACATACCTCTTCAGAGTTGATGAGCAGTTTACGAAATACGAATCCACGGTACTGATTTAATCATGCAAGACCGACTACGTCGGAGACCGCTTATTACCGCTAATCACACGCTTATAATAAAACCCAGAAAGCCACGTTTGATCAGCATGCGTCATACTAGATAAGCGTGTGATTAGCGGTGATAAGCGGTTAAAAAAACGAATTTACCATTAGACATCCTCCATCAATCTCATGAAACGACTTTTCGATATCATCTCTTCAGGCCTAGTGATGCTTGCCTTTCTTCCAGTAGGTATCGTGCTTGCCATCTTATTACGTTTTTCGGGCGAAGGCGAAATCTTCTACCGTCAGAAACGAGTGGGGCGAAATAGTAAGACTTTTGAGGTGCTGAAGTTTGCAACCATGTTGAAAGATAGCCCAAACTTGGGGACTGGCACGATTACAACTAAAAATGATCCTCGTGTGTTGCCGATGGGCGGCTTTCTCCGTAAGACGAAGCTCAATGAGGTGCCACAGCTTTGGAATATTTTTATTGGTGATATGAGTGTCGTCGGACCGCGCCCTTTGACGAAGGAGACGCGTGATTACATCCCTTCTGAAATTCTAGATGAAATTCAAGATGTGCAGCCAGGCTTAACAGGGATTGGTTCAATTGTTTTCCGAGATGAAGAAGAGATCATTCATCAAAGCGGTGAAGACTACCATGTGTTTTATAAGCGCGAAGTCGCGCCCTTCAAGGGGGAGGTCGAGCTTTGGTATAAGCGTAATAAATCGTTTATGCTAGATATGAAAATAATCTTCGTTACTGCATGGGTCGTGCTTTTTTCTGGAAGCCGTATCGCTGAGAGCACCTTTCCTGATTTGCCTAAGCATCCTGTGTTTAATCCGTAAGGCAGTTAATAGGTCTTTTTAGAAGCAAGTGGTGATCAACTGATTGCCCCATATAACAATAATCTTATGAATCAAAAAATGAATGTACTAGTCGTTGGTGGTGCAGGGTATATTGGAAGTCATTGTGTTCGTCAGTTACAAGCTGCGGGGCATCATCCAGTCGTTTTAGATAACTTAGTGTTTGGGCATCGTGAGTCCATTCGCCCCGAAGTGCCTTTTTATGAATGCGATCTTGGTGATAGAGATGCTGTCGGGAAGATTTTGAGAGATGAATCGATTGAATTAGTTATGCACTTTGCTGCGTTTGCGTTTGTTGGTGAGTCCGTAACGGAGCCGAGGAAGTATTATGAGAATAACTTTGTGGCGACTCTTCGTTTACTTGAATCAATGCTGGATAACGGTGTGAAGAAATTTGTCTTCTCTTCCACTTGTGCCACTTATGGTGAACCAGAAACTTTGCCGATCGTAGAGACGCTACAGCAAGCACCGATCAACCCCTATGGGCAAACGAAACTGGACGTCGAAAATTGCCTTAAGTCCTTTGCGCATGCTTATGGATTAAGTTTCGCAGCGTTTCGTTATTTTAATGCTGCAGGCGCAGCTGCCGATGGAAGTATTGGAGAGGACCACACTCCAGAGACGCACTTAATTCCTCTCGTCATAGATGCGGCGACTGGGCGACGTGAAAACATAAAGATTTTTGGCACGGACTATCCGACACCAGATGGTACTTGTTTACGTGACTATGTGCATGTTGATGATCTTTCTCGGGCGCATATTGCGGTATTTGATAAGTTGGATATAGAGGGAGCTGCTCATTTTTATAACCTCGGAACTGGACGTCCAAGTTCAGTTCGTGAGATCATTGAAGCTGTGGAAGTCGTTACCGGTCTCAAGGTTCCAGTGGTTGAAGACGAACGTCGCGCAGGAGATCCTCCAGCACTTTATGCAGATGCATCGAAGGCGCAACGTGAATTAGGCTGGCAAGTGCAATATCCAAACGTGAAAGAAATTATTAAAACTGCTTGGCGTTGGCATGAGAAAAATCCGAGCGGTTTCGGTGGCTAGGCGTCAAGTCGTATTATTGATTGTGTACTGTTATCGTCCGAAGATTCACCCCTAGTATTTTGCTTGGCTTACTGGTTCCAGTTTTGAGGTAGCAGTTCCTCATGAGGGCGTCCATCGTGTGGGACCAACTTTGCCAATACATCAGTGAGGTAGTGGTATGGATTGATTCGATGAATGGTGCAGGTTTGCAGCATCGAGTAAATAATGGCGCTTTTTTGACCTGCATCCGGATGGCCGATGAACATCCAGTTTTTGGCTCCTATTTTTGTGGGTCTGAACTTGCTCTCCAGCAAATTGGTATCCAATCGGGTATGCCCGTGCTTGAGGCATTCTAGTAATTCGGGCCATTGATTGATCGTATAGTTCAGTGCGACTCTGAAGTCATTTTTGGGGATAGTCATGTCGACGGCATAAGCGTCGAGCTTGGCTTTGATCTTCTTAGTTATAGGGATCGACTCGGCCACTCTAAGAAGTTTGCGCTTACTGGGGCTCACGTCGGCTAGATCCCATTTCTCTTCGAGTTCGTAAAGATCGCTGATGAGTCTCATCATTGCTTTAGCATGCGTGGGTTCGTGATCGATTGCATCGCGGAACTTGCGGAAGGTATGCGCCCAGCACGCGGTTAGCGTGACTTCGGGGTGGTTTTCTGCGTAGTTGCCGTAGGCGGCATAACCATCACTTTGCAGGATGCCTTCAAAGCCTTTAATCAGCGGTTCGACGTTTTCATGGCGCCGGTTATCAATCCACTTGAGCACGATGGATTGGCCGGGCGCGTGAATCGCCCAGAAGTAGCCTTGCCCTGCGTCTGGCTTGTTGCCGTTGATATATTTGATGAAGGTCTCATCGATTTGAAGATAGCCACTGGCTTTGGCGCGCTTATCCATGAACTCATATAAAGGGCGCAACCACTCGGACATGCGCTGGACGGCACAAGTCTCCTTGCCACGCCCGCTCATTTATTCCCCTCTGAGTAGATCAGCGTTCGAGCATTGACAAAGTAATACATTTAGGCATAAGTAAGACTATGAGAGTTACTCAGAAAGGCCAAGTCACGATTCCCCATGATCTCCGTAAGCGCTATGGTTTTACTCGCGATCGCGAGTTGATCTTTGATGCGACGGAGGAAGGTGTCCTCCTTCGTGCTGCGCCAGAGAGAGAGACTGATCAGCTGAGTCAGGCTTTAGTTAAGATGCGAGGTGTCGCAGATCACAATTTTTCGACTGATCAAATTATGCAAATGACTCGGGATTAAACTCTCATGGTTTTAGTTGATTCTAATATATTGATCGATGTGTTTACGGATGATCCAGTTTGGGGAGATTGGTCTTTTAATCAATTAGTCGAGCAGGCCCGTCGGGATACCCTCGGCATTAATTCGATTATCTATGCGGAGATCTCAATCGCCTTCAGCACAATCATAAAACTTGAAGCTGCGTTGGCACCCTTGAATTTGATCCGCAGTGAATTACCTTACCAAGCAGGTTTTTTAGCGGGCAAAGCTTTCCTTCAATACAAGCACACGGCTGGAGTCGGCCAAAAGCAGTCACCACTTCCAGATTTTTATATCGGCGCACATGCCGCCACCGCTAAGTTTTCTTTGATGACCAGAGACATAAATCGCTATCGGACCTATTTTCCCGAAGTCAATCTCATCTGCCCTAGATAGTATCTTAGGGTAAGTCATCCCCCATCATCACAATGATACGACTCTTCGACATTATTTCTTCCGACCCTAATTACGTGAATGGGCGTTAATATAAAAACATGAAATCGTAGGGGCGCGACTTGTCACGGTCGCGCAAA
>JABBCA010000032.1 GCA_018607135.1 Opitutales bacterium
AGAATAAGACACACTCCTAATTATATTGCCAGATAAAGTTCATTGATGGTATAAGAGGAAAGATGTAAAGGCACTGAAAACTAAGATTAAAAAGTTTCTAGAGGGTGAACAATCCAATGTGCTGTGCTGCTATTGTAGACTCAGCCTGCACGGTCGCCACGGGCTTGATATCGATGTTGAGCATGTTTTACCTAAGGGTAAATTCCCCCATTACACCTTCGAAATTAGAAACCTCGCTTTATCTTGCACTAGATGTAACATGGGCATCAAGCGGGAGAAGACATGCTTTTATACTAACGACTACAAGTGCTTACATCCATTCACGAGCCATCAGTATAGTTTCATACACCCTAATTCCGACACTGCTGAAAATCATATAAGTGTAACAGTCCTCCAGATCGATGGTGATATTCTGATTAAATACAAGGTTCTGAATAACAGCTCTAAGGGCGCTAAAACCTATGAGTTTTTTGATTTAGAAAAAATAGAAATTGATAGCTTTGATAAGCTTCAGGGACTCGACGAAGTCGCGATCTCTTCTGATATACCAAATAAGATTTATGATGAAGTTGAAAAAAACATAGAAGAACTAGAGCGGTAAAAGTTCACAGTCACTGTTTTACCCTTTTGAAAACGAAGTATTAACCATGAGCACTACATTATTCAAAGAAATCCCCTACAAGCTTTCTAATCTCATTGACGACATTGAGATGGGCGAAATCGGATTGCCCGACATTCAACGTCCCTTCGTATGGAAGAATGCCAAGGTCCGGGATCTGTTCGATTCGATGTATCGCGGCTACCCGGTCGGCTATCTTCTCTTCTGGGAGAATAAAGTCGGCGATAAGACCAAGCAGATCGGTGCGAACACTCATTTGAAAGTGCCACAACTTTTGATCGTGGATGGACAGCAGCGGCTCACTTCGCTCTATGCGGTGATCAAAGGGATCGCAGTCGTCCGGGAAAATTACGAAACCGAAAAAATCGAAATTGCGTTCCGCCCCTCGGATGGGAGCTTCCAAGTTTGCGATGCTGCGATCCGTAGAGACCCGGAATACATCTCAGATATTTCCAAGTTGTTCATCGATGCTAGCCAGCAGTATGACTTGATCACAGCTTACATCAGTAAGCTCGAAGCGCATCGTGAAAAGAGTGGTGAGACGCTCGATAGCGAAGAACGCTCAGCATGTGTGAACGCGCTGCAAAAGCTATTCAGTTTAAACACCTACCCTTTCACAACGATCCAGCTCTCTGCGCAAATCGATGAGGAGCAAGTGGCCGAGGTCTTTGTCCGTATTAACAGTGAAGGTAAGAAGCTGAACCAGGCGGACTTTATCCTTACCCTGATGTCCGTCTTCTGGGAAGAGGGTCGTAAGGAATTGGAAAACTTCTGTCGTGAAGCACGACAGCCCAGCATCGGCACTCCGAGTTCGTTTAACCACTTTGTGAATCCATCGCCCGACCAATTACTCCGAGTCGCGATCGGTATCGCCTTTCGTCGTGCACGTCTCAAGTCGGCCTACTCAGTGCTCCGTGGTAAAGACATGGAGACGGAGGAGTTCAGCGAAGAGCGCCGGGATGCTCAATTTGACCGGCTCAAGCAGGCGCAAAGCCATGTGCTCAACTTGCAGCACTGGCACGACTTTTTGGGAATCCTCAAACAAAGCGGTTTCACGGGCTCGAACATGATTAGCTCGGCCACTACGGTTTACTACACCTACATTCTCTATCTGATAGGACGCATCGACCTGAAGGTGAATGTGCACACGCTCGGACAGGTGATCGGCCGCTGGTTTTTCATGGCATCAGTCACCTCTCGCTATACCGGAGGTTCTCCGGAAACCTTGATGGAACGAGATCTTGCAGCGCTACGGGATATTAATAATTCGGCCGACTTCCTCAGCTGGATTGAACGGATCATGGTATCGGAATTCACTAGCGACTTCTGGTCGGTGACCTTACCGAGCCGACTGGATACATCCTCCGCGATCAGCCCCCTACTCTACGCCTACTACGCCTCCCTCAATCTACTAGGAGCAAAGGCACTGTTCTCAAAGAAGCTGGTGCGTGACACTCTGGAACCGAGCTTACATGCGAATAAATCAGCAGTAGAGCGGCACCACCTGTATCCAAAACACTACCTCGGCAGCTTAGGTATTAAGACAACACGCGTTACTAACCAAATCGCTAACTATGCGTTGATCGAATGGAATGATAACATTGGAATTTCTGATACGCCACCATCGGAATACTTCGAGAAGTATTGGTCGCGACTCACTGAAAAGGAGCAGAAAGATCAGGCTTATTGGCATGCGCTACCGACTAGCTGGGAGGCAATGGAATACCAAGCGTTCCTCGATGCCCGGCGCAAGGGGATCGCTAAAGTTATCGCCGACGGCTTCGACCGTCTCACCCACGGAGAAATCCTAGAAGACGCAGAGGACACCTACGAGGCACGTATCCAACAAGGTGAAGGTTTCCGCGTGGAATTCAAATCGACCCTCCGCGTCAACCTGCATACCGGCAAACCCGATCCGAAGATGGAACATGCGGTGCTCAAAACCATTGCTGCCTTCATGAACTCAAAGGGCGGCACCCTGTTCGTTGGCGTGAACGATGACGGCGAAGCCCTTGGACTCGATCAGGACAACTTCCCGAATGAGGATAAGTTACTCCTGCATCTGGATAATTTGATTAAGAGTAAACTCGGTGATGGTTCCTTTGCTGCAATCACTCCCGAAATCGGCGAACTGGGAGGCAGGCGCTTCCTCGCTGTAGAGTGCGAAGCTAGCGAAACTCCTGTCTTCCTGAAAAACGGTCAGCAAGAGGAGTTCTACATCCGCGCCGGAGCATCCTCCCCTGCTCTGCCTGGCAGCCAAACACACGAGTATATCCAGACTCGATTTAAAGGAGCTCCGCAAACCACGACCGAGCAGCACAATCGCCTAAGCGTCCGACCATATCTAACTCCCCATACCCATACGAATTACTCAAACGAAGGGGTATCCATTGATTATACGATGCAGAACCAAGGAATGGGCACAGCAGTGATCAAAAAGGTGGAGCTCTTCCTCGATGATAAACCCTTTGAATTCGGCGATGATCCAATCGAAGAGATCACGACTGCAGTATTCGGCAACTACGATGGCTTCTCCGTTAAGCGACAAGGATGGATGGGAGCAGGCTATGCGCTGGCCGATAAGACCGAGTATGACTATGGCCAAATCTTCTTTGAAGGCATGAGTAAAGAGCAGAGTGAATCACTCAAGCCTGAGATCGAACGCATACAGATTCGTGTCGAATACGCCTCGGTCTATGATGACCACTTCGTCTTTGACAGCCGGGAAGAGGATACAGCCAAAGAGGCCAAACAAAAGGGCAGCCCGGCACAAGAGCGCAACCGCGAGTTCTGGAAGTTGACACAACAGGCGCTCAGTGAAGCTGGCTTTAAACGCTACGAAGGTGTCACTCCTAGTAAGGATCACTGGCAATGGACCGGCTCCGGATTCGCCGGGGTCCCCTACTCAATGATCTCCCTTCAGTCCGAAGCACGGGTCGAGCTCTGCATCCTTCGCCCCGTCAAACAGGACAGTAAACAGATCTTCGACCTGCTCCACAACAAGAAGGACGAAATCGAGCAACGCTTCGGAGCAAAGATGGATTGGTTGCGCTTGGATGATAAAAAATCCAGCCGCATCTCTTACGGACACCCCTTCGACGGATCCGACCGCGATCAATGGCCACAGATGGTCGCATGGCTAGTCGAACACATCCAGCGATGGGAAAAAGCATTCGCTCCCGCACTGGATAAAGTCCGAGAAGAGATGAAACAAGGATAGCAATGTTTCAAAACAGATTCGGCGTCCGAGCGGCCATGAATCAGCTGATTCTAGCCCCCAAAGGTCGAGAGGTCGTGCAAAAACGGCAAAGTTGTTCGGGGAGCAAAACAGCCCATTAGCCATCAAATTGGAGCAATCCCTGATCCGCCCCACCTGATGTTCACGAAAATAGGCACGTTCACGACGCCGTGAACATTGCCAAAACCGTGAACAAACCTCCTCTTGGCATACCAATCAGCCCGATTACGCTTGACCAGTTTCAGTAAAAAGGCACATTTCAACAATTGCTGAAACCGTGAATATGCTGAAAGAACACGAAATCACTGAAAAGATTAAAGAGTGCCTAAGAGAGATCCTCTCTGAAGTAAAAGGCATATATCTACCTGTGCACCAAGCGATAGGAAGAAAAAAGGGGCAACCTTCTAATCCAACCTATGATTTAAAACTAAAAATTGAAGAACCGACAGAAACGACCGACTGGCTTTGCGTCGAAGTAAAGAATCAGGGACATCCTAAATTTGCACAAAATGCCATTTTACAGCTAAAGCACTACGCAGAAACGCACGACAATATAGAAAATCGATACCCGATATTTGCGGCTCCTTACATTTCACCTGCGGCAGCCAAAATCTGCGAAGAGGCAGGTGTCGGATATCTCGATCTTTCTGGAAATTGTCATTTAAACTTTGGCTCGGTCTATATCCACGTCGAAGGAAAGCCCAACCAGTATAAGTCAAAGCGACCATACGGCAGCCTCTTCTCCCCTAAGGCGTCACGAGTGCTTCGCCCCTTGTTGCACGGACCACTACGACCATGGAAAGTTGTCGACTTAGAAAAAGAGTCGAGGGTCAGCCTTGGGACTGTCAGCACAGTGCGTGGGGAATTGCTAAAACAAGCTTGGGCGGAAGATACAGAAAATGGACTGCGCATTACAAAACCAGACGAAGTGCTGAATGCGTGGGTCAAACAGGATAATTGGACTAAGCGAACAACTGTGCGTGAGTATTCCCTGTTGATTAAGGATCAAGATGAGATTGCAGAGAAGCTACACAAACTAGTCGAGTCACAGAAACATGCCTTCACACAGTGGTATGCAGCAGTTCTACGACGTCCCTATACAGTAGCCAATGTTGTCACCCTCTATGTGAGTGCTTTCCCGGAAGAAGATTATATACAAGGCGAGTTACTCGGACGGCGGGTAAACAGTGGCGGTAGTTTACGTTTGGTAGTCCCAAAGGATGATGGAGTTTTCCTCGGCGGTCAGTCATTCAACGGACTCCCACTCGTCTCCGATTTGCAACTTTACCTAGACTTGATCGATGCGGGCATGCGAGGCGATGAAGCTGCTGAGGAGCTACGAAACTGGGAAGAGTTCAATGGAGGGTGGCATGAGTAAATTTGATAGTTTTGATAAATATCCAGCTCGCGGTTTGGCTGCGGCAGAGTCTGCCTTACTGACCGTCTGGCCAACGCTCAAGCGGCACCATGAGGACATTGTATTAATCGGAGGACTAGCAGTGCACTACCTGACTAGAGAGCACACGCAAGTGTGGCCGGGAGCAGTTACCATGGATGTGGATTTGGGTCTTTCACTAGCAGTGGATGATGACCGATATGGGAACATCATGGAAGATATGAGCGGGTTGGGATTCACAGGTGACCCGAAGCAAGAGAACCGTTTAGTTCGAGAGGTGGATGGTCTGAAAATGTATCTAGACTTTTTAACGGACTCAGGAACAAAGCTAACTGGAACAACTCGTGTAAGTGATGTCATTACAAGCTCTGTCCCAGGGCTGAATAGAGCGTTATCTGAACGCCGTATGGTAAAAATTGAAGGTAACGATCTCTACGGAAATAAGCAAACAATCGAAATACCGGTGTGCGATGTTGGTCCGCTGTTAGTCTTAAAGCTTAATGCTTTTGGTGGACCTAGAGGCCGCCGACACCCTAAGGATGCCTACGATGTATTACTATGTATCACGGGCTACCCTGAAGGAGCAGCGGAGGCAATTCAGGCATTCCGGCAGGAGGCGAATAACAACCCGGGCTATGAGTATGCGATTCATGCTCTAAAGAATGATTTCACTACTGCAGATGCTGATGGTCCCGTCCGAGCGTCGAGCTTCCTGCAAGCCGATGCTGAGCAAAGCCAACGGCTCAAAGAAGAACTTGTGACTGCCGCCAGATTCATGTTGGCTAATGCATAATGCCATCTGAATACACAGAAGATCACCTCGTGGAGCAGCCCGCAATTGAGCTACTTCGCAATGAACTTCATTGGGATTATCAGAATTGCTACGACGAGTGGTCGGGTGGAAACAGTTCGCTCGGACGTGAAGCGAAGCGTGATGTCGTCCTCGTCAATCGCCTGCGACCGGCATTAGAAAAACTAAATCCTAATTTACCAGCGGAGGCCTTGGAATCTGCAATCGAGGAGCTATGCCGTGACCGCTCAGCCTTAAGTATGGTCGAAGCAAATCGTGAGCTCTACGAACTGACCAAGAATGGCATTAAGGTTAAGGTAGAGAACCGTCAGAATAGCGGACAAGAACTGAAAATAGTCCGCGTGATCGATTGGAGCGATGCGACAAATAACGACTTTTTTCTCACTTCGCAGCTATGGGTTAGCGGCGAGCTCTACACTCGGCGGCCAGATGTAGTTGGTTATGTCAATGGACTGCCTCTCATTCTAATCGAATTCAAGAAGCCCGGAGTCCATGTGCGCGAAGGCTTCGACAAGAATATAACCGATTACAAAGACACCATTCCACAACTCTTCCATTTCAATGCCCTGATCATAGTCTCCAATGGAACCCAAAGTAAGCTTGGAAGTGCCTCTGCGAAATGGGGACACTTCTGTGACTGGAAGAAAATCGAATCGGAAGATGAATCACCAGAGCTATCCCTTGAAGCAATTCTGAAGGGCTGTTGCGAGCACTCTCGCCTACTTGATCTCACGGAGAACTTTACCCGTTTTTCTGAAAGCAGCGGAGGTCTCGGAAAGATCGTCGCTCGCAACCATCAGTATCTCGGAGTCAACCAAGCCGTAGAAGCTCTGCAGGAATCAGAGGATGGACGCATCGGTGTATTTTGGCACACGCAGGGATCGGGCAAGAGTTACTCCATGGTATTCTTCGCGGAAAAGGTCTTTCGTAAAATACCGGGAAACTGGACCTTCGTGGTGATCACGGATCGCACTGAACTGGATACCCAGATTTACAGAACCTTCGCGACCTGTGGTGCGGTAACCGAAGGACACTGCCAAGCGACAAGCTCTAGCAACCTGCGCGAACTTCTCTCAGAAGACCACCGCTACGTCTTTACGCTCATCCACAAGTTCCGAACTGAACCGGGCACCTTGCACCCAGTGCTCTCAGAGCGAGATGATATCATCGTCCTTACAGACGAAGCTCACCGCAGCCAATACGACACCTTGGCGATGAACATGCGCACCGCCCTTCCAAACGCGAAGTTCGTCGCGTTCACTGGCACACCTCTCATCACTGGCGAGGAACGCACACGAGAAGTCTTTGGTGATTACGTCAGCATTTATAATTTCAAACAATCCATCGAGGATGGCGCAACCGTCCCACTCTTCTACGAGAACAGGACGCCTGAGTTGGATATCACCAACCCAAGTCTAAACGATGAGATCTATGACATCATTGATGATGCGGACTTAGATTCAGATGGGCAACAGAAGGTCGAACGGCTCCTCGGTAAACGTTATCACCTCATCACACGCGATGATCGTCTAGATACTGTAGCCAAAGATATCGTCCACCATTTCATCAATCGAGGCCATCAGGGAAAAGCCATGGTCGTCTCAATCGATAAGGCGACTGCGATCCGGATGTATGATAAAGTCTCAGCCGAATGGGAGGCAGAAAAAGCAAGGTTGAGCAAAGAGCTTGAACGCCATCAATTTGGCAGTAGCGCGTATACCGCCACCAAACAAAAGCTAGATATACTCATAGACACCGACCGAGCGGTCATCGTCTCCTCTGGGCAAAACGAAATATCAGAAATGGCGAGTAAGGGACTTGAGATACGCCCCCATCGTGAGCGCATGGTCAATGAGGACCTAGAAACACAATTCAAAGAACCAGGAACACCCTTAGGTCTCGTATTCGTCTGCGCGATGTGGCTGACGGGATTTGACGCACCGAGTTGCTCAACCATCTACCTCGATAAACCAATGCGCGGGCACACTCTCATGCAGACGATTGCCCGAGCGAACCGTGTGCATGGAGACAAAGTCAGTGGTCTCATCGTCGACTATGCCAACGTATTCTTAGAGCTTGAGAAAGCGTTGGCTATCTATGCTGGAGGTAAAGGTGGCGACGTGCCAGTGAAGGACAAAAGCGAATTGATTGAAGCCCTGCGTATCGCACTAGAGCAAATAGATCACTTCTGCCTAAAGCACGACGTGAAGCTAACAGATGTAGAAACAGACCCTCAAAAGCATTTACTATTGTCCGTCGACCGACTCACTCGTCAGGACACGATAAAGGATAACTACCTCGGACAAGCCAACGACATTGAAAAACTCTATAAGGCAATCATGCCGGATCCCATAATTCCAGATCTTGCCCCACGTTGCCAAGTCATTCAGGAAGTTGCCAAGGCACTTCGCGCACTCAAAGAGCCTGTCGATGTCACCGCGGTGTTAGAAGAAATCGAAAGCAAGCTTGATGAATCTATCGTCGCAGAACCGGGGCTAGAACCTGGTGAAAGTGCTACAACAATTGACCTCAGTAAAGTCGACTTCGAAGCTCTAGAGAAGAAGTTCGCCAAGTCTAAGACCAAGAACAGTGAGGCAGTGAAGCTTCGGGCGCTCATCGAACGGAAGCTCAAGAACTTGATCCGATTCAATGCAAGTCGTTACGATTTCTTGGAACGATTTGAGCGGATGGTCGAAGACTATAATAAGGGCTCAGTCACCATCGAAGAGTTCTTCGAGCACCTTGTGAAATTCTCCAATGAACTAAGCGAAGAGGAAACCCGGCACATGCGGGAAAGCCTAAGTGAAGAAGAACTTGCAGCCTTCGACATCTTAACTCGCCCGGGACCTCAACTCACACAGAAGGAGATCGACGAAATCAAAAAAGTCTGCCGAGACCTACTAGCAAAGCTAAAGACCGAAAAGCTGGTTCTCGACTGGAGGAACAGCAGAACCTCTCGCGCAGGGGTTCGCATCGAGATCGAAAAGATGTTGGATGCCGGTCTGCCAGAAGCCTATACGACAGATCTCTTTGAACAAAAGTGCGGTGCCCTCTTCCAGCACATGCTGGAGAAATATCCGGATCCAGACGCGAATGTATACGCTGGAGGAGTCGCATAAATCAGCCCGACCTTAAGAGCCTAAAACTTTTTACCCTTAGGTAAGGCTGGCAGCGTAATTTTGGCGCGTTCCCCATCTGGGCCACCACCTTCGACGATCGCGCGTCGTTTTCCTTGTAGAAGCGTCATACGGTGACCAGAGACCTTACCCTGTTCGTCGTTCACGACTGCATTGCCTTCGAGAATCACCTTACCCTCTTCGGGTAAAATAAATGCCTTTTGCGCGGTGGCCACACGGCCGTCTTGCTTCACCTCGACGCTATCGATGGCTTCGATGCGCTGCACTTCGAGGCGGTCTTTAGTTTCCCCACTCTTGGCATCCTTGGTCTTCTTTTCCATCGCCACCACATCGAGGCGCTGACAGCTCGCATCTAAATTTGTCGCGGCCACGGTAACATTCTCGGTGAATCGAAATACGGTTTGTTTGGGTTCTTCGATCATCCGTAAAAGATTACTGCGGACGATGGTATCACGCGCTTGCGGCTTCTCTTTCTTCTCGACTGGCTTTGGCGAGCTCGCTGTAGCGACTCCAGTAAATGCCTCATACCCCATGTCTGGCATCTCAGGTAGAATCACATTCACCTGTTGCGCATCACTGCCGCGGATGATCGCCAGCCCTGGCTTCAACTCCATCTTTTCACCAGTCACAATCGCTTCGCCGTTGGTCACTTTTGGCTCCCCTTCGAGAACAGCGCGTTCCTCGGCAGGATAAAAAGTCACTATTGAACTCGTGGCGACTTGACCACTCTGCTCGATACGCACACCGCCATCGGCAATCATCTCGCGCACATCGCCGACTTTCAGAGAATCATCGTCCTCCTCTGCGGCCTCTTCCTTCGTTTCAGCCTTGTTAGACGCTTCTGTTTCCTTGTTCGCAAAAATACGCATGGAGCCGGCCTGCATTTGCACCGCGCCGGACATCACTTCGGTCGAACCTGCAAAAGTAAACTGATTCTCTTTTTCCATCTCCTCCATTACGATGGAGTCGGACAGCACAATCGTTTCTTCACTCAAGGCAGTGCCACCTTGAATACCTAAGCCACCGGTCTCTGTTAAAATCATTTGCGCACGCCCCGTGTCTGCACTGCCTTCGACGACGATCTTCCCTTCCTCGCTACGGATCGTATTTCCCGTCAAATACACACCCGATGCTTCAATCTCTGGAGTGCCGCTCAAGTTGACCTTCTTCTCGCGCGGTAAAAAGATCGCCTCGCCGGCGCGAACGATACGCCCAGCTTGATTGATCACTACTTGATCCTGCGCCGTGATCAAGCTCACTGCTTCGATCTGGTCAGTCTGGACCTTAGGCGCCCCCTCTTCGCGGCCCTTAGGCGCATCGACGTTCACCACAAGCGCATTGCTGGAGAGAGTCATCTCCCCCGAAGCGACTCGCACTCGATTATAGAATTCGAAGAGATACTCCTTTTCGGTCGTTTTAAGCTTCAAACGCTCACTCAAGATGGTGGTTCGTGGTGTCTCATCGTCACCGATTGGAGCCAATTCACCTGCCAACGAATCCGAGATGTCCTGCGTAAACTCAACAACGGTATCGTAGAGCACTTCGATCTCTTTGGTCTCTCCATTCCAAGTCCAGCCAACTCCCGAAATCTTAAAGTTCGCCCCTTCGATTTCGATGACACTCTCTGAAAAGGCTTTGTTCTCTTGTAAACGCACGGTCGCCTCGGGGCTGTCCATCGACATTTCGAGCGCCATCCGCTCATCGCCAGTGTAAACCCGCAAGCCCATCTCTTCAATACGCACTTGCTCGGGACCATCGTAGATGCCCTGACCGCCCATTAACACCCATTGCGTATAACCATTGTCCGCGAGGCGGGGCAGCTTGAAGTTTTTAACTGGCGCGTTCGGCGTCATTTGCGCAGTCAGCACTTGGCTACCAAGTAGGCACGCTGCGCAGGTTAGAAATGTTTTTCGGATCAGAGACATCTATATACTAAGAAACCCGGAGTTGCCTCCGGGTTCCAGTCGAAAAGTAATTCGTTCGATTACGCCTTTGGCGCTTCCTTCTTCGGCAAGACAGCCTTCACGTGGAGATCACGTAACTGCTTCTCCGTCGCGATGCCAGGGCTCTGCGTCATCATTTCCTGCCCCTTTTGATTCTTAGGGAAGGCAATCACATCGCGAATACTGGTGCGTTGACCGAGGATGGTGCAGATACGATCGAGGCCGAATGCGATACCACCGTGCGGAGGTGCGCCATACTCGAAGGCCTTGAGCATATAGCCGAAGCGGCTTTCAACGACGTCTGGCTCAATCTTGAGCACGTCTTCGAAGACTTTCTTCTGCACGTCTGGTTGGTGAATACGGATCGAACCACCACCGAGCTCAACACCGTTGAGAACAAGGTCATAGTGCTGACCGCGCACCTTCTTCGGGTCGCTGTCTAGGAAAGGTAGATCTTCTTCAACCGGCGCCGTGAATGGGTGGTGTGAAGAGACGTAGCGGTTTTGCTCCTCATCAAAGAGCATGAGCGGGAACTCAATCACCCAGAGGAATTTGTAATCGCTAGGATCAATCGTGAGCTTTTCACGCTTAACCAGTAATTGAGCCGCTTCGAGGCGCACGCGTCCGAGAATCGTGCACGCACGCTCCCACTCAGTCGCGGCGAAGAAGACGATGTCGCCATCTTCAACTTGGAGCTGCTCCTTGATCGCTGCCTTTTCTTCCTCAGAAAAGAACTTAAGGATCGGAGACTTCCACTCACCACCCACAGACTTGATGAATGCGAGGCCCTTTGCCCCGAGTGACTTCGCAGAATCTTCGAGGCCACGGAGTTCACCTTGTGTGAGGTCAGCAAGACCCTTGGCGTTGAACGCCTTGATTGCACCGCCACCATCGAGTGTGCCCTTGAAGACCTTGAACTCAGAGTTAGCAAAGATATCTGCGCAGTCTTGCAGTTCCATATCGAAACGCATGTCTGGCTTATCGACACCGAAGCGGTTCATCGCGTCGAAGTAGCTCATACGCAGGAACGGTGCCTTGATATCTACATTGAGCGTATCCTTCCAGATGCGCTTCATGAGACCTTCGATCAACTCATACATATCCTCGCGGTCGATGAAAGAGAGCTCGATGTCGAGCTGAGTGAACTCAGGCTGACGATCCGCGCGTAGATCTTCATCGCGGAAGCAACGTGCGAGTTGGTAGTAGCGCTCGACGCCAGCGACCATAAGCATTTGCTTATATTGCTGTGGTGATTGAGGGAGCGCGTAGAATGCACCTGGATTCATGCGGCTCGGCACGAGAAACTCGCGAGCGCCTTCGGGTGTGCTCTTGAAAAGCATCGGTGTTTCGACCTCGATGAAGGTCTGCTCATCCATGTAGTTACGAATCGCTTGGCTCGTCTTGTGACGTAGGCGAAGCAGATTCAGGTTCGAGCTACGACGCAGATCGAGGTAACGGTAAGTCATGCGAAGGTCTTCGCTAGTCTTGTCCGCAGAGTCATCCATCGGGAATGGAGGTGTCTTGGAGACATTGTGAATCGTCAACTCGCTGGCGTGCACTTCGACATCACCCGTCGCAAGGTTCTTATTAACCGCTTCAGGGATACGCTCTTGCACCGCACCAGTCACTTCGATCACAGACTCAGGCTTGATCGAGCCGAACTGTGCTTCGAGTGCCTTATTCGCAGGGTCGAGAACGATTTGAGTCAACCCCTCGCGGTCGCGAAGGTCGACAAAAAGAATACCACCGTGGTCACGAACAGAATCGACCCAACCGCTAAGTGTAGCAGTGGATCCGGCGTCGGATTTACGGAGTTGGGAGCAATGATGAGTGCGCTTCATAAGAGCGGGCATGAAAACACCTTCCAGACTCGAAACAAGCATGAAAAGGGGGTGATTCACGCTCATAATTACAGCTGAACCAGTGGCGTGCGAGCTTGCTCGCGCCCCAGAGCACTAGTCCCGTTACCCTTAACATGATTAAGCAACTGCCCAAACAGGCCCGCGCAAGCGCGGACGCCACAAACTACCCGCAATTCACAATGCGCCTTAGTCACGCCAGCGCTACCATTTGAACGAGGAGCGAAAATACCATTGCCTCTGCCATAGCAGCCGATTAGCTCCCCTACCTTTCCCTTTTTCACCGTAATGCTCGAAAATCTTACAGACAAACTAGGCTCCGCTCTCCGCAACCTTCGCGGCGTGGGCAAGCTGACCGAAGAAAACATGGCGGACGCGCTCAAAGAAGTGCGTCAGGCGCTCCTTTCTGCCGACGTCCACTTCAAGGTCGCCCGCGAATTCGTCAGCAACGTCAAAGAGCAGTGCATCGGGCAAGAAGTGCTCAAGTCCGTCTCTCCTGGGCAACAGGTGATCAAGATCATTCACGACGAGTTGGTCAAACTCCTCGGTGAAGGCACCACTGAGCTCGAAGACAAAAAGCCGCTCCGTATCATGATGGTCGGTCTGCACGGCTCGGGTAAGACCACCAGCTCTGGTAAACTCGCGCAGTTCCTCGCCAAAAAACGCGACTACCGTCCTGCCTTGGTCGCGTGTGATGTCTATCGCCCTGCTGCAATCGATCAGCTCGAAATGCTTTCCAAGACAGTAGGCTGCACCTTCTACGGAGACCGTGACGAAAAGGACGTCGTCAAAATCGGCAAGCGCGGACTCGATGCGGCCAAAGACGCCGACGCCAACCTCATCATTTTCGATACCGCTGGTCGCCTGCAAATCGACGTAGACTTGATCGAAGAGATCAAGCAGCTCAAGAACGCGATCCAGCCCGACGAGATTCTGCTCGTGGCCGACTCCGCGCTCGGTCAAGAAGCGGTCAACGTCGCCAAGCATTTCCACGAAGCCGTCAACATCACCGGTATCATCCTCACCAAGCTCGACGGTGATGCCCGAGGTGGTGCCGCCCTTTCCATGAAGACCGTCACCGATGTGCCGATTAAATTCATGGGCACTGGTGAAAAGGTCGAAGAATTCGAAATTTTCCACCCAGACCGAATCGCATCGCGTATTCTCGGCATGGGCGACGTCGTCTCCCTGGTTGAAAAAGCACAAGAGACCATCGACGAGAAAGAAGCCGAACGCCTCGCCGAGAAGATGCGCAAGGCCGACTTCAACCTCGAAGACTTCCTCAAGCAAATGCAACAGGTCAAAAAGATGGGCTCACTCGGTTCCATCATGGGCATGATGCCCGGCATGAGCGGCGTCGAAATCGGCGACGAAGAAGAAAAGAAAATGGCCCGCACCGAAGCGATCATTTTATCAATGACCCTTCAAGAGCGTCGAACCCCACGCCTTCTACGCGGCAGCCGCCTCAAGCGCATCGCCGATGGTTCCGGAGTGCAAGTGCGCGACGTCAACGCCCTGCTCAAGCAGTTCAATCAGATGCAAAAAATGATGAAGATGATGAACGGCGGCAAAGGACGTAAGATGATGAAAGCCATGAAAGCCCAAATGGGCGAAGGCGGTGGCATGCCCGGATTGCCAGGCATGTAAGTTAGGTCTTAATCCTAATCATACTCTTAATCTTAATCCCTCTAAAGGTAGTGCCATTCGAGACGCACTCGAGCTACCAAACTCCGAATCCGAAAGTAGAGCGTCCAGCTCCGTCCTGTTCTTTACCCATATCTCATTTATGAGGAAAAGCTGCTGGCTAAAGTAGTGTGCGAGCTTGCTCAAGCCTCAAGACAATTTACACGGTCCAGCACAGCCCGCCCCCTCCACAGCAGGCCCGCGCAAGCGCGGACACTACGAAAGGAAATGTAGAAACACTTTTAAAAACTTATGGATAAGGAACAGGCTCCGTCCGGAAACCCATTGGTTAAGCCATTACCATGCGGACACATAGGTCCGCGCTCCCAAAAGATTAAGATTAGGATTACGATGAAGACATCAAAAGCCTACTCCGTTATATACCGCTTACCCACCCCATAGCACCGAGGATATTGCTTACAAATACGCTTCAAGTGCTGGGTAAACTCCGCTTCCTCTAAGGGCTGCTCGCTAAACGCGACGATACGATTTTCGTAACCCTCCATCTTAAAAATTTTGGTGTGCGGAAAGCGCTTCTTTAGTTTCGCATTTTTAAACGGTGGCAAGTGTTGCACCTTGTTCGGCTCAACCATGTTAAACACCATCATCCCACCCGGGCGCACCAGATCGGCTAGGCGTTGACACCATTCTAAATCCATCGGCACGCACCGAACAGGGATACCATCCTGCTCGCCATACAAGTCATCAAGGATGTAATCGAACTGCCCCAGTTGATTCGTTTCATGCACCCATTCCACTGCATCGGCAGCGATCAATTCGCAACCTTCCGCGCAGTCAAAGAATCCATCCGCAATCGATAAATGCATCGGGTCGAGCTCTAAGCCAACGATACGCTCAGGCGACAAGAGCTCACGCAACTGCGCCGCAACCGTGCCGGCACCAAAGCCCAAAACGAGTGCATCCTGTATACTCGCCTGTGGACGATACAACGCTGGCAGCACGATCAAATCCCAAATACATCCCGAGAGCGGTCGGTTCGGATTCCATTGAGAATGATTCACCCCATTCCGATACAGGCGCAGCGTCGCACCCGCCGAACGCACTTCGTAGAGGTTACCCTCAATATTTTGACTCCAGACAATTGCCATAGCACTTAAAGCAAACAATTCACTCAGATGGGTCGAGAGCGGATTTTTATTAAGGTAGCGCAGGAGCGCGTGTCTCGGCGTAGCCTGAGCCTTAAGGACGGAGGACATTCTTGTCCGTCAATTTTGTGGGTTCAACTCGTCGAAACAAGGACAGGAATGTCCTTGCTCCTTTAACCAATACAAAATGCGGAGTAAGAACGCGCCGATGGGCACTACCTTAAGCCGAAAGTCTGCGAGCTTGCGTCCTCAATAACCTTACAGGCAAGAATGTCTGTTCCACATACTTGCATCTTACTCAAAAAAGTATTCTATCGTGAGCATGAAATACATCTACCTATTCGCACTCTCCCTCCTGCCCTTCCTAGCCATCCAATCGGTCAACGCACACTGCCAAGTGCCCTGCGGTATTTATGGCGACGAACTCAAGTTCGGTGAGCTCGAGCAACACGTCGAAACCATCGTCAAAGCCAGTGCACAAATCACCGCACTCTCCGCTAAGGATACGCTCACTGCTCAAGACCACCAGCAACTCGTTCGCTGGACAAATAATAAGGAGTCTCACGCAGCCAAGATCATCGACGAAGCAGCCAACTACTTCCTAGCTCAACGCATCAAGCCAGGTGCCGATCACTACGCGGATAAAGTGGAACTCCTGCACCACATCATTCTATACTCCATGAAGTCTAAACAATCCACTGACGGTGAAGCCGCTAAAGTGCTCGGTGAAAAAGTCGCGGCGTTTAAAGCTATTTATTTGAACCATCATCATTAGGATCACGTAAGGCGAGTTGAACGGTGCACATGAGCGTATTGAGCGACACTCGCTAAAGCGCTTTAGTTAAAGGTCGGGACCTTACTTGAAGACTGTCTCAGAAACGACCAAGCCGATACCGATGAGAGTTAATCGGCGTCGCCTCGGATCGGCAGCAGCAGGTAGACTACCTAGCCACTAGGGTGAGCTGTGGGTCAGTCTGTATAGTAACTTCACTATCGTTTACAATTTTGAGACAGTCTCTTCGCAAAGCACCGTCAAAAAGAGAGACGAACACTGCTTAACTGTAACCGCATCGAGCACAGTGCCCTTCGTAGCTCGAAGGGCCAAGAGGGAACCTCGAGCACCAAAATTGGAAGCGTAGCTAAATCGGCAACCATTCGATTTCGTCTTGAACAGTCCCTTAACTTGTGAGTGACGTGTTTATCCAAGCGCCACAGCGAATGAGAGGACCCATAACTCGCAGCTAGCCGCCCCCTTTGCCGAGCACTCGTTAGAATCTGCTGATGAGGGTGCAGAACAAGGAGAATTAAGGCGACATTTGTATTTTGCATCTGGAACAAATCACCCCATTCTAATCACCATTTACTGAACACTCTCCACTACCCATCCGAATCCTATGAGTTTACGAAATCCAGAACGCGGCATCTTCTCAGTCAAAGGCCTCATCTTTAGTATGGGGCTCATTGCCTCCTTCATATTTGTCGGAGTTCTCTACGGCGGCCTCATTCGCCCACAAGCTTACAACGCATCGCTCGCTCAAAGCCTCGGCATCAATGAAGGCAGCGACAACGCCAGCATTTTTATTATCCTCAAAGACTACGAGCAACAAATCTGCCTCTCCCTCTTTTTGTGGGGCATCATGATCCTCGTTTACAAATTTATCGCACTCAAACACGAGGCCAAGAGTCTGGCACAATTTTCCCCAGAAAGCGAAGGACTGAATACCGACCCCGAAGTCGATCTTCTTGAAGGTGCTCGCAGCATCTCACGTGATCGCGCAGGCCACCTCGCAGATACCATTGATCAAAAAAGTCAGTCCCACGACCTGCGAAACAAAATTCTTCCCTACGTTATGGCCCGCGGTCTAGAGCGTTACCACATGACGGGTAGCGTGCCTGAGGCCACTGAAACCATCATGGGGCGACTTGAAGTCGCAGCCGAGCAACAAGAAAGCGAACTCTCCATGCTTCGCTACCTCGTTTGGGCGATCCCATCGATCGGATTTATCGGCACCGTGCGCGGCATTGGCGTCGCCTTACAACGCGCAGACGAAGCCCTACAAGGCGACATCTCAGGCGTCACCAGTGCGCTAGGCGTTGCCTTCAACTCCACACTTGTTGCCCTCTTCATTAGCATCGTGCTCATGCTTTTGATCCATTTATTACAAAGTGGCCAAGAAGGCTTCATCTTGCGCATACAAACATTTTGCCGAGAGCAACTGCTCGACAAACTCTACAATCGCGAAAGTGAGGGAACGCCAAACGTCGAACCCTCGACATCGAATGATGCAATAGAAGTGGCCCCAGAATCCAAAGAAGGTTCGAAAGAGTAGTGCCCAACCACTAACCACTCTTCACGACCCACTTCTAAAATGAAAAAGCGCCGAGAAGCCCAAAGCTCCGCACTGTCCTTCATGGACTGTATCTGCTGTGGTTTCGGCGCCGTGCTGTTGCTCTTCATACTCACAGCGAAGAAACAAATCACCGAAAGCGAAACCGAGGCCAGCCAATCCTCCGAGGCGGTAGAAACCATGCAAGCGGCAATCGAAGAAGCGGAAGCCAAGCAAAAGGCACTGGATAAAGACATTTCAGCGCTCGACCCACAGCCAGATACGAATGCAACCAGCATCGCTCAGCTTGCCGCCGAACAAGAACGCCTCGCCAAAGCAATTGAAGATCAAGCTGAAGCACTCAAGGCGCTCGAAACCGAAGCAAAGATCCCAAAAAAAGCAGCTGCGCTTGACCGCCCCTCCGCCGACCAAAGCTACCTTTCCGGCCTTCGCCTCCAAGGTCCGCGCACGGTCATTCTACTCGAAAGCTCAGGCAGCATGCTTGCAGATACTGCCAACGAAGCGATCCAGATCATCCAAAGCGGAACCGGTGCCAGTTCCGAAAAATGGCTCCGCGCTAAAGCAGCCACCCGTGCCGTGCTCGCTGCCATACCGAAAGGCACACTCGTCGCCATCTACCAAATGAATGAAGCGGCCACCCCACTCAGCGGAACTCAATCGAACCCTTACATCGACCCCTACAACAATGCATCCCTGCTCTCGTTTCTAGATCGCCTCGACAACTTAGAAGCGACGGGCGGTGCCGACCTTGCCAACGCGATCCAAGAAATTAAGCGGCTCAATGAACGCGCCAGTAGCCTGCTACTCATCGGCGATGGACTCCCCACCGCACCCGCACCCAGCGGCAGACTCCTCTCAGAATCCGACCGTGTTCGCCTGTTTAACTCTGCAATGGCAACACGCCCAAATTTCCCATTCAACGCCATCCTCTTCCCCTTCGAAGGCGACCCCGCCGCAGCAGGCCTCTTCTGGCAACTCAGCGGACAAACCAATGGCATCACCCTCATCCCCGACAATGACTGGCCAGCGCTTTAGTGCGTAGCACTAAAGCGAACATCGAACAATGAACGTCCAACTTCCAACATCGAATCACTCATACCGAGAACAGACTCAGGTAACGCAGGCGCGTCTCGCGTCGCAAGATGGTTCGACAAGTTTTGCTCGCACAACGCCATGCGCACCGAGACGGTGCCGCGCTACCATGAACAAATCAATTCACCATTCGATGTTCGACGTTGAACGTTCGACGTTGGATTGGGCGTCTTTTAACCCATGATTAAACGTCGCCCAATCGAGGTTTTCAGCCTCTCTTTTCTAGACTGCCTATGCTGTGGGTTTGGAGCGATCTTGTTGCTATTCATCCTTTCGATCGGCTCAGGTGAAGCCGGCGTTAAAAGCGAAGTCGATGTGCCCACACTGCGAACGATGCGTGAACAGCTCGCCATGCTCGAAGCCGACATCGCAAACAAGGCGTCGATTTTGGAAGCTGCACTCAATAGCGAAGTCACCAGCGAAGAACGCGAGCGCATCCTCTCCCTCATTCAAGAAATGGAGTCACAGCTCGCCGACCTGCAGCAAGAATACGACAGCCGCAAAGCCAACTTAAGCACTGCCCAACAAGAAACTGCCGAAGCCAATCGACTCCTGCAAAGTTTCGAGCACGAAAACCTACCCCCCATCGGCCTACCCGCCGACACTACACACGTCGCGTTTGTAATCGACACCTCTGGTAGCATGCGCAACCAACTCACGAAGCAACTACACTATGGAGTGATTGAGCAAATCCGCGAGCTACTCGACAGCTTACCTGAGGTGCGTAGTATTCAATTTTTAGATACCAGTGGAAACTACATGATCGGCCGTCGCGGCATCTGGCTCCCCGACACACCTGGCCTACGACAGCAAGCACTGCAAAGCATCCTAAGCTACCCTATCCTCAGTGTCAGCGACCCCGAACCAGGAGTCCGCAACGCCATCCGTGAGTTAAGCCCGCGTATTGAAGCCAATGACAAAATGAGTCTCTACGTAATCGGCGACGACTTCCAAGGCTCCACTCAAAGCTTCCTCATCAAGCTCGACCGCCTCAATCCTCGTAGTTCGAGCACTGGCAAACGTCCCGTCTCAATCAGTGCAATTGGCTTCCCTACCCTCATCAGCCCCTTCCAACTCGGCGCCCCACAAGGCAACACCCGCTTCGCCAATATTATGCGCGAAATCGCCGAAGCCCACGACGGCGTGCTGATTCTAAAACCACGAATCTAACAGTAGAATTAGACAGAATAATCATGGCAGAATAATTCCACGATGACTCATTGAGATAATTATTCTGTCATAAACACGCAAGAGCAGTAATGATCTTGCCTACCATTATTCTGCCTAAAAATAGCTACATAGTGCTTAAAAGCTTTCTCAAACCACACATAGCGTCTCAATTTTGAATAGCCTAATTATCAAAGCGATCACCACAACCCTAGGCAGTTGTAGCTTCATACTTATATTCGCAATCGCGTTTAGCTTCTTCGGTAAATACCACTGGCTATTTGACCTCTGTTCGCACTTCAGGCTACAGTATTTAGTCTGCTCGCTGCCGTTGATCATAGCTCTGTATTTCTTGAAGCGACCAAAGCCTTTAATCGCACTATTATTGCTCACTCTGATTAATGCGGGTTTACTGATTCCCCACTACAGAATTCAGACTCCTTCGCATAATGAAAGTGCGACCTCTCGTTCAGCAGTATTACTCAATGTGAACACTCAGCTGGGATCACCAAGTCGCGTCGAAGCATTTATATTAAAAACTGCCCCTGATTTTATCATACTGGAAGAAATCAACGAGCAGTGGATTCAATCGATCCCTAGAATATTAAGTGGCTACCCCCACCATTGCATTCGAGCGCGGAATGATAATTTCGGAATCGGGCTATTCAGCAAACACCCGCTCAGTCACAAAGAAATTATACACCTCGGTGAAGCTCAGTTCCCCTCAATCTCCGCGTCCATCGATTTCGGTTCAACACAGTTAAACGTCATCGCTACCCATACGCTTCCACCAAAAAATGGTAAATACTCATACCTACGAAACGATCAGCTTCAGAAACTTGCTATTTATGCTTCGAGCAAAGATACGCCAATAGTTTTGCTAGGTGACTTAAACACTACCCAATTTAGCTTTCATTTCAACGAGTTCCTAAAGCAATCGAAGTTATCTGACAGTTCTACCAACAATGGTATACTTTCAACATGGCCTTCATTTGCATCAGCCCTGGGCATTCAAATCGACCACTTCCTGCATTCAAACGACATCATCGTCACTGACGGGTTCATCGGACCTAAAACTGGCTCAGACCACTTACCACTCGTCGTTCATTTTCAAATCCAGAAGTAATCGATTATGCTCAAAAAACTACTCAAATTCCTACGCAACGTCACTCTGGGTGTTGGCATTGTCCTCTGCGCAATTTGGCTCTACCTGGCACAACCTAGTTTTGGATCGAATGATCCGATTGATATCTTAGTCAACGTTGAGCGTCTCACAGAAACGGTAAAAACGCTCTCAGTTGATTTCCATCCACGCACCTTTCGAAATAATGAAAACATTGAAAAAACTGCTACATTTATAGAAACTCACTTCAAGCAGGCTGGCGGCGTCATCCAGAAACAAGAATTCACCGTGTCAGGAACAGAATTTAGAAATGTGAGCGCGTTTTTTGGTCCAAAGTCAGGCCCGCGAGTTATCATCGGCGCACATTATGACTCGCATGGAATCACCCCTGGCGCCGATGACAATGCCAGTGGCGTTGCTGGCCTTATCGAACTCGCCTACCTCTTCCAAGCACATCCTCCGACGACTCGGATCGAACTTGTCGCCTATCCACTTGAGGAACCACCATTCTTTGCCACTAAAAAAATGGGGAGTTATTTCCATGCAAAAGCTGTGTCCGAAAGTAATGAGCAGATACTTAGTGTAATCGTGCTTGAGATGATCGGCTACTATGATGAGGCTTTTGGCTCGCAAGACTACCCAGCCCTGCTTTTTAAACTCATCTATCCAAATACGGGGAATTTTATCGCCGTAATTGGGAAGCTGGATCAACGCAGCTTTATTGCAGACGTAAAATCCAAAATGCAGGGCGCAGGAGCAATCGGAGTTTACTCGATCGCAGCACCGACACAGATTCCAGGAATTGACTTTTCAGACCATCGAAATTATTGGGAGTTTGGCTATAACGCGGTAATGATTACCGATACGGCGTTCTACCGAAACAAGGAATACCATAAAGCAGGCGACACATGGGATCGTCTCAATTATGAGAAGATGGCAGAGGTGGTTAAAGCCGTTTACAATGTTGTCTTAAAAACTTTGCAGTAAACCAAGCCTACCAAACCCCTAGGGCTTTGAGTTGCTTCGTAGCTTGCTCTCCCCAGCCACGGTTGGCTGCAGGGCTTGCTGGACTCGGATGTAAAATTCGACCGATCTTCACGTCATACTCCTTCAATGCGAGTTTTGCTCTACCTTCGGCAAAGGCACCGACGCCAATCACCCAATCCGGATTCAAGGCATCGACCAACGCTCGTAAATGAGCATCGCACACTGCGTAAAGCGCTTCCACCTCCCCTGCAGGTAATTTGTCAGGCGTGCGATTACGGCCCGTCTCTTCCATAAACACTAAGGGACAATAATTCGCCACAAAATGATCCGTAAAAAAGTCTTTTGCATCCGGATAGCGCTCTTTGAACAAACCCCATAAGCGGCGGCCACTCACTTCACTACGCGAACAAGCGAAACCTTCGATCAATCGTTTCGGGTGCTCGTTCTCGGGCTTACCGATTAATTCGTAAACACCGACCCAATCACGCACTAAATCGATCTCTCCAAACGGCACACCGCACTGCGCCATTCCAAATGGGCCCGGATTCATCCCCATGAAGATCACTTTCTTCTTTGAGTTCGCATGCTGCTCCAGATAACTCCGATGCCCCGCCCATGCGTAGGTCAAAGGATTATAAATATGTGTCGTCGGCTCAGCAAAATCGAGTGCATCGACTGCATCGGATAAAGTCTTTGCTGCTTTGAGAACGGATGTAGAAATGGGATGAGACATAATTCGTAGGGGCGCAACTTGATGCGCCCGTCGTTAGTAAAGCCTCTGATAGACGGGCGCGTCAAGTCGCGCCCCTACAAATACCTACTCTGCTTGACGCTCCGTGGTATCGCTATGCCCGAGATTCAGGCTAGGTGCGATCTCGTCACGAACGGCCTGCTTCAATTCTTTCATCTCAGGGAAACGCCCCGCAGTTTTTCGATCCCAAACCTGCACACCGTCAACGGTCACACGAAAGGTGCCACCCGCCTCAGAAGGCTTCAAGGTCACCGCACCGAGCTCTGCTTCAAAAGTTGTTAAGAGTTCCTGCGCGGTCCAGCCTGCTCGCAACAACCAACGACAGCCCGGACAATATTCAATCTCGATAGAGGGTTTCATTTGAAAAGAAGTTAGGAGGCAGTAAATAAAAGTCAGTTTTTTTTCAGGGTGAAACTTTGGAAAAATCATTCAACGATGCTGTAACAATATGGTATGTGAGCTTGCTCGCTCCCTCATCAGAATAGTCATTACCCGGATCTAACGAAGGCCCGAGCAAGCTCGGACACTATACTTACAATTCCAGAGCAAAAATAATGATTTTGCCTACCATTATTTTGCCTCAGCTCACCGCAGTTTCTCTGCCCAGAACTCTAAATCAACAGACGGCAGATCCGCCACGATCTCCTTGATCGGCTTATCAAAAACCACCAAGCTCGGTGCGACTTCAGACAACGGCACCGCAACAAAATCACGTTCCGCAATGCGCGGGTGTGGCAGATGCAGTCGCTCACCGTTCATGACTACATCTTCGTAAGCCAAGACATCGAGATCAATGGTGCGCGGTGCCCACTCGTCCGTGCGCACTCGTCCGAGTTCATTTTCAACAGACAAACAGGCATCCAGTAATTCTAGTGGCAGCAATTCGGTCTGCACCGCGACCACAGCATTCAAAAAGTCGTCTGCCTCCCCCATTCCGATCGCTCGGTTTTGATACACCGAGCTACATGCGAATACTGACAACGATGCGTCCGCTTCTAAAAGACTCAAAGCCTCCCGCATCTGCCCAATACGATCGCCTAGATTACTTCCAAGTGCAAGATAGGCTATCGGCATCGAGTCACCTCCGCCGAGAAATACTCGCAGATACAATCCACCGGCACTGCAGGCTTCTTCACTTTAACCGTCACTTCAACGACTTTGTCGAAACGATCCAGAACCTCAGTCGCAATCACCTCCGCCGCTCGCTCGATCAAATTGAAGCGAAAACCGGTAAAGATTTCCTGCACGACTTCATAAACTTCAGCGTAATTCACCGTCCCCTCAGTCGAGTCATCCTCAAACTCTAAGTCATCCCGCAGACGCAACACCACATCTAGCTTAAATCGCTGCCCCAGCTTCGCCTCTTCAGGCAAGGCCCCATGGCGTGCGAAAAAAGCGAGCTCCTTCAGTTCAATCGTTGTGGTCTGTTTCATGGAGAAGGAGTGTGAAGTGGATAGTGCAAGGTGAGAAGCGGAAAATTCCTGCTCTTCAACCCAGATTATGCATTAGGATGCGAAGTGTGCTCCGCAACTGA
>JABBCA010000053.1 GCA_018607135.1 Opitutales bacterium
GTGGTGTATCGATCTCGCCTCCGTAGCAACCGAGGTCGCTGTAGCCCATGTCATCGACCATGATGACAATGATATTGGGCTGAGCCGAAACGATTGAAGCAAAAGCTATGCTGGTAGCGAGCGCTATAGCTCTTGGTGTGAATACCTTCATCTCATTTGATGAAGTTTAGCTAACAATCTCGTCGTCCTTCGCATCCGATTCACGCGCGATTTCTTCGAGCTTGCGCTGTGTCGCTTCAGCACGCTCGCGGGAAATCGGGTAGAACCAGATTAGTAGGATAGCGATTAACAGGCCGATCGTCTGGAAGCCGATCAGGAGCGCTTTCATTCTAACAGCGATGTCTGTGTCGAGACCGCCTGCATCGATTGCCAGAGGATCATATCCCGCTGCAGTTGCCATGTAGCCGCCGATGCCGAAGGTGAGGGCTTGTGCCGCCTTGAGGGCAAAACCTTTGACTGAGCTGAACATACCCTCGCGTCGTCGACCCGTTTCCAATTCGTCGTCATCACAGACGTCCGCGACCATCGAATCAACCATCAGCCAGCAGCCTTGCATGCCGATAAAAGTGATGCCGCCGACGATATACATTGCCCAGACCCAACGTGGATCCATTGCCCAGAAGTTCAGCGCGTTACCGACCGTGACAAAAATCAGTCCGATGATCATGGCCATACGCTTATTGAATCGGACGGAAAGGTAACCGATGAAATAGATGCTGAAATAGGAGAGGGTGACCGCAACTGTAGTTAACAATCCAGTGAATGTGCCGAGCTCTTTTGCGTTACCTTGAAAAACAAAGTCCAGCATGATCAGCGGAGCAATACTTTGCGCCGAAAACAGTGCGACGATTATCATCACATACGAAACGAATAGGATGAAGAACGGCTTGTTCGTCATCGTATACTTGATCGCTTCAAACAGCTTGATCGGTTCCTGTTGTTCGATTGCGAGTTCTTCCTTGCATCCAAAGGTGGGGATGAGGCCAGAGACTAGGACGATCGCTGCGACGCCAATCGTTACCCAAAAGGCGCCGACTCCAACATTTGGAAAGAGGTCTGCCGCGGCCAATTTAAATAACCAGCCCGCTGCGAGTGACCCTGCGAGACCAATTAACATCCGCCACCTTAAAACCCGCGTTCGCTCGTCATAGTCAGGCGTCAATTCGAAACCAAGTGCCGTGTAAGGAACTACGAATAAAGTATATGCCACGGCAAAAAGGCTGCCGATGATCACTACATACCAGAATGGGATATTCGAATACCATGGATTGCCCACCGTTTCGATTCCGATAGGTGTCCATAGAAGCGGCAATAGCATCGCGCAAATGATCACACCGATGAACATCAAAGGTCTACGGCGGCCATATTTTGACTGAAGATTATCTGAATAGTTGCCGATCCAAGGGTCTGTAAAGGCATCGACCAACCGCGGCATCGCCAGTGCAAGACCCGCAAGTCCTGCACTAAAATTAAAATGTGTCACATAGACCAGCGTGCCCAGCGCGGTCAATGTGTTGAACATGAAGTTGTCCGCCAGTCCGCCAAAGCCCCACGTGACTTTAGTTCGTAGGGGAACTTTTCGTTGACCTGGGATGTGGGGCACGTGCGCAGAACTCATAGTAGAAGCTTGGATTCGGGAGGGTTTTCAAGGTGGCTCTGGGGTGCCGGTAATTAATTCTGACCAGATCATCTTTTGCCGACTGATAAAAGCAATAAGAATCTATTCTTTTAGGCCTATGATGGGGCATCGATTAAAAGTTCATTGCACATACTCTATAATTCGTTGTGTTCTTAAATTACACTAGATGTATGCCTTGCTGAGTGATATACGACCGTTGATTATCGCAGCTTTGTGTCAATAATTCCCACTATCATCTGACCTATAATATACCTATGAGAGCACGATTAAAAGATGTCGCCGAAAAAGCAGGCGTGGCTCCGAATACTGCGTCGACGATTTTGAATCGTCGGTCGAATTCTTGGGCCTCCAAAGAGACCGAAGAACGTGTTTTCGCCGCAGCCAAGGAGCTGGGCTACCGTCCGAGTCGCGCAGCTCTGGGCTTGCGCCTCGGCAGTTTTAAGACGGTTGGCCTGGTGATCCCCGATCTGCACAACCCGGTTTATACCACCTTTGCCGATTTATTGGAGCAGCGTATGCGCGAGCACGGCTACGACTTGATTGTCGAGCACTCACGCACAGACGTGAATTACGAGAAACACTGCTTAGACTCGATCCTGGATCGGCAGATTGACGCAGTCACTTATTTTGTCAGCGACCTCCAGAGTCACTTGGACTTTATCTCGCGTGCAGAGAAAGCATCCAAGCACGTCGTCGCCATGACTGGTCCATCGACAGAGGCCTTTCCATTTGATGCAGTGGAGATGGACTTTTCCGAAGGCATCATTTCGGCGGTGGATCACTTGCTCGAATTGGGGCATGAGCGTTTCGCCTTCTTGTGTGCGTTATCCAAAGGGCAAGAGGCGGGTGATCGTCCTGAGGTATTTAATAAAATGCTTTTGGAGCGGGGCATCCCCGAGAACCAAAATTTCTTTATCCCCTGCGCGCACGATCTCTCCAGCGCATGTAATACCTTTGGAGCCTTCCTCGATGGTTTTTCGGGGGAGCGTCCCACGGCACTCATCGCCATGAATGATCTGACTGCAATTGGAGCCATTCGTGCCGCCAATGAGCGCGGCATACGTGTGCCGGAGGATCTATCCGTCATCGGGATTGATAACATTCCATTGGGCGAATACCTACCGCACCGTTTGACCACCATTGCGCAACCTTTGGAGGAGCTCGCTCATGCTACTGCAGAGCTCATGCTTCAGCGCTTAGATAAGAAAGCCGAGTCCACTCCGCCGCAAAGTCGTAAGTTCAAGGCCAAGCTCCTAATCAAGGAGACTACTGCAGAATCGCCGAGGGTTTAAGGATAGCCGAATTTAGTTGGGCTTGTTCGCGTTCAGTTGCTTACTGGGTGGAGCGACTCTTAAGTCTGGAGAGGGCGACTAGGATACCCGGCACTCCCATCCACAACGCGCTACCTGCGAGAATTCCGTAAATCAACCCCACGACCCAGTTGGTCAAAAGACCAATAAAAAGACCAACGATAACCCCAAAAAAGATGCTGGCCTTCAGGAAGGTTATTAGAAGTTTGGCGTAAAGTGTCTTGTTTATTTCTTTCATGGTCTTGTTTGGTAGAACGCCCAGCGGAGTCGACTCAAGCGGTTGGTTGCGGAGGCGAGCGAAGCGAGCCGGAGCAAACAGTTACTATGCCTTTTTGTCATATCATATTATTTGGAATCATATGGCAATGAGATATTATGATGAGCTACTATTCCCGAGCGTAATGATAGGTCGATTAATCCGAAGTATGACCTGATTAAACCCGGATTATGCAATAGGATGAGCAAGGTGCTCGGCAACTGACGAAGCGTGGCAGCGCGTAGATGGCGTAGCCCTAAAGGAAGAGGAAGATAGGTGCCCTTTGGCAGCCTAATGAACAAACTAGGAGCGTATAAACATACGTGTCTGCTGGCCTGACAGGCAGCCATGTGTCTAATATAATGGCACTTACAAATAGAATCCTATTGCTCTAGAAAACCGTATGCATAGCTCGGGTTGAAAGGTGGAACTTGCGGGCATAAGAAAGCCCCGAGCTTTTGGGCTCGGGGCTATTCTGTGTTTTGTTGTTG
>JABBCA010000099.1 GCA_018607135.1 Opitutales bacterium
GTCTCATTCATTAAACTCATAGAGCCATAATATTAAGGGTCAAACCTTTTTAGATTTGGTATCATGTATGCGCTGGTCGAGATTGCTTCACGATTTCACTACACATATGCGATGTGATTTCTAGTCGCACAAAAAAAGCGGCCGCCTTTCGGCGACCGCTTTGGTTAAACGTTTTGAAGCGAGTGATTACTCAGCTGCGGTTGTTTCTTCTTCGGCTTCTGCAGCAGGAGCTTCCTCTTCGGATGCTTCAGCAGCTTCTTCGAGGGCTGCTTTGCGCGACAAGCGCACTTTGCCCTTTTCGATGCCGATGCACTTGACGACCATTTCGTCACCAAGCTTGCAGATATCTTCGGTCTTGTTGACGCGGAAGTCAGCAAGCTCGGAGATGTGCACGAGGCCTTCTTTACCAGGTAGGCATTCGACGAACGCGCCGAAGTCCTTTACACCGCGAACGATACCACGGTAAGTTTTGCCAACTTCGATTTCTGCGGTGCAGGCATCGACTTCCATGATCGCACGATCCATAGACTCTTTGTCTGTTGCGAAGATGAGGACTTTGCCTTCGTCGTTGATGTCGACTTGTGCGCCAGACACTTCGGTGATGCGGCGGATGTTTTTACCACCTGGGCCGATGAGTGCGCCGATTTTGTCGGGTGCAATCGAGATCGTGTGGATACGTGGTGCGTGCTCACGGAGGTCCTTGCGAGACTCAGGCATGTGCTCAGCCATGATCGCGATGATCTTCATACGTGCATCTCGGTTCTGCTTAATCGCTTCGAGTGTGATGTCGAATGGAAGACCTGTGATCTTCAAGTCGAGTTGGAAACCGGTGATCCCTTCGGGTGTGCCTGCAATCTTGAAGTCCATGTCGCCGAAGTGATCTTCTGCGCCAAGGATATCAGTGAGGAGCACGCTCTTAGTGATCTTACCGTTCTCGTCTTTTTCAGTGACCAGACCAGTGGAGATACCAGCGCAAGGTGCGGAAATGGGCACACCTGCATCCATGAGTGAGAGGCAACCGCCACAGATGGAAGCCATCGAAGTGGAGCCGTTGGAGCTCATGACTTCAGAGACTACGCGGATCGCGTATGGGAACTCATCTTCTGGTGGAAGGATCGGAAGGAGGGAGCGCTCAGCGAGTGCACCGTGACCGATTTCGCGACGTCCTGTGAATCCGAAACGACCTGCTTCGCCAACGGAGAACGGAGGGAAGTTGTAGTGAAGGATGAAGGACTTGCTGGTTGCACCACCTGTGAGGCCGTCGATGTCTTGTGTGTCACGGCTAGTGCCGAGAGTTGAGATCACGAGGGCTTGTGTTTCACCACGGTTGAATACGGCAGAACCGTGAACGCGTGGGAGCACGCCAGTGTCGCAAGTGATGGTGCGAAGGTCCGCAGCGCCACGACCGTCCACACGCTTACCAGTGTCGAGGATGTTTTGGCGGTAGAGCTTCTCTTGGATTTCGTCGAACGCGCGTGCAACGTCGTTGCCGTCTACATTCTCAGCACCGAGCTTCTCTTTGAGCGCGGCAGTGGTTTCTTTGGCGATAACCTCGATCGCAAGCTTACGCTCTGTGTAGCTGTCAAAGTTAAGTGCTTCTTTAACACCTGCTGCTGCGTGCTCTTCACAGAAATCAACGATTTCCTTAGGTGTGACGAGAAGAGGAAAGTCCTTCTTCTCTTTACCAGCAAGCTTCGCTAGCTCTTTCTGAGCCGCGATGATTGGCTGGATCGCTTCTTGGCCGTAAACGAGTGCTTCGTAGAAACGCTCGTCAGAGATGAACTCAGCAGAACCTTCGATCATCAACATTTCGGTTTCAGAGCCGACGTAGATGAGGTCGAGATCGGAATCGAGCATTTGGTCGTGGTCTGGGTTGGTGACGAATTCGCCATCAATTTGACCGACGCGCACACAGCCGACAGGGCCATTCCAAGGAATGTCCGAGATGAGTGTCGCGGCAGAAGCGGCGTTCACCATAAGGATGTCTGGCTCATTGACAGTATCTGTCGCAAGGAGGAGGCCGATGACCTGCACTTCGTTCATGAAGCCCTTAGGGAAGAGCGGGCGAAGTGGACGGTCGCAAAGACGGGAGGTGAGGATTTCCTTTTCGGAAGGCTTGCCTTCACGCTTGAAGTAGCCACCTGGGAACTTACCGCCAGCGGAGAATTTTTCGCGGTAATCCACTGTGAGCGGGAAGAAATCCTGCCCTGGGCGAAGTGAGGAAGCTGCAGTTGCGGAAACGAAGAGTTCTGTTTCGCCTGAGCGGATGGTGACAGCGCCACTTGCGAGGCCTGCTAGGGTGCCAGTTGAGAACTCGATGTCGAGACCTTCAACTTTTACGTTATGTTTTTGTTTCATACTATTTTTTGTTTTGCTTTATGCATTCAACGGCAGTTCGGGGGTTGGACCCTACATTTGCCGCTCGCAGCTCAAATCGGTTGAACTGCTCCGGGAAAAGGAGACGAACGTCGAACGTTGAACGTCCAACATCGAATAATGAATAATTGATGATTAAGTGAGGCTTTGGCCATCCGTCTTAATCTTACTCCTAATCGTAATCCTCGAGTTGAGGGAGGATTACGATTAAGATTATGATTAAGGACTAGAGGCGGGGTGGGGTTGGGGTTAGACTATCTTCGTTGTCGTTGTCGTTGTCGTTGTCGTTGTCGGATTAAGGATCGATTACGACTACGATTACGAAAGCGACTACGATTTTTAAAAAGAACAATGCCGAACCCCGGTTGACGAGGTTCGGCATGGAAAGTGTTTCGATTAGCGGCGTAGGCCGAGCTTTTCGATGATCGCAGTGTAGCGATTGAACTCAGTGCGCTTTAAGTAGTCGAGAAGCTTACGGCGACGTGCTGTCATTGCGATCAGACCGCGACGTGAGTGGAAATCCTTGCGGTTGTCGCGAAGGTGCTCAGTGAGGTGCTTGACGCGTGCTGTGAGCAGCGCGATTTGAACCTCGGATGAACCGGTGTCTGTTTCAGATGCACCGAACTCTTTGATGATCGCTGCTTTATCGATTGTTGTGTCCCCTACGGGTGCTGATTTTGCCATTGTATTTGATTATGTGATCACGACTTGTGGGTTTCGAGTTGTCGAAACCGTTAAAACCGCCACTGAGCCGCCTTAACCGTTGGACTCTCCAGCAGGAGAGAAGCCGAGGAACGGGTCCTTCGCAGGACGCGCTCTAACGCTGAGGTGCAGGAAAATGCGGTTTTAGGCCCTCGGTGCAAGGAAAAAGTGTTGGGCGTGGGTGAGCGAGAGATTCCTAGAAAGGCGCAGTTTTTAGGGAGCGCGGACCTCTGTGTCCGCACTGTAGTTTGAACCCGAACGATGCAAACGGACTTTCTGAGCAATAGGATTCAATTTGTAAGTTTCTCTATATCAGGCAGGTTTCTAAGGCATCGCATCAGAAATGTGCTCACCAAGAGGGTGCTCAAAAATCCCTTAGGCGACCAAGGCACATGGCTGCCTTTCAGGCCAGCAGTCACGTATATTCATACGCTCCTTTGCGCTTCAGTTGCGGAGCACACTTCTCATCCCAATGCATAATCCGGGTTGAACGGCCTTGCACACTGTGGTGTCGGAATGAAGCCCGACGCTCACGATTTTTGTTATCTTTCGCTTGTGGGTTGAGTTCTTGGCTTCGTGCGTTTGGATGGATTGATGACTTTAAAGCGAAAACTGGTAACGATCTTTTTCATTCTTTTGGGGTTATATACTCTGGTCGGTTTTTTGGTGATTCCCTTCCTGATTCGTCACTTTGGTGAAAAGGCATTACAGCAGAATGTGAATGAGGCATCACAGATCGAGAAGGTGCGTTTGAATCCGTTTGCCCTTAAGTTGCAGGTTGAAGGGCTGTCCACTGCGGATACGAATGGAGCATGGTCCGCGAAGTGGGATTTGGCTGAAGTCAATCTGAGCGCGCTCACCTTTTTGAAATTGTATCCTGTTCTAGATCGTGTGGCTTTGGACGGAGCGGATATTGCGGTGACGCGTAGTGTTTCCGAGGAGTTTGAAGAATCGGTCGAGGAGCCCGTTGCCGTAGCTGCTGATGGTTGGCGTGAAGTGGTCGAGCAGATGAACTTGATGGAGATTCCGAAGCTTCGCGTCGATTTGTTGGAGGTGAGTGATGGTAGGGCGGCGTTTACAGATGAGACCAACGCGGAGCTTTACACTCAGGTGGTTGAGCCGATCAATTTCTCGCTGAGCAATTTGACGACGGTCTCTGAGGATGCGACGACGATGCAGTTTCTCGCTGAAACGGAAACGGGTGCATTGCTTGCGTGGGAGGGTAGCTTGACGAGCCAGCCTTTACGTAGCTCGGGTATCTTGCGGTTGGAGGGACTTCGGATCGATCATTTGGCACCCTACTACGCAGAGTTGATTCGATTTAATTTAAAAAGTGCGGTCTTTGGTTTGGAGTTTGGCTATCAGATGGATCTATCCAACTTGGAGGATTTGTTTGCGCTAGAGAATGGTCAGCTGTCGTTAACGAATGTGGTTTGTGAGCCGATGTCTGATGGCAATCGTATCCTTTCTATGGATACCGTCTCTGTCGAAGGAGTGGCGTTTCATTTCCCGCAAATGAAATTGGGCATTGAGCGTGTGGGTATTTCAGATGGGACCACACTGGTGCGCCGTGATGCCGAGGGTGGAATCAATTTGCTGGGTTTGCTTGCAGAGCGTGAATCTAGTGCACAGGACAAGGTGGATGAAGAAGCGGTTGTAGCTGCCGCGAGTAACCTGCCGTCGTTTAGCCACCAGATTGATTTAATTGAGGTGACCAATTATATTGTGGTCTGGGAGGAAGACCTCTCGAAAGGCTTGGCTCAGGTCGAGGTGGGAATTCCGTCGTTGCAGGTGCGAGACTTGAGTTCTGATTTGGATAAGCCTTTCAATTTGGAAGCAATGTATGCACTCGGAGAGCAGGGCACTTTGGAGCTTTCGGGGTCGATTACTTCGGCAACGGGGGCCTTGGATCTCGCGTTGAATTTAAAGGATTTTTCGTTAGAGACTGCGACTGCGTATACCAATGAACTTGCGGATTTGAATGTGGAGTCGGGCTTGTTGAATTTTGAAGGTCGGTTATTGAATCAGGCTGAAGGAGGGCTGAACGTTTTGGGCAGTGCGTCTATCGGCAATTTTGCTGCGGTTCAAGGTGAGTCGGGGAACACAACCTATACATGGGCGTTATTGAAGGCCGACGAACTTAGTTACACGGCGTCTCCCTTTGCATTGAAGATTCAGTCCGTTCACCTGGCAGAGCCTGCAGTGAGCCTGAGTAAATTCGCAGTTGAGTCTGAAACTGAAGTGACGAAAGGCGAAGCTTCGGAAGTGGTTGCTGAGGGCGCAGCGAGTGAATCGGTGGAAGTCGCGACTGAGCCCGCTGGTTCAGCTGGGCCCAATGTTGTCGTTGAATCCATCGTGATTGAGTCGGGAAGTGTTGTGTTTATTGACGAGTCGATTCAGCCCGCAGCGGAGATTGCGATGAAGGATTTAAATGTGAGTTTGAGTCGGTTGAATTTTGGAGCATCGGAGCCTGCGGATTTGAAATTGAGTGCTTTGTTTAACGAGAGTCCGTTCGAGGTCGCGGGGTCGCTTAATTTCGGTGCGCCGAAAAGTGCGACTTCGTTGCAAATTAAACTAACAGAGTTGGTCTTGCCACAGTTTTCAGCATATTCTGGGAATTCGGTTGGACGACGTATTGACAAGGGCCAGCTTTCTATCGAGTCAGATTGGTCGATTGTCGAGAGCCAGTTAAAAGCATCGAATCAGATCGTGATCGATCAGTTGAACTTTGGTGACACTGTTGACAGTGAGGGAGCGATTCGCCTACCTCTGGATTTAGCGGTCACTTTGCTTGCGGGGCCTAACGGAGTGATGGATTTATCGCTCCCTTTGAGTGGCGATTTAAGCGATCCTAAAGTTGGGATTGGGCAGATCGTGCGCACTGCGATTGTGGGTCTGGTTACGGGTGCAGTATCGGCGCCGTTTAAGATGCTATCTGGTCTCGTGGGTTCGGAGAAAGATTTGTCAGTGGTTGAATTCGGCGCGGGTGATGCGCAACTTTCTAGCGAAATGGTGGATCAATTGAATACGATGGCGGTTGCGTTGAAAGAGCGTCCCGGGTTGAAATTGAAGATCATTCCTGAGATCACAGACGAGGATGTGGTCGCGTTGAAGCGCGCTCAATTACGTGTGGATCTACTTCAAGCATCGAAGCGAAAGGATGATGCCGAGTATCGCGAACAATTAACGAAACGTTACCGTTCATGGGCAAAAGCGGCGGGTGCAACGGATGCCGTTTTGACGACTGAGACCGTTGAAGGTGTGATTCAACTGGAGAATTTATTCATCGCCGATGTGGTCGTTTCCGACGAAGCGGTTTCGGCTTTGGCACGTGCACGTGCCACTCAAGTGCAACAGCATTTGATGACCTCTCATGGTTTAGATGCGGAGCGTTTGAGGATTGCCGATGTCGAAATGGTTGAGGATGGCGTAGGTTTACGCTTTGACTTGCGGTAAGTGTGATCTTCTCGAATCGCCGTTTATTTTATCTAATGAAATTACTGACTGGGCATGCCTTTTAACTGCCAGCGTGCGAGTTGGTATTCAGAGATGTCGGCGTGACCGATGTCGGTGATGAGTTTGAGTAATTCGTAGAACGCTTCTTGGTTGCCGATGGCACGCTCGTGCTGTGCGATCCAAAAGGCGGCTTCGCAAATTTGTTGTTTCGCGATGGCTGGTGTCTCGGCAATACCTGCGTGGTCGATGATCTCTTTCCGGTCGAGTTTACCGACATTGTAACGGATGAATTTTTGCACGAATGCGGAGCGCTCTCGACTGGTGAGCCGTTGGTTGAGTCCCAATATCGCGAGGCTAAGATCTTCTTGAGATTGCAGGGCATACTCAATGTAGAGCGCGGTTTCGTTGGGTTTCTCGGGGCTGAGCTTGAAGTAATGAGCGAGGGCGTCTTCGGCGATCGCTGTTTTTTCGATGGTGTAGGCCAGCACCGCATGGAGTAGTTGAATGCCCGCGTTCTCATTCAGCAAGCGTGCGGCGTCGCCGATGTATTGTTCGGCTTTGTCGAGTTGGCCTTGTTGAAAGAAGGTGAGGCCGAGCGCATACGCATAGCCTGCATTACCAGGGTCTGATTGAAGGGCGGCTAGGTAGTCGGTGCTGGCTCCATCGAGGTCGCCTATGTTGCGAAGCAGTGATCCGCGAGTGGCGCGCACTTCTGGGTTTATTGAGTCAATTTTGATCGACTCGTTGTATGCGCTGATCGCTAGTGCGGGTGTGCCTTCGACTTGATGGGCACGCCCCAGTAATGCCCATGTTTCTGCAGTGGGTGCGACTTGGTTGAGCGTGAGCGCTTCGAGTATCGGTATCGCTCGTTCGGCTTGTTTGGATTGGATCAAGACCTGACTCGCGGCGATGCCTTCTTCGGTGGTTTCTGGGCGGAAGCCTTGGTTGAGCGCTTTGATGATTTCGGAGTCGGCTTGCTCGTTGCGATCAAGCGCCTTTAGGCAGAGCCCTCGGTAAAAGAGGAGCGAGGCGGTGAGCTTACTTTCAAGTTTGAGCTCTAACGCTTCCTCGAATTTTGCGCGTGCGGTGCCGACGCGACCTTTGGAGTATGCGGAACGTCCCTCAAAGTAGAGTGAAATATCTTGGAGGTCGGGGATATTTGAAATGACTGGTATGAGTTGGTCCAAAGAGCTCCATCGTTCGGCGCTGGCGTAGATGGAGGCCAGTGTCACGGCGGCTTCGAGATTTTTAGGTTGTTGGGCTACGAGTGCTTGAAGGTCAGTGATGGCGCGGTCGAATTGCCCGAGTTGCGCGAGTAGGCGAGCGCGCATGAGCTGAAGTTTGGTGCGTTCCTCGAGTGCGTCTTGGCCGGTCTTGTTGGTGAAGACTGCTATGGCTTGATCCATTGCTGCAAGTGCGCCTTCGGATTCGGCTTTTTCAAGGGCTAGTCGTGCTTTTTCAAGGTAGGCTTCGCTGCTGAGTTTTAGACTGTTGGCAGCGGTGGCGGGGTCGGCTAGGTAGATTTGGTTGAAGCTGTCGGCGGCGGCATCCCAGTTACCTTTGGCCATTTGCAGAAGGCCTAGGAGTTGGTTGGCAGCCCGGTAGTCATTGCTGCCTACTGATGCTTCTGCGATCACACCACGGATCACTGTCATGGCATTTGCACTTTCCCCCATCTTTTCTAGGACGAGTGCCTTGAGTAGTTGATGCTCGAGCACCTCGGGTTGGAGTTGAATGGCTTTGTTTGCGGAGGCGAGCGCAGCGTCGGTCTCCCCTTGGTCGAGTTTGACGCGTGCTTGAAGTGTAAGCGCAGGCACATGGTCAGGGTTGATGCGTAGCATTTGTTGTATGCTGCTTTGTGCGCCTGAGAGGTTTCCCACGAGGTAATTGCCCTCGGCGATGCCATAATAAAACTCGATGCGGTCTTGCTGTGTGGCGTGTGCGACGATCGATGCACCGACTAGGCAGCAGAGGCAGAGGTATCGAAAGCAGGTAAGCAGCATTTCGCTAGCAGAACACGCTGGATGAAACATTCAATAGAATAGAGCCGACTGTTCGAGGCAGCTTCATTAATTAAGTGAGGGAGTGCGCGTGTGATCCTTGGGCCCAAAAGTTTACACTGTCTCGGCCACGGGTTGATGTGCGGGTAGCCGAATCGGTAACGAATGGGATCGTTAGAGGGCGAGTATTCAGTGCGACTCTTTCAATAGCTCGATGAATGCATCGGCGGCAGTGGCACTGCCTGCGAGTGAGTATTGCTTGAACACTGTCGGGTTGGCGACGACCGCCCATGTTTCTGTATTGTGGATAGTGCCGGCTGCGCCGGTGAGGCGTGTCATCGAGTTCACCCATACAGAGTTGTCAGTTTCGTCGACTAGGTAGTTGACTGCGAATTCCCCAGGGACGATGAGGTGCTTCTTCAAAGTGATCGCTCCAAGGTGGCCACTAGGTGCGCCCTGTTCCGAGTAGTAGCCGAAAAGGCTTGTTTGGCCTTGAGCCAAATGAACCACATCTTCGGAGCTGACTTTCGCTTTCTTGAACATGCTGCGACGTCCAGATGATTGCATGTCTGCAAAGTTAATCACGATCTGTGGCACGAGAACGATCACGTTGTTGTCACCTGAGAATTTATTGATCTTCTTCCAATTGCCTAGGCTAAGCGGTCCTTTGTCGCCCAGTTGGGCATCGGCATGGCAAAACCAAAGCGGGAGCTGGCGTGGACTGTAAACATGGATGTCATTTGGACGAAACCAGCCAGAGTCCTTTTTGTAGGGAGCTGGAGTCTTGTCGATTTCAGCAAATTGTGGTGAGTTCACGAAGGTGCTGCTCGGCAACACTTCGAGCCCACTACTGTGAAGCTTTTGCATGAAGTCTGCATAGGCTTGGTCGGCGATTGCTTGCATGTCGGACTCGTTGATTCCGTAGAGGAGTTTTTCCATCTTTACGGAGCGATCTTGGTGAATGGTTGTGATACCCGATGAGGATGCTGCGGAGTTGCCTAGGTTGAGCAGGCCATTGTCTTCGCTGGCGGAGGCGACATTGGAAAGAATAAACGCGACTCGGAAGCCGCCGACGACCACACGGTTAGTCTTTGTTTTGAGGTTTTTGGCCAGCTTGGTGTTGCTGAGATCCTTTTTAGGATTGAGCGGATCTAAAGTGATGGTTTGGGCGGAGTGGCTGAGCGCGGCAGACTCGGCTTCGGCTTCAGCTGCTGTTTTAGGGCCCGTGTAATTGGGGTCTGCTTTGTTGAACTGGTTTATAACCGCTTTGCTCACTTCTTGTTTAGCGGTTTCGGTCGCGACATCTTTGACTACTTGCTTGAGTAGGGCATCGCCCCAGCCAGCAAAACTGAGAGTCGATGAGAGTAGGAAGAATGCCAATGCAATGAGATGAGCAGTAAGTGGTTTCATGTCATGCGTTCTGGTGAAATGCCTTAGCTTGTCAAACTGAGAACCAGTGCCTGACACGTTTTGTGAATAGAAAAATGAGTCTAGTGCTGGTAAATCTGAATTCTAGGTCTACAGTGTGTTGGCTATGGGAAAAAAAGCGCCTCAATCTAAAAGTTTAGCAGATTACGCCTTCGATATTATCGGTGCGATGGTGCCGAGTTGTGGGCCTGCGTTGAGGATGGTGGAGCTTGGGCAGAAACGCCCCCTTAAATTATCAGAGCGATGTGTTCTACTCTACAACAGTCCGTTGTGTCCACACTGCCGATGTAACCGTGAGAAGTTTGATATCGAGCGAGCGAAGATGCGCGAGATCCGCGCGGGGCGTTCTTGAGGGTGGTTCAGAGTTTTCGGGAGTCCTACAGGAGTCCCTGACCTGCACTTATGACAACGCTGTCTTGATCAGTGCTTCCACGCTGGCATCCGTTGGTAGTTGGCTGGCGGCTTTGCGGGTTAGCTTGTCGGCTTCGGCTGGCTTGTAACCGAGAATCATCAATCCGGCTACGGCGTCTTGGAAATGGCTGGGTTCTGCTTGACTGCTTACGACCGCGCTGCCGTCTAAGCTTGCACTTATGGGGCCGACTTTATCTTTGAGCTCGATGACTAAACGTTCGGCGGTCTTTTTGCCAATGCCTGGGCACTTTGAAAGGAGGGCAACGTCGGAACTGGCGATGGCTCCGCGAAGGAGCTCCACCGACATGCGGCTGAGAATGCTGATGCCGATTTTTGGACCAATTCCGGAAACTTTCTCGACGAGTAGGCGAAAGAAGTCGCGGTCTTCACGGGTAGCGAATCCATAGAGCGTGGCGCTGTCTTCGCGATACACAGAATGGACGAATAGGCTGCACTCTTTACCGATTGCGGGCACCTTCTCGGCGGTCGTCACTGGGATATGGACCTCGTAGCCGAGCCCGCCAGCCTCTAGCACGACTTGGAGTGGAGTGGCTTCGAGGACGGTTCCTTTTATACGTGCGATCAAAGTGTTTTAGGTGAGGGGGGGTGCGGTGAGGGGAGGAGGGGGAACGTCCAACATTGAACGTCCAATGGTAAATGGGGATCTCATTGGATGTTCGATGTTCGATGTTCGACTGGCTTTAGTCTGTCAGGCCGAGCACGTCTTCCATGTTGTAAACGGCGGCTTCTTTGCCGACGGCCCATGCGGCGGCGCGAACGGCGCCTTGTGCAAAGATCTTACGATCGGTTGCTTTGTGGGTGAGCTCAATGCGCTCGCCGTCGCCGATGAAGTAGACCGTGTGTTCGCCCACGATGTCGCCGCCGCGGATTGCGTGCACGCCGATTTCTTTTTGTGGGCGTGCGCCGACGAGGCCTTCACGGCCATGCACGACTTGGTCGTCGTTGAGCGCGTAGCCCTCTTTTAAAATCTCGATGAGGCGTTCAGCAGTGCCACTCGGTGCATCCTTTTTATGATGGTGATGCATCTCCATGACCTCCGGCTCGTAGTGTTCACCAAGGATGGCGGCCGCTTTGCGAGTGAGATAGTTGAGTGTATTGACTCCGACGGAGTAATTACCTGCCCATACCACGGGGATCTTGCCTTTTACGGTTTCTAAGATTGCGGCTTTTTCTTCCGGTGTGTGGCCAGTGGTGCCGATCACGAGCGGAAGGTTCTGTTCAACCGCGAGTTCTGCGATACCTGGGGTGACTTCGTGAAAGCTGAAGTCGATAATGGCTTCACAGTCGGCCGCCCCCGCGCATGGATTGTCACCTGCATCGCATGCAAGCTGAATGACTGCGCCATTGGCTTCGGCGACGTTGGCAATCGCGACGCCCATGCGTCCACGAGAGCCGTTGAGTAAGATTTTAAGTGGCATTATTGAAAGGAGCTAGAAGTTGGAATGTAGCAGTAAGAATATCTAATCTAACTTTAGGCTACACGAGGCCGAGCTCGGCGAGGAGTGGGTCCAGTATTGCTGTGGTTGCAGTGGTGATTTGGCTCAGCGGTAGGCGCACTTCATCGGATTGAATGATGCCTGCTTGTTTGAGTGCATACTTAATCGGCACTGGATTCGGCTCGAGGAAGATGGCCTTAAAGAGTGGGTAGAATTTTAGGTAGGTTGCGCGTGCAGTGGCGTAGTCGCCTGCGTTTGCCGACTTTACCATATCCACGAGTGGTTGCACCACGAGATTGGAGGCTACACTGATCACACCAGTGGCTCCGCAAGACATGAATGGCAGCGTTAAACCATCGTCACCACTCATGACTGCATACTCGGGGCCGAGTGTGCGCACGTAGTCAGTTACCTTTTCGCAAGAACCTTCAGCCGCCTTCATGCAGCAGACGTGCGGATACTTTTCAAAAAGACGTGCGGTGACATCGACTGAAATTTCGATTCCACAGCGTGATGGGATCGAGTAGAGAATGATCGGCTTTTCGGTGCTTTCAGCAATCTTGCTGAAGTGCGCGAACAGGCCTTCTTGGCTGGGCTTGTTATAATAGGGGGCGACTACGAGGAAGCCGTCAGCGCCTGCCGCTTCAGCTTTTTGAGTGAGATGGATCGCCTCGTCGGTTGAGTTTGAACCTGTGCCTGCATAAACAGGCACCTTTCCGCCTGCTGCTGCGACTGTGGCGCGGATCACCTCGATGTGTTCGTCGCTGTTGAGTGTTGGGGACTCACCAGTGGTGCCGACCGAAACGAGTCCATCGATGTTACCCGCTAATTGATGCGCAATCAGAGCTTCTAGATCGGAATAAGAGACGGCGTTGTCCCGCATCGGAGTAGCGAGTGCGGTGAAAACTCCAGAAAATTGATTTGTGTTCATGTTAGTTTCAGAAAGAATGGACTTGTCTTAGGACCTTGGTATTCCACTAGCACGGCAATAAGCGGGTGCTTGTTCAACAGAAAATTTCGCCTTCATCCAACCAAATCTTTATCTATTATGTCGGTTCTTGAAACAATGCACGGCCTTCTCCACCTCGCTATTGATAATGGAGCGAGTGATGTTCACATCAAATCGAACAAACCCGCCTTCTTGCGTTTGAGTGGTCATTTGGAGTCCGTAGAGATGGAACCGATTCCACCAGAAGACGTTCGCGAGTTTATCGAACAGAGTGTTCCGCCTGAGTTTTTCGATGATTGGAGCAATAACCGCCAAGTGGACTATTCGTATCGGGTCGAAGGTATCGGCCGATTTCGTGTGAATGGATTTTTGCAACGCGGACTGCCCAGCGTCGTGATGCGTCACGTGAGCGACGATCCTCCTAGTTTCGATAAATTGAACATTGATGGAGAAGTGTTGAAGCACCTCTGCGCAGAAAAAGACGGTATCGTGATTCTTTGTGGTGCGACGGGTTCGGGTAAGAGCTCGACCCTCGCTGCGATGATCAACCACATTAACCATAGCTACGATAAGCATATCGTGACCTTGGAAGACCCGATCGAATTTACCTACACTGATTTTAAGTCGATTATCAATCAGCGTGAAATCGGTATTGACTGCCCGACCTTTGCGAAGGGTATGAAGGCCGTGCTTCGTCAGGATCCAGATGTGATTTTGGTGGGTGAGATGCGTGATAGTGATACCTTCGAAACTGCGCTCCAAGCTGCGGAAACCGGTCACTTGGTGTTTGGCACCTTGCATGCATCGAATGCACAACAAGCGATTCAGCGTCTGTTCGAGTTCTTCCCTGAAGAGCGTAGAGTGGCCTTGCAGCGTCAGATTGCGAGCACGCTTCGTGCGACGATTACGCAAAAGCTCATCCCTGCGCTTGAGGGCGGCGGTCGTTATCCAGTTTCTGAAAGCTTCATCGTCGACGCCCTTGCGCGTAAAACGATTACCGAAGGTAAATACGAAAAGATCGAAGCGGTGATCGAAGCCAATGAAGATAATGGTTCGAAGACTTTTAATCAGGACCTGTTCCGTTTGGTCAAAGAGGGTAAGGTCGCGAAGGATGAGGCACTCAAGAATTCGCCGAACCCACGCCAGTTAGAGATGAACCTTAAGGGGATCTTCCTTAGCAGTGGTGGCATTGTTGGTTAATCGATCTCCACGGACGTGCATTGCCTGATCATCGGCAAAGTTTGGCCTGAGCCAGAATCGACTGCTGCAGGACGGCGGACGGTTGATGTTTTACGTTCATTGCAGACGGCTGGATGGCAATTGAGTGTTGCTTCAAGTGCGCAGCGAAACTCGCACAGCTTGGACATGGCTGCGATGAATGTCGCTGCGCATAGGATCCAGGTCAATGACAGTCGATTTGATGAGTGGTTGAGAGCGCTCGAGCCTGATGTGGTGATCTTTGACCGATTCATGATTGAAGAGCAGTTTGGTTGGCGTGTCGAAACCGCATGCCCGAATGCCCTGAGAGTTCTGGATACTCAGGACTTGCATTGCTTGCGCGAAGCTCGGCATCAGCAATTAAAGAAAGGCGGGGACTTAGACCTGTTCAATGAGAGTGCGCTACGCGAGATCGCTTCGATTCATCGTAGCGATCTGACCTTGATGATATCTCAGTTCGAGATGCAGCTCCTCAATGACGAGTTCAAAATTCCTGCGGCTCAATTGGCCTATTGGCCCTTTTTGCTCGATCGAATTCAGTCGAGTGTTCCGAGTTTTGAAGCACGTAGACATTTTATAATGATCGGTAGTTTTCACCATGCACCCAATCTGGATGCCGCACGTTGGTGCAAGCAGGCAATTTGGCCATTGATTCGTGAAAGGCTACCCGATGCAGAGCTTCATTTGTATGGATCTTACGGCGAGAAATATGCGGGCGAATTGAATGACCCGAAATCTGGATTTTATTTTAAAGGACGCGCCGAGGATGCGCTCGAAACAATGCAGGACTACCGAGTGAACTTGGCTCCGCTTCGATTCGGTGCTGGATTGAAGGGGAAGTTGTTTGATGGTTTTGAAACAGGGACCCCAAGCGTGACCACGCCAGTTGGAATTGAGGGGGTGGTCGGCGAGGGCCTAGAGTGGGGCTGTGCTGTAAGTGACGATCCAGAGGTGATTGCGCAAACAGCGGTGGCGCTGTATCGTGACCAGAGTCTATGGCAGAAAGTCGTCTCTCAAGGCAGACTGATTGCTGAAAAGCGATTTGCGCGGAGCACTTGGGAAGAGCGTCTTCCAACAGTCTTGTCGGATTCGATTGAGTCGCTTGACGGAAACCGAAAGGCGCATTTTGTCGGTCGAATGTTGCGTCATCACCACCATCGCAGCACTGAGTATATGAGTCGCTGGATCGAGGCGAAAAATGTGAAGAGAATTTAGGAGGTAGAATTTAGAAGTTAGAATGTTGGTTAACTATTCAATGATCGCTACATTGTAGCTTCGAATTTTGTAAATCGTTATCCCACTTCCCACTATTAAATTATGAAAATCTATACCTACAAAAATTGTGGCAGTTGTAAGAAAGCAACCAAGTGGTTGAAAGAGCAGGGCGTCGAGTTTGACGAGCTGCCGATTCGTGAGACACCGCCGACGATGGAAGAGCTTGAGCAAATGCTTGCGTATCAAAGCGGAGAGCTGAAAAAGCTCTTTAACACTGCGGGCGGCGATTACCGTGAATTGGATATGAAGACGAAGTTACCGGCGATGTCCGAGGGTGAAGTCTTTGAGCTGCTTGCGAGTCGCGGGAATTTAGTGAAGCGTCCCTTCGTGCTCGGCAAAGGTTTCGGCTTGGTTGGGTTTAATGAAGCGGATTGGGCTGCGGTTTTGCCTGCGAAGTGACGGGAGGGCGATTGTCTCAATCGCCGTTTCATTTTTCAGCCCCGGACATGCTCGGCAACTGGGGACAGTTGCCCTCCCGATTGAAGGCTTTTTGGCGTGTCTTCGTGTGCAAAAATTTATTCGCTTCGTTGGAATGGATCAGCCACATATTTAAATCATGAGTGGAATCGACGAACTAATCAAAACCGTAGCCGCCTTGCGTGAGCCAGAAACGGGCTGCCCTTGGGATATAGAACAAGACCACCAATCGATCGCCGAGTGCTTGATCGATGAATGCTGTGAGCTGTTGCAGACGATTGATCGCCTCGACATGGAGCACATGGAAGAGGAGCTGGGTGATGTGTTGTTGCAAGTGGTCATGCATGCGCAAATGGCACAGGAGGCTGGGCACTTTGATTTTGATAAAGTCTGTCATGTGGTGAACGATAAATTGGTGCATCGCCATCCACATGTGTTCGGTGAAAATGCCCTAGGCGATTCCGATGCGGTGCTCAAGCAATGGGACGAAATCAAAGCCGCGGAACAGAAGCGCGGGCCTCAACAACAGGGGCGCTTCAAAGATCTACCGAATCAACTGCCCGCGCTGATGTTTGCACAAGATGTGTATAAGCAAATCCAAAAGCAAAAGATGGATGCATCCGCTGTGATTGATGAGGGCGGTATTGAAATGACGACTGCTGCACTTGCAGCCGATGAAGCCGCGCTGGGGAAACAACTGTTCGAAATCGCAGCGGCATGTCGTGCGAAAAAGATCGATCCCGAATCTGCATTGCGTCGATACGCGCAGAACGTGGTGGATACCTTGGACCAAGCGTAGGGCTCGTGCGTGCGCGACTGTCTCAAAAATGAGCTACAATGCTGAAATCTAGAATACTCTCATACTGCGATAGTCGCTGTCTTAATCCTAATCGTAATCTTAATCGAACCGTTGGAAGGTAAAGACTTATGGGAAGCCGAGAGGATTATGATTAAGGGTAAGATTAGGATTAAGAAACTAATATCCAAGCATAACGGGAGGTATTTTTCTTTTTGAGGCAGTCTGCGTGCACGCCGCCGTCCTCGCCGATGGCGGTTTCCGCCCTTCGATAAACTCAGGGCCTAGAGCCTGTTGAAACGGCAAGCGAAAGCCCTACGATATATTAATGCATTACACGCTTACAGATGGGCGAGAGGTCCCGATTGAGATACGTCGCCGAAAAGGCACGCGGCATTTGAGATTGAGTATAGGCCATCACAATCAACTGGTGTTGTCGGTGCCTTGGCGTTGTTCAGATCGCGAGGCTCTGAAATTTGCTGAAAAACAACGTGCCTGGATTGAGCAACAGATTTCTAAAACACCGCCTTCGCGAACGATTCGTGATTGGTTGAATGCGCATCCGCGAATTTCCGCTAGTGGGGATGTGTTTCAGGTGAGCGTCCAAACAGTCGTGAATCGAAAACGTGCCGACTATACCTTTGCAGCGGGTGGTTCGGAGTTGATCTTTCGTTTGCCTGAATCGCTTGAGGACCCAGAGGCGAGTTTACTGCAACTGGTTCGTAGTTTTGCAAAAGATGCTCTAGGCTGTCGGGTTCCGTATCATGCGAAACGTTTAGGCTTGGAGTATAGCAAACTGAGCGTGCGTGATCAATCGAGCCGATGGGGATCGTGCTCCAGTAGTCGTGGGATTTCGTTGAACTGGCGCCTCGTTTTATTGGAACCTGAGCTGCAGGATTATGTGATCTTACACGAACTTGCGCATCTCACTGAGATGAATCACTCGAAGCGATTTTGGACTTTGTTGGATCGCTACGATTCGCAGCGTGGCGCACATGAGCATCGCTTGGATGTAATTACAGCCGCAATCATGCGCGTTGGTCGAAGCACATAAATGCTTGGGTTTTATGACTCAGTTTCAAATTTTCGGTCACCGTTTAGAAACGCGTAAAACAGGCCAATAATGAGCCCGCCGCCGACGTAGTTGCCTAGGAGTGAAAAGACAAAGTTCTTTCCTGTGTGTAATAAGTCTACCGATTCTGGTTCGAGCATGAGTGCAAGAACGAAGAGCGCGGAGTTGGCCACCACGTGCTCAAACCCCATGTAGGCAAATACAGCAACACCTGCCAGCAGCGTGAAAATTTTTGCAATGAAGTCATCGCCCAACTGCATCGCAATGATGATGGCAATGTTGATGAAAAAGTTAGCAAAGATCCCTTTCACAAAAATAGTCCATGCGTCACTGCCGACTGTTTTGGCTTCGACCGTGTGCAGTAAGTGTTGGCTCATCTCTGGCGAAACAATCTCGCAAGAAGCGACTAAGGCTGCGATGAAGACGATCCCAAGCATGTTACCCAAAAGGCAGAGTGTTAGCACGCGTAGTGCCTTTGAGGTCTTTATCTTTCGGTAGTAAACGCCCACCGTGAAATACATAAAGTTACTCGTAAGAAGTTCCGAGTTTGTGAAGTAGATGAAGACCAATGCGACACTGAAAGTCAGTGCGGTAATGTATTTGGAAATGCCAAGATTGAATGTGTCACCCAAATCCGCTTTCACCTGATAAGTGAAAACATACATCAACATTACAATGAATCCAGCCATCGCCGCACGTAGGATATAGCGCATGATGTAGCGCTGTTGTAGTGCTTCTTTTCGAGAAATGGTCTCGATGATGCGCTCCATCACTTCGCGTCCGTAAAAGATACGCGTCCATACCATGTTTTCCGAATGTGGGTCGTTTTGCTTTGGAGTCTGGTCGCTAGACATGTTGCTATTCTCTCTCGTGGTGGCTTATTTTCTAGCGAACATGCCTAGGTGGCTGCGCTGTCTGAGTCGATATTCGATTGCTTTTAGTGACCGTTATAAGGGCTACTACGAAAAATTATTTCGCTGCTTCTGCGCAACGCATGCCATCGAGCGCTGCACTGACGATGCCGCCTGCAAAGCCTGCACCTTCGCCACAGGGGAAGAGCCCTTTGACTTCGGGATGTTGTAACGTGTGATTCTCGCGTGGGATGCGGACGGGGGAACTGGTGCGGGTTTCGAAGCCGATGAGATTACACTCTTCGGTGATGTAGCCACGCATTTGTTGGCCGAACATGGTGAGTCCGCGTTGCATGCGGGAGACAATCCACTCGGGGAGGAGCTTGTCGATACGCGAACTGACGATGCCCGGGAAATAACTGGTTTTCGGGAGGTTTTGCGAGGCTTCACCTTTGAGGAAATCGGTGACTCGTTGGCCGGGGGCGATTTGGCCTTCACCGCCGCCGGCTTGTTTGGCCGCGACTTCGAGGGCTTTTTGAAAGGCGATGCCTGCAAGCACACCGTGTTCTTTGACGAACGGTTCAGTGTCCTCGGGTTCAACCGTCACGACCATGCCGCTATTGGCAAACGGTGAGTCGCGGCGGGCGAGGCTCATGCCGTTGACGACGACCTCGTCATTTTCAGTTGCAGCGGGCACAATGAATCCACCGGGGCACATACAAAAAGAGTGCACCCCGCGGCCATCAATCTTGGTTGCGAGCCGATAGCTGGCGGCGGGTAGGAGGCGTGGACGCTCGGTGCCTTGCTTATAATGGTATTGAACAGAATCGATCAAGGGTTGCGGGTGCTCGATACGCACACCGACCGCGAACGGCTTTTGCTCAAGGCGAATGTTTTGCTTAGTGAGTTGCTCGTAAATATCACGCGCGGAATGTCCGGTGGCGAGGATGACACGGTTGCTGAGGAATTCGCGTTCGTCACAAGTGCGCACACCGTCGATTGCGCCGTCCTTTAGAATGAAGTCCTTTACCTTGGTCCCAAAATGAACTTCGCCGCCAGCTTTGATGATGGATTGTCGCATGGCCATGACGACTTTGGGTAAGAGGTTGGAGCCGATGTGCGGGTGGGCATCAATGAGGATGCGCTCGGGCGCGCCATGTGCGACGAGCGTTTCGTAAATGGTGCGCACAGGGCCGCGCTTGGTGGCGCGGGTATAAAGTTTGCCGTCGGAGTAGGTGCCCGCGCCGCCTTCACCGAAGCAGTAGTTGGAGTCTTCGATCACGCGTCCTTCTTTCAGGATCGGTCCGAGGTCGAAGCGTCGAGCGGAGGCGTCTTTACCGCGTTCGAGAATGATGGGTTTCATTCCGAGCTCAATGCTGCGAAGTGCGGCGAACATACCTGCAGGACCGCAGCCGACGATGATGACGGTCGGGCAGTCCGCGCTGAGTTTTGAGTAATTCGGTGTCGGTGCGGGGGCTGCTGGCAATGCTTGTTTGATGCCGACCTCTAGACGCAGCTGCACTTTGATCTGTCGCTGACGAGCATCGATCGAGTGCTTGAGCAGGCGGAGCTCGTGAACGTCGGCGACTTCGAGATCTAGCTTTTCCGCAACCGCGGCTTTTTGCGCAGCCAGTTCCTCGGATTGCTCGATGGGCAAAACGATATCCACTACGCTGGGTTCGTTGGTTGATTCTTTAATATCTTTAGGCATCTGGGAATAGTTCTCAGTCACTGTGTATCTCTTATAAAGTCACCCATTAGTAAACCTCTGATATTTTAAATGATGAAAATACTCTCTACCTGCCTGCTTTGTTTACTTGCTGCGAGCTCTGCTTTTGCCGCCAGCGCTTTGCAACATGAAGTGAGCGCAGCGGTGCGCGCCCATGAGTTTTCCTTAAAGAAGGGGGTAATCCTGGAGGGTTATGATGTGGTAAGTTATCAGCAGGGCGGCCCTCAGCAGGGTAGCCAAGCGCATCAAGTTGAATACAAGGGAGTGGTTTATTATTTCGTGAATGATGCGAATCGGTCGGTCTTTTTAGCTAAGCCTGAGCGCTACGAGCCGCTGTATGGCGGTTGGTGTGCCTACGCGATGCTCGAAGGGGAAAAGACCAAGGTGAATCCCGAGAGCTATAAGGTAGTGGGAGATCGCTTATTGCTCTTTTACGACGGAATTTGGGGGGATACGAAAAAACTTTGGAATGAAATGCTAGAAGTGGAGTCTAAGTTAATAGATCAAGCTGACGCAGCTTGGGAAAAACATTTAGACTGAGTCTTTGAGGGGCAGTGCTGTCTACGCCGGCAGTGGTTTGTTAGTTGCTACGTTCGGTTGTGCACTGCCTCTCCCTCATGTTTACAAGAATCTTGGTGCTACATCAGCACTTTGAGCACGGTCAGCCTGTTTGAATCTTGCTCAGAGCTGGATACTTTCTGCTGACGGTTGGTCGCGCAACCCACGGATGCTAAGCAGTGTTTTTCGTTTGCGGTATCGGCTTTCTGCGCTTCTGTCTTCTTTCTCCTAATTTCTAATTTCTAACAGATTATGGCAAAAGATTGGCTCGAAGGCATTGAAGAAGAATATGACGTAGTCGTCATCGGCTCCGGCTTGGGTGGACTCACTGGTGCAAACTACCTCGCAAAGAATGGACATAAAGTGCTGCTTTTGGAGCATCACTATCAGTTCGGTGGCCTCGCGACTTGGTTTAAGCGTCCAGGCGGGCATATTTTCGACATTTCGCTCCACGGCTTTCCTTATGGGATGGTGAAGTCTTGCCGTAAGTATTGGACCAAGGAAATCGCAGATTCCATTCACCAGCTTAAGGATGTGCGCTTTATCAACCCACAGATGAATGTGTGGACGACTTTTGAGCGTGAAGACTTTACCAATATTTTGGTCAACGATTTCAAAGTAGAGCGTGAAAAGGTCGAGGGCTTCTACGATCACCTCCGCGCGATGAACTTCTACGATGACAACACTCAAACAACGGGTGAGATGTTTGAAGCGTTTTTCCCAGGTCGCACCGACGTGCATCGTCTGTTGATGGAGCCGATTTCTTATGCCAACGGGTCACACATTGATGATCCCGCGATTACTTACGGTATCGTCTTTTCCAACTTCATGAGCAAGGGTGTGTTCACGTTCCAAGGCGGCACGGACACCTTGATCAAGAAGATGGTTGCCGAGCTGCAAAGTAATGGCTGCGAAGTTCGTAAGTGTGCACTGGTTGAAGGCGTCGATGTGGAAGACGGTAAGGTCGTTGGCGTGCGTGTGAAGAGCCAGAATACCGGTGATGAGGAGTTTCCAACTCGCACGGTCCGTTGTAAGGCAGTGCTTTCCAACGCCAATGTCCGTAATACAATCGAATGGCTTGTGGGCGAAGATAAATTCCCAGCAGAGTTTGTGGAAGAGGTCAAAGCGGTGCGTAACAACACCAGCTCTTGCCAAGTATACATGGGTATCAAGAAGGGCGAAACTATCCCGAATATCGGCGACTTAGTATTCACCTCCAAGGCACCTGAATATACAATTGATGAGCTGACTTCGATTAAGACGAGCAGCCATACGTTCTCAGTTTATTACCCAGAAACGCGTCCACATTTGAAGCAGGAGCGCTACACTGTGGTGGCCTCGCTCAATGCGAAATGGGACGAGTGGGCCAACCTCTCTGACGAAGACTACGAAGCTGAGAAGGCCCGTATGTGCGAAGAGTGTGTGAGTAGCTTAGAGACCTTTATTCCAGGTGTGCGCGATAAGATCGATCACATCGAAGCGGCGACCCCACGCACGGTGAACTACTACACCAAGTCGATGCAAGGCACGTCCTTTGGCACGAAGTTCGAAGGTCTTAAGGTCTCGATGGAGCTTTCCGAAAAGGTCGAAGGTCTCTACCACGCGGGCTCGGTGGGTATTATTATGTCCGGTTGGTTAGGCACCATGAATTATGGCGTCATCACTGCCAACAAGATGGACAAGTGGCTCTACGAGCAAGCGAAGGGGGAGTGAACTTCCAACATTGAACGTCCAACGTCCAATGTTGAATGATTCAGAGCACCGTTCGCGTCGTCAGCATTTAATATTGAGCGTTCAACGTTGGACGTTCGACGTTCCCCCGTCCGTCCAGTCTAGCACTATGTGGGGCGGCGTTATTCCGTGAATCAAGCCGTCAAATGGCTTGATGAGGTGGGGCGTCTCAAATTGACAAAAAGCCAGCAAGCTGGAAAGATGGGTTTTGTGAAAACAACGATCGATTTACCTGAACCGCTCGTGCGTGAGATGAAGCTTCGTGCGGTGCGTGAGGGGCGTAAGCTGAAGGATGTGGCTGCGGAAGTTTTTGAGCGTGGGCTCAATGCACCGAGTCTGTCTGTTGGAAAACCCCTAAGGCAAAGATTGGATGCGCCGTTATTAGCCTGTGAAGATGGCGAAGTGCCCGCCTCGCAGATGACGGTTGAGCAGCTGTTGGAGCTCGAACGCCAAGCGCTCAATCCGAGGAGGACTTAAAGCGTGCCGGCCGCTCTCTTTGACGTAAATGTGTGGATTGCTTTAGCGTTTACGAAGCATTCGAAGCATCCGCAGGCGAAAACAGCCATCGAGTCCGCGAGTCGTGAAGCACCCGCTCTATTTTGCAGGGCGACGCAGCAATCCTTCCTTCGCTTAGTGACCACACCATTTATTCAAAAATGCTATGGCAGCGAGCCGATCAGTAATGCGCTCGCATGGGGTCGTTGGGAGTATTTGGCCGCCATGCCGCAAGTGCGCTTCCTCGGTGAGCCACCCAAAGTGCAACAACACTAGTCGGACTACGCCCGCCTAAAATCCGCATTACCCAAAGTTTGGATGGATGCGTATCTGGCTGCGTTTGCGAAATTTTATGAGGTTCTCGTGCTCACCTTGGATGCTGATTTTCAAAACTTCGAAGGGCTTGATGTGCGGATGCTTTAAAGAGAAGGCGTAGCAATCTAGAATATCGTAGGGGCGCAACTGGATGCGCCCGCCGAGGCATTGAGTGTTCAAAGTCGGATGTTCCTTTTTTTGATCCTGCGTCTGCCTCGGGCACGGGGAACGATGTTGTCATCGTTGCCAATAAGGAGCACTAGCAGACTTTCGATAGCCGGAGATTGACCTGCAATTACTTTCCTGCAAAGACCGCTTGATGGATGGTTCGCGTCAACGAGGTATTGTGCATGTGCATCTGGCAACGTTGTTGTTCGGCGGCACGGCTTTGTTTGCGAAGTGGATTACATTGTCGGCGGATGTGATTACCTTTTGGCGGACGCTGTTCGCGATTGGGACGATCTGGCTGCTGTGTCGACTGCGGGGACGGTCGCTGCGGTTGGAGCGTCGGCGGGATGCTTGGATGCAAATCGGCTTAGGATGTATTCTTGGGATTCACTGGGCGACTTATTATGCGGCGATTCAGTCTTCGACCGTTGCGATTGGGATCACTGCTTTGTTTACTGCGCCAGTGCTTTCAGTGTTGATCGGGGCCGCCTTGCGGAAGGTGTGGCCGGACTGGATCGATCTGAGTCTCGGTGTGGTGGTCTTTATCGGCGTGTGCTTTCTCTCGCCGAGTATGAGTTGGGAAAGCGAGTATACTCAAGGGGTGCTGTTGGGGGTGATTTCGGCGGTCTTTCTAGCACTCCGTCAAGTGCTGCACACCCGCACGCGTGCGCGGACTGCCTCGGGCTTGGTATTGCTGTTTTATCAGTTGCTTGGGATTGGTGCGCTGTTCGCTTTTTCGGGGCTAAGCGCCGACGCGGCTGCGTTGAAGCCAAACTGGATGCTACTGCTGATGTTGGGGAGCTTGTTTACCGCGCTGCCGCACTTTCTCAATATTTCTGCCTTACGAGTGCTGGAGGCGAAGACGGTTTTGATTATTACTAGTTTAATGCTGCCTTATGGGATCGTTTTAAGTGCTTGGTTGCTGCATGAAATTCCGTCGAATCGCACCTTGTTCGGTTGTGCGTTGGTAATGTTTGCGGCAACCGTTGAGAATTTGCGGGCAAAGCGTTGATTTTATGTGGTAACAGTTTTCACCCATTAGAGTCTGTATCAACGATGTCTTTAGGCGGGGCCTGCCATGAGCAAGCGAAGCGCGTCGAATGGCGGAGAGAGAGGGATTGGTTATGCTTTGCATAATCTCGTTAAGACCAGCCTTTAGCTGTCCGTTCCGCTGCGCTTCACAAACCCTCTGCTCGGGCTCGATTCCTCTATCTTTCTTTCGCCACTGAGGCGACTTCGTCTGAAAGTGGCGG
>JABBCA010000090.1:0-61157 GCA_018607135.1 Opitutales bacterium
CGAACCGACGATAGAGGATTTGCAGTCCTCGGCCTTACCACTTGGCGACCGCGCCCTATATAGTAATTGGCTAGTAGAAGCAGGAAACGCAGGAGATCAAGTGAAAATTACCCTTATCTATTCTTTTCACTTTTTGTTTTAACCGAGATCGTATTAGCTACGCTGTCTACACCTCTCCTTTTAAATTACCCAATTCGAATGAACTCTGAGTCTACACGCTCAAGCCGACGCTCCCAATCCAGTGCTTCTCGATCCAAAAGTCAAATCACCAGATTTATCCCAAACTTAACCCAATTGCAATCTGCGACCAAACAATTGCCCGATGCGGAGCTTTGGCCTGAAGACACCTGCCTCTGCCCTATCGATGCGAATGGCAAACGGCAGACGATTGAATTCACTCGAAAGCAAATCAAGCGAGGTAAAGAGCGGCCTTATCGCTGGATATACAAGGGTAAGGTTTTGATACGAAATCGCGACATACCAGAAGATAGCTAAATTACTTAACCTAGTTATTAAGTAGTCTGTTAGGAGATTTCAGAGCGGGATATACGATTGACCCTCGTAGCCAAGTTAATTAGAGTGGCGTCAAGCGCGAAAGCAATTCCACGAGCGCATACATCCACCTCAACTCGCAATGAAATGTTCAACAAAAAGACAGTCGACATTGCAATCCTTGGCGCAGGCCCTGCAGGATTGACCGCGGCCCACACCTTAGCTGATAAAGGTATGGACTTCGTGCTTCTCGATAAAGAAGACAAGAGCCACCTAAACCACCAAACAATTGCTCTACACCCTGAAACACTGGAGTTGTTAGATGCGATCAACGTAGTCATTCCTGTGCTTAGCCAGTCCACGCACTTGAACCGGGCGTGCCTCTACGACAGCCATCAAAAACAACGTGCTGTGATCGACTACAGCGAGCTCACGGTAAAATTCCCATTCATCGCAGTGATCGATCAAGATAAATTAGAGACCATACTGATCGATGCCCTAAAGGAGAAAGGATATAAACCCAAATGGCACCATCGAGCACGCTGCATTGAGCAATCAGACACGAACGTAGCATTCACCGTGGATCGGCTTACCGAGGGAATGACCGGATATGCGGTTGCTCATATGGAAATGGAGATCGATAAGATCTTTGACTATAAGGCAAACTATGTAATTGCAGCCGATGGGAATCATTCATTGGCTCGCGAAGCGGCGGGCATCGACTACCCAGAGATCACACGCGATCTACATTATGCGGTCTTTGAGTTGACAACCGAGACTTCACTGCCGATGGAAATGCGTATGATCATCGAAGGCGATCACACGCATGCCTACTGGCCTATGGGACCTCGGCGCTGCAGATTTAGTTTTCAGATGAACTCCGAATCCAGTGACCAAGACAGAGGAGGCTCAAGTCCAGACTTGGAGAACACACACCTGATGGCATTATTGAAAGCGCATGCACCGTGGTTTAAGGCACCCATTCACGATGTCACCTCACGAAAGCTAGTTCACTACCAAACACATCTAGCTGATTGCTTCGGGAATAATCGCATTTGGCTGGCGGGCGACTCTGCTCATATGACACCGCCGACTGGAATGCTCAGTGTGAATATAGGCATGCACGAAGCTGCGGATTTAGCCAATCGACTCAGCACCGCCCCGAATGACGACGTGCGCCAATTCCGGCTTCACGCTTACAATGCGGATCGCACTGGTGAATGGAGACGTTTATTGGATATCGATCACCACATTGTTGGCGATGACAGCACCGCAAAGTGGCTGCTCCGACACCGCAACAACATTATTGGTAATCTCCCTGCATCTGGCGAATCACTGTCTGCGATCTTAAAGCAATTACACTTAACGGATGCAGCTTAAGTAAACAAAAGAGATCAACCTCCGCTTAAACGAGCCTCCAGATCCTGCATATCTCCTGGAATGCGAGATTCGAAGCGAACTTTACGCCCATCTTCTGGATGCTGAATTCCAATGACTGCAGCATGCAGTGCTTGGCGTTTAAATTGATACGGCAACTTCGCGCCTTTTTTACGCATCGCCTTGACCGTGCCATCGTGATAAGACCGATCTCCAAGCAAGGCCATATCATGCTCTGCCGCTTGAATGCGGATCTGATGCTTCAAGCCAGTCTCTAAGCGAATACGCAACTTACTGACATGGTGGCGCTGAAAGACTTTTTCGACCGTGTAGTGTGTGACCGCCTCGACGGCACCGGTGGTGCCCTCTTCCACGACCGTTTGATTAAAGCCCGACTCATCCAACAGCATGTGGTTACGCCAAGTTCCCTCTGGGGTTGGTGACTCTCCATCTGCGTAAGCAATGTATTCTCGTAAAAAATCGTGACTCCGCAGCTGCTTAATTAAATTTCGTCGCGCATCGTCATTGAGCGCAATGCAGAGCAAGCCACTGGTATATTGATCCAAACGATGCACTGGCAACGGCTTCACCTTGTCTTTTTTACCAAAGAAACTACGACGCGTCGCCTCACCGCGAAGGTCGTTCAAATAATTTGCCAGCACTTCAATTGCAGAAATTTTATCCTGCCCATCGGTAGGCACTGACAACAAACCCGACTCTTTATCGACTATTGCTAGGGAGGAATCGAGGTGAACCAGCACCAGTTTCGGGTGGATACGTTTACGATGTCCCCAATTTTTGGGTGCCTTATCCGGAGCTCCCATGATTAAACGATCACCTGGATCTGCCATACGCAGCCCAGCCTTGGTGACCACCACACCGTCCAAACAAAAGCGGCCAGCTACGATCCAATCCTTGATACGCTTTCTCGGAGAATCCGGACATAGGCGCACTGCCCAATCCAATAATGTCTTTTCCACCGAACTGTTTTCACGATCCATAAAAAAGAATCCGACGACAAGAGCTCGAATTCGCAAGCTCATTTCGACTACACCCCAGAGTCAAAATGCATTCCAGCATTGCAAATGATCACGGGATGACTCAGTTCCATGTCACGCAACCATCACACGCAGGATGGAATCACCCTAAGAGAAGGCACACACTGTAGCCCCTCACATGACTTAAACGACACTCGATGAGAACTGGAAAAGAGCTAATTTTAGCCACAAAAGAATACGCAAAAGATGACAGTGGCAGAAGCTGGTGGGCGGTCCTCTCGACCACTTTGCTGGTTATTCTCACGGCTGGCGGCACGATCTACAACATCCACTGGATTGCCCAGCTAGCCTGCTCAATCTTACTGGGGCTATTGATGGTCCGTCTCTTCGTGATCTATCACGACCACCAGCACAACGCGATCCTCACGAAATCCAAGGCGGCTAAGGTCTTCATGCAAATATGGGGCGTCATCGCGATCACTCCCACCAGTATCTGGACGCATTCTCACAACCACCATCACAATCACAACTCAAAGCTACGCAGTGCGCACATTGGCTCGTATCCGGTCATGACAAAGAATCGCTACCTGCGTGCCTCGAAGAAAGAGCGTGCACAATACCTAGCGATGCGTCACCCGCTGACGATTGCCTTTGGCTACTTCACCATCTTTCTTGTGGGTATGTGTATTGTGCCCGCTTTTACCGAAATCAAAAAACATAAAGATTCAGCAATTGCACTCATCTTGCACGTCGTTCTCTACGCATTGGTGATTTCCCTGTTTGGAGTCAGCACAGCGTTTTTTGCACTCTTCATCCCCTATTTTGTAGCCTGTGCGATGGGTTCCTATCTTTTCTATGCGCAGCACAACTTTCCAACTGTCGTCTTTAAAGAAAACGACGGCTGGACTTACGAGGGCGCTGCCCTGGAATCATCCAGTTATTGTAAGATGAGCCCAATCATGCACTATTTTACAGGCAATATCGGCTACCACCATATTCATCACCTCAACGCAAAGATCCCCTTCTATCGTTTACCCGAGGTGTATAAAAAGATGCCTGAGCTACAAAATGCCAAGACGACGACCCTCAATCCAATCGAAGTCCTACGTTGCCTACACTTGAAGATCTGGGACAGCGACCAGCAACGACTGGTCCCGCTGAAAGAAATCTAGACTATCAAAAGCACGATGAAACGGCTCACTCTTTCTGTTCTAATAGGGCTTAGCTTCTCGTTATTGGGCACGAGTGCCAGCGCGGTCTCGCTTACCAATCGAGAGGGAAAAACGATTGAAGTCGAAATTCTAGAAGTCGAAGAAGCCCGCTTGCACATCCGCATGGAGAATGGTGACGAACTGTGGTTTGAACGAAACTTACTCTCAGATAAAAGCCAAGCGCTCCTTGAAGACTTACAGAATAAGGATAGAGATATTTACTTAGCGATTAATCACCTGCTAGGCATCCCACTGTTGAAAGATAACCTGTTGTGGGATGACACCGACGGAGAGGTCGCAGATCGTCTCAACTGGCCAAACGAATCGAGAACCAGCACACAATCTAGCTATCGCAGCTACCCAAGAAAAGAGTATCGCATACTCGCTAGTCGCCCCTACTCCGCAGCGCTTTACGGCGATCAAGGCAAGGCCCATAACATCAGTATCGTCTTCGCGAATAAAGGCGACTTTAAGTTCAGCCCCGAGCCGACAGATAGCGAAATTAGCGATATGGAGCAAGCGATTGAAGCGGACCTTAAACAAATCGAATCCTTGCTCACACAACAATTAGGCGATCCTGATCGCCAACAATTCGGTGCTGGACGAGGCATTAAGCAACTCATCCAACGCTGGGATTGGAAAGGTCACGCCTTCTTGCTCGCATCTCAAGATGGTGAATACGTGAATCTAAAAATAATGACGACAGCTGCGGCCGACAACAAAGGCAGAGGTGAAAAGTTATCGGATGCAGCTCTACGGAGCCTAACCACTGAAAAGTTAATTCAACGAGACAATGGCGACGTCGTCGTAGGAGACATCCCAATGGTCAACCAAGGACCTAAGGGTTACTGCGTGCCTGCTACCTTTGAACGCTATCTTCGCTACATGCAGATCCCTGCAGACATGTATATCCTTGCGATGGCGGGCCAGACGCAGGTCGGAGGTGGCACATACTTGAACGAAATCATCGATTCCATCAGCGGCTATATTTCGTCGCAGAGTCGCTCAATGAAAGAATACCAAGAGCCTATAAAGATCCGCACTGTGCAGAAATACATCGATAAAGGCTTACCGATTATTTGGACCATGTTTTCGTCTAGTGCTTACAATAAATATTCAAATCAACGCACGATCGATCGGCAGCAAGTCACCGACTGGGAAAGCTGGGAAAAGCGGGTAAAGTCTGAGGCGCGCTCATTAGAGCTCAATAGAGACATACTCGCCGGTCACGCTTGTCTGATAATCGGCTACAATAAAGAGACTGATGAAATCGCAGTCAGCGACTCTTGGGGGCCCACTTACCGCGAGCGCTGGATCTCCGTCGAGCAAGCCGAGCAAGTCTCACAAGGCTCGATCTATGTGATTGGATTCTAATCGATGAGATCTTCAGGGTGCTCGCCCGTGCCTTTACGACGATCCGCAATATAGAGCATATAGGCCGCTCGCTTCGCGCGCGCATGCACTTTAGCAGGCACCGCTTGCACCTTAAAGCCGACACGTTTCAAGCGCTGCGCAAAGGCCACATCCTGCTTAGCAGACCAAAAAACTGCACGTCCTTCGGGCTTCAGCGCACCCCAAACTCGCTTCAATCCAGTATTCGAATAAAGCGATACATTGGAGTCCGCAACCATCGCAAAAGGACCATTATCCACATCCACAATGATCGTATCGTAGAGCGCTTTCGCTTTGTTAATCACATTCACCACATCATCCGCAAAGACATCCACTCCTTCGTTGCCCATTAACTCGCCATTTAAATCTTTTAAAAAGGTTTGATTCCATTCGATCACCTCAGGAACCAGCTCAGCCACATCAATCAAAGCCTCTGGCCCAACAGCATCAATCACGCTTCGTAAGGTGAACCCAAGCCCAAGCCCACCGATCAAAATACGCGGCTGCACATCCAACGGAACCTGCTCAACCCCAAGCGTGCCCATCAAGCGTTCCGAGGCATGCGCCTCAGAATGCATCAACTCCTGACCATTTACACTCATCGAAAAGGCACCATCGTGCGAATAGAGTGCCATCATAGTGCCCCCTGCGACTGGAACCTCTGCCAATTTGATCTTTGGTTTCATAGATGCAGCCCGTAGATTCGCAGAGCACTTGGCAAGACTAAGTCGATGTGAACACCCAATCGACTGAATTTGACTCAACAAAAGTGCTGTTCGTTTCCCTACGAATACGAAAGATTTTTAGACTCGTTCTAGGGATGTGAATAACAAACCTAGAAAATGATTTGCAGGATCGATACGCTAGGTTGATCGTCTCCTCAACATGACCGACACGCTTTACAATTTCGACAACTGCCCAGACCGCACGGGCTACGGCAGCCTCAAATGGGACAAATATAAAGACAAAAACATACTACCACTCTGGGTCGCAGATATGGACTTTGTCTCCGCGCCCGAGATTATTGCGGGTCTACAAAAGCGCCTCGACCATCAAATTTTTGGCTACACCGTGCCCTTTGAAGCTCCCGTGCAAGCCGTGCTCGACTATCTTGAACGGGCACATGGCTACCCAGCTAAAGCACACTGGCTTAATTTCCTCCCAGGTCTCGTGCCTGCAATCAACCTCTGCTGTCATGCCTTCACTGAACTCGGTGACTCTGTGATGACAGCCACTCCTGTTTATCCACCCTTCCTCTCGGCCCCCGACTATGCAAAGCGCGAATTGATTAAAGTCCCTCTCTGCCTGAACCCAGACGACCAATGGACACTCGACTTCGAAGCAATGGAAGCAGCAGTCAAACCAAGTACCAAAATTTTTGTGCTCTGCAGCCCGCATAATCCAGTCGGCCGTGTATACACTCGCGATGAGCTCTTAAAAGTCGGTGAATTCTGTGTGCGTCACGACTTGATCCTCATCTCCGATGAGATCCACTGCGACCTCGTTTTTGACACATCCAAAAAACACATTGTCACCTCTACACTCAGTGAAGAAATCGCCGCGCGCACCGTCACCTTGATGGCTCCAAGCAAGACCTACAACCTACCAGGCCTCGCTTGCGCCTTCTCTGTGATCGAAGACACTAAGTTACGCCTTCAATTCCAAAAAAGCATTCGCGGTATCATTACCGAGGTCAATTGTTTCGGCTATGCTGGTTGCGAAGCCGCCTACAACCTTGGCGAGCCCTGGCGTCAGCAGCTGCTTACTTATTTGCGAGGCAACTACGAACTACTTTACAAATTTATCAACGAAGAGCTCTCAGGCATCACCTTCCGTCCAATGGAATCGACCTACCTAGCGTGGTTTGACGTGAAGGAGTTGGGGCTCGAAAACCCTATACAATTCTTTGAGGATAACGGCGTCGGCCTCACCGATGGCGGCCCCTTCGGCGGACAGCAACACGTGCGGCTCAATTTCGGTTGTCCACGCAGCCGCCTCATCGAAGGCCTCGAAAAAATGCAAACAGCGCTGGAGAACCGATGACTCGTAGGGGCGCAACTTGATGCGCCCGCACATACGTCCAACGGGCGCGTCAAGTCGCGCCCCTACACGATGCAAACACCCTCGATAGACGAAAACCTCGCTCCCGTCCGCATTGACAAATGGCTTTGGGCGGTGCGCATCTACAAAACGCGAAGCGACGCCTCTGAAGCCTGTCGAGGATCCGCCGTGCGTATCAACAATGTAATCGCTAAGCCATCCAACAGGGTGCGGATCGGTGATACCATCATTGCGCGCACCAAAGCGATCACTAAGACTTTACACGTCACCGACCTCACTGAGAAACGTATCGGTGCTTCCCTCGTCCCTGCATTTTACGAGGATCACACTCCCGAAGAAGAACACGAGGCCGCCCGCGAGAAACGCGCGAATGCAAAAATCTTCAGCCACAAAGGAAGTGGTCGTCCAACTAAAAAAGACCGAAGAGAGATCGAAAAATGGATCGGCTCAGATTAACCTGGACCCATAGTTCTGACAATGGGGAGGCGTTCAGCTATGCTGAATCAAACTAGCAGAAGAATGCAAAGCAGCGTTTGAAACGCTTGCGTTCACGCCAACCAATGAGCATCGCCAAACAAACTGTGGCCGCCACGGCACTAGGCTCTGGAACAGGAACAAGGCCACCGGGAACAACTTCACCATCGCCAAGAATCTGCCCAAAATAGACGCCTGGTGCCAAACCATTAGGGTTAACGAAACGAATTTGGCTTAATTGACCCGCAGTTAATCCGCCTGAAGTCGTACCAAAGTAAATTTGATCATCACCACCGCCAGTTCCTAATGTCCCCTTCCAGTTTTCGATACTCAGTATTGTGCCGCCAGTCCACGCCGTAGCTGAGGCACTCGCCACCCTCATAGTCACTGTTCCACCAGTGCCCAAGTCGATCGTGGAATCTGCGGACAGAGTTAGAGTCTTTCGAAAGGCTGCAGTTTGAGCTCCAGCATCAGCGAAGAGTAAGGTGCCTCCTTGCATCTCCAAGGCAGTCTGTTTCGAGGTACCACTCGGATCGACGATAATGTCGCTGCCTGTATGAGTCAATAAAAGCGTGCCAGAGATCAGACGGACACCTGGCATGTCTTGAAGTGTGCCTTGGGCTTCAAAGGTATTGGCAGCATCCAGTTGAACCTGAAAAACAGCGCTGGAGCCAGTGGTGTTATCAAAGTTAAGGGATTCAGTTGCGGTGATGTCGGAACTTCCCCGCATAACGATGTCCTTGGCATTACTGTTGAAGGATATTGTCCCGTTAAATAGCAAGCCTCCAGTACCTGAATCAAAAATCAACCGCTCCATCGGGCTACTTCCACCTTGAGCAGCAGAAATAAAATCCATATCAAAGGTGATCAGGTTGCTACTTTGGTTGCGAATGCCATAGAAATCACCTGGATCAGTTAAACCAGCAGAAACGCCCAGCACCTCGAAAGTGTTCGTTCCGTCATTAGTAAAGACATATGCACCAGCATTCGATGCGATATCAATAAAGCCGACAGGTTGGACGTCACTATTGTTACCTTGATCGAGATTGACTATGTAATCGGGTGCCCCGCCAGTCTCAGCACCGAATAGAAAAGTATCTGTGCTGGCTCCACTGTTGGGGGTTGGAGGCGCAGAGTTACCCGCCCAATTGGCATTGGTGCCGATGTTGTTGTCCGAACTTCCATCCCATGTGAAGGTTGCTCCCGACGAAGCCAATGGTAAACAAATCGCGATTGTGACGATCCCCATCCATGCTGATGCGGATAAAGCCGAGCCCAATAATTGAGACCGTGCACAGCCTGACGCTTCTACATTTCGCTGAAAAATTAACATATTTTTATGATTTGTAAGAAAAATGAGAAAAAGTAAAGAAAAAACACTGTTTGAACTGGTGGTAAGCAAGATTTGCTCCACTTTTTAAGAAATGACATTTTTTATATCAACTATAATTGGCCACAATCACATCGCCATCTTTTTGTAATCGGCGTATCATGCCGCAGCGTAAACTTAAACACCTTTTCTTGAGTCCCTTTTTGGGTCCTGTGCTGATCATTTTACTTCTTTGGCTAGACTTTATTTGGATTGTTCACCGCGAGTGGACTTACAATGACCAGTATAGCTACGGGTGGCTGACTCTTATACTCCTGATTTACCTCATTTACGTCCGGCTATCTGATCGCCCAGAAGGCAGGTCCAATAAAACGCGAGTTGGTGGCTTCGTGCTATTGAGCATGGTGGCACTCACTATAAATCGTATTATATTGGGATCCAATCCCGAGTGGCGTCTGGCAATTGTCCTGCACACGGTGACAATTCTATCATTAACCATGGTGCTGCTCTGGAAGATGGGTGGATGGCCCTGGCTACGCCACTATGCACCCGCGTTTGCTCTCATGTTATTCGCCGTGCCTTGGCCAACTTTCTTGGAAAACTCAGTGACGGGCAGCCTAATGCGGGCGGTGACGTCCATCGTCGTCGAGAGTATGAACCTGTGCGGGATTTATGCGGAACAATCCGGCAATTTGATTCGGCTCCGCAACGGTTGGGTTGGGATTGAGGCGGCATGCAGTGGCGTGCGTAATTTCCAGTCAACGCTGATGTCGGCTTGGTTTGTCGGCGAACTATTCCGTTTCTCACTTGCCGGACGCGGGCTGCTACTGCTCATAAGTGGGATAGCCTCGCTGGTTTTAAACGTGGTGCGAACGTGGATTCTTACTTGGGCGACGCACCGCAGTGGCTCCAGTTTGACCGAATCGATGCACGATCCTGTGGGCCATGCGGTTTCACTCATCGCCTTTTTCATATTACTTGGTGTCGCATTTTTACTACGTAAGTATTTTTTGCTGGAGACGGTTACGCATCAACAGAGCAAGGCCGCTCTTGTCGCTGGCACCTCTCCAAGCGATCTACAGCACTCCAAACTGCTCTCACCTTCCGCGTGGATAGCGGCTATTGCTCTTTTGGTAGGTGGTTACGTATTTACAGAATTATGGTACTATCGCTTCGAACGCTCGTTGCCAGAACCGCAAACCGTTGAGTTGAATTGGCAAAGTTTGGATGCAGAAATCGAGTTTGTTGACATCTCGCCGGCGATTCGAGGCCAGTTGAAATACAGCGATGGGATTCACGCAAAGTGGGCCGAAGCAAACAAGCAGATAAAATGGACGGTCTTTTCCTTCTCATGGACAGAAGGGACGGTATCGCCTTTTATAGACGTACACCGGCCAGAAACCTGCCTGCCCGCGTCTGGATTTAAAAAGGGAGCGAGTCACTCACCACTACAGATCGGAATCGATGATCGGCAAATTCAGTTCGACGCCCATACTTTTTATTTCATGAACCGCCCCATCCAAGTATACTATGCTACTTGGAACGATCGTTGGGATGAGAATGTTCCGTTTGTACGAACAACAGCTGATCGACTTCGGCTGGCTTGGAGTGGACGCCGACTCAGCAACCGGCGCTCGTTACAGATTATAGTTGAGGGAATTGCCGATGAGAATGTAGCTCGCGCAAAGGTTCAAGACTTTTTGGAGCAAACCGTACGCTGGTAGTTATTCGCCCTGCAGAGACAACCACTCGGCGTAAATGTAGGCAGCTTCTTGCCTGTGATCGGTTTCAGCAAGCGCTCTCCCCAACCAGTATAGCGTTTCGGGTGGACTATCAGCTAGGTTTCGCGTGCGCTCAGCGGTGCGACGAACTTCATCCCACATGTTGCGGCTAAGATAGGCCCGAATCAATTGAGTGGCCACTAGAGCGTCTTTAGAATGGATAAGGGCGGCGGTTTGAAGTTGCTTAAGGACATCGTCTGGCCAAGGTTCAGGAGGTAGAGGTTTATGGAAAAAATGCTGATCAAACAGTGCAAGTGCCGCCTCCCACCGATCTTCGGCGATGAGCGCTTGCATGACAATTGGCCAAGTTACTTTTTGTTTTTCAGCCAAGCTAGACTCGAACAAAGACAGCACCTGATCGGTCCGCTTGCGATGAGCCAATCTTTTTAGAACAATTTGTTGAGCCGAGGCGGTAAGCACCGACCAATCTTCCTTCAGGAGAGTAATGACCTCTTCAGTCTCTAAAGCTCTGGGAGAAATCGCACTCCAGTAGGTAGCTATCAGCACTGGATTCTTACCCGCCATAGCACGCAAACGAATATGGAAAACCCTCTTAGAAACCGTCTTACTTAGTACTTGTTGAAACGTATCGACTGAGTCGTAAGAGCTTAAGATTGCGCTATCAAAGGCAGCGAATGCACCTACGAAATTATTCATTTGCAGCAAAAAAGATCCTTCTTGAAAGGCAATCTGCGAATTATCCGCTCCGATAAAGCGCGCACGCTCAAAAGCATCGAGCCCCACTTGCGGATTCCCAGAGTAAGTTTTAACTGCGAATCGAAAATAGGGTTGCCATTGCAGTGGCACATTCTGCAGCGGCTCCTCTGCCAACGGTGAATAAGTGCTTAGCATCGGAGATCGGAGCACGGACAAGGATATGAGTCCCGCGCCTGTGAGAGAGAATACGACACCGCAGCCTCGCCAAAAGAGTGGTAAGGTTTTACACGGCAACGAGGCTTTCAACGCTGGCAATGCGAGCGTGTATAAGATAATAGCTAAGCACACGGTACCGAGCCGATGGGCACCGACATCGACAACGCTGTGAACAAAAAAAGGGACTAGAGCAGCAAGCGCGCAATGACGATACAGTTGATCCACCGCAACTTCGTAAGTGTGACAGCCTTCGGACTGGTACTCTTTAGGACCGCGCAGACGAAACAAGAGTCCCCCGAGGCCTACAAGAATTATACTCAACCCCACGACACCCAACTCCGCGGCCCACCAGAGCCAATCACTCTCAGGGTGCCGAATCGCCGCCGAATTAAGCGACGCACTGCGGTAATGAGGAAAGATATACTGAAACTGCCCAAGCCCGATACCAGTCCAAGGTTGATCAGCGATCATTGACAATGTGTCAGCGTAAATTTGCAAGCGAAACTCGGCAGAATTCCCTGTATTTCCGTCCACCTCATTCAGTGGCAATGCAGCGAAATCCATGATTCGATCGCGACTTTGCCCACCGAAGAAGACAAAGAAACTGAAGAGGAGGAGGATTGCTACAGGGACAAAACGCAGCAAATACTTGGTGGTGCGATTTGTTCTCGTGGATGCAAGCAGCAACAACGTAAGCATACCGCATAGCCAAGCGATGAGCGCTCCCCTTGAAAGGCTTTGAAAAACGGCATACAGCAGAAGGCCTCCTGAGCCGAATGCCCAAAGTGAGGCCTTACCTACTTTCAAGATCGAAAGTTCACGGCTTTTTTTTAACTGTTCTCGATCAAGGCGCCTGCGATGCCACGGTAGAAACGCGAGACCAAATGAAAGCACGCTGCCACAAGCAAAAACGAGGGCGGTTTGATTCCTATTTGGAAACCATGAAAAGACATGAACCCGATCAGCCCATGGTAGTCGCCAATCGAAGCCCTCTGCCACTATGGCAGCCACACTTAATAGGCATAATACGGAGGCAAGCCAATGGATACCCTGTCGCCGTTGGCCAAAGTTAGGCTTGTATGAGAGAGTGAGCGTCAAAAGTGCAAATCCCGCCAAAAATGGAATCAGCGCTTCAAAGGTCACCCACAATTGCGACACCACAGCCGAGCGAATCGGAATACCCAGATGATCCGCCTTTAAGCGCCATTCAGATTCGGCAGCAGGCAGCCAAAGGGTAATTAATATCCAAGAAATAAATGCAATCAACCAAAGGCATGACAATCGCTCAATCCGCCAATCAAGTGAACGAATGCCCATCGCAAAGCCAAGAGCAAGGAGCAGAAGCGCTAAGGACAGCGGGTGAGTGCCGCCGCCAAGAACTATCAAAATTGCGAACCCTATGATTAGCCAGTGGAGGCAACTAGAATTCGTGCACGTAGGCCCACCCTGCCCTTCGCGTAAGCGAGATTCGGGTTTAAGCATAGATTTGGAAGCCACTTAGGTTCCTAAGACTAGGATCGTTCGCGTTTTTGTTTCGCATCAGGCTGCTGATGGTAGCTATCGTAGTGCCGATAGTTGTAGTAATAATCGACCCCTGTAGCTGGAGCGCAATTGAAAACGAGACCCATAATTTTTGAAGTCCGTGAAGATAACCGCTCAAGTGAGGATTGCACTTGTCGGGTTGAGGTTTGACTCGCACGAACAACGAACATCATTGAATCGGTTTTGTTCGATAAACCAATAGTGTCATTGACAGCTAAAATCGGAGGGGCATCGACGATAACGTACGTATATCGCTCCCTAGCCCATTCCAAGAGGTTATCCATACGCTCCGAAAGCAGTAACTCTCCAGAATTCAGAAGACTGCGACCATTAGCAATAAGATCTAATTTAGCGTGCTGCGTTTGCTGAACATAGCCATCGAAATCGCTTTCGCAGCTCAGTAAATCGCTAAGTCCATTTTCGGCGCTGAGCGAAAACAAGTGGTGAACACCTCCCCTTCGCATGTCGGCGTCGATGAGTAGTACCCGCTTGCCGAGATGGGAAAGCGCAATTGCCAGATTCGCAGAAATGGTCGATTTACCCTCGCTGGGGGTGGCACTGGTAATGAGAATGCTTTGACTGGATGTGTGCACCGCATCCGACTGTTTTAGGAGAATTGTCGATCGTAACGTACGGCAAGCTTCAGCGAAGCGATGGCGACTGTCGTTGACCTGTAGCAAATCAATTTGACCATTCGCATTCTGTAACTCCTCAGGAATGACTCCAATAACTGGATGATCGAAACGCTTGGCAAGTTCATCCGAATTTCGAATTCTGACGTCGAGAAATGAAATTGCAGCAATAATGACGATACCAACAGCAAGGCCAAAGGCAGCACCTTCCGCCACCTTTTTACCAACCTGCGGCGGTTGCACTCCGGCTCGCGATGCGTGTGCAAGGATACCTATTGTATCTTGCTCAATATTTTGGTTACTTTGGATCGCTTGAATAGAATCCAGCAGTCTTTGGTAAGTGTTGCGAGATCGGTCTAAGCGATACTGCAATCGCTCAAACTCTGCACTTTTGCGACTAATAGAGAGTGCTTGTTTCTCCCACTGCGCGATTACGGCGTCGAGGTTCTGAATTTGGCGCCGAAGTTGATCTTTGCGATCGTCAAGAGAGTCGGTCGTTTGGCGCTCCAATATATCGATAAGATTCGTGGCTCTTTCAATATTGAGCTCCAAATCGATAATTTTTGGATGCTTTGGCTTGAGATACAGCGAATACTCTTCCAACTGCGCCTTGAGCTGGGTCCACTCTTGCTGGGTCTTGTTAAGAAGTGCCACACTCTCTGCCTCGATTAAAGGTGATTGCTCTACGACCGACGTGGTGATATCACCCGTTTTCAGGTTTTCCAGAATAAGCAATTGAGTTTTCAACTCCGCCTGCTGAGTGGTCAACCGAGCGAGGTAGGCACCCGTTGATGAATCCTGTTCCTTCAGAAAGATCAGATTGTTTTCTTTCTGAAAATCAACGACTGTATTCTCTTGATTCTCTATCTCTTCCTCCAAGCGATAGAGCTGTTCAGTGACCGCAATCAGGGTAGTCTCGGTAGTCTCTGAGCGCATTTCACTGCGGAACGTCTGATATTCCTCCATAACCGCATCGAGGAATTTTTGAGTAAATTCTGCGGATCCGCCCTGCGCCCGAAGTTGAAAAATAGAAGCCTGAGAACGTTGCACTACAGACAGGCTCACCCATGACGGAGTGATTTCCGGATACAACATTAGGACTCGATCCTTTGCTTGCTTTTGAACACGGTCACTCAGCATCAGAGTTATTTGTGTACCGAAGAAATTAGAGAGTTCTTCTCTGTAGACATTATCGGGTAATGCAAAGCGCCCACTCACCATCATCTCCGCGTAAGAAACGTAGACTGGCTCTCGGTTCAGCTCGCGGTATGCTTGCCAGCCGATACCAATCGCGACCGCTAACAAAACAATCCACCACCAAATTGCGAGTAAACGCTTACTTTCAAAGTAAATTCGCTGAAGACGCTCGCCCCAGTCCAGAGAGCCCGAAGATTCATCCAAATCGTAGGATGAAGAAAAGTTGTTAGGATCAGAAGGCAATGATTCGCTCCTCCACACGGATAATATCATTCGGTTTCACAATTGGGTCTTTTTCACGTAATCCACGTTGTAAAATCTCTTCGACATCGATAATTTGTGTGCGAGCATCCTCAGGTAGTGAGCTGTCACCACTAATCAACTTGACCGCATTTTTACGAGCAAATCGGCTGAACCCACCACTCTGCAAAATAGCTTTACTAACAGTCATCGTATCGCCGGGCAACAGGTTAAGAATCCCTGGGGCATTCACTCCACCGACCACATACACGGTGCCGCTGCTCGTGTCTGACAATCGCGGCACAATGACCAAGTCTCCGCTCTGAATCGGCAGATCCTTGTCAAAATCCCCAGAATCCAAAATACTGCGAACATTGACCTGCAGTCTAGTCTCGGCCGTTGAAGCGTCACTACTACGGCGAACAAGAGTTACTTTTGTCCCATCGCTATCGGGAGTCATCCCTCCAGCGAGTGCGATCGCAGATGAGACCGTCAAAATTTGATCGCTCGGAAGTTGGTAAGTTCGCGGGGAATTGACAGCACCAGCGACGTCCACTGAGCCTCTGGAGGCTGATGGTTGCGGAAAACGTAGAATGACGGTGGCGCGGTGAAAATAATCGACTTCAAGCAATGATTTAATTTCAAAAGCAACAGTCTTAGGTGTTTTCCCCTCAGCCGCAACCGAACCGACCAGTGGAATAGCGATCTCACCACTTGCGTTCACAAATACAAGAATCGGTAATTCGCGCTCTTCAATTACCTCATATGTCAGGCGATCCCCAATCTCGAGTCCTCGTTGATCATCGAGGATATTCATTTGCCGATTTTCCGTGCCTACCGCCGGAGCGTATTGATGTAAAAAGGCACCAAAAAAGTAGACTACAAGAAGTAGCGCTGAATAAGAGGGGCGTAACATCCAGTTAGAAATCGTAGGTTAGCGTAATAGAAGCAAGATCTCTAGAGAAGTTACGCCGATCAACATTAGAATCCCTGAAGGTGTGCTCCACAAACGCTGAAAATTCAAGTTGCCGTGACAATGGGTAGCCCAGCCCTGCGCGAAATGCCCAACGATCGTATTCCTCAGGCACGATGCCACCAGACTCATCCCCTTCATTCCAAATAACTGAAAAATAGACGTTACTGCGTTCAAATCCAGAGTAATCGACCTGATACTGAATTGACTGATTGGTTAAGCCGTTGGAAACAGTACCTAGATCAATGCTTCGAGCATAACTTATCGAATGCTGCAGGACAGGACTGATCAAATGCGTCAAAGCAATGTTACCTGCTAGGCCATCTGAAGTGCTAGTCTGATCCATGTTCAGGCCATCCGAATCAAAACTTCGACTTGTCCAAGAAACAAAAGCTTCGGTCTCGAGGAAATCTGTCGGTCTCCAGCTCGCACCAGTGCCGACCCACCATGATGAACTGTCAGGCTGATAATCCGTGCGCCATGTGTCTAAAGATCCACCAAACCTACCGTAAACATCGAGATTGGCGGCCACATGATGAGTTAGCCCTGCAGAAGCATCATAGCTGTGTCGCTGTAGATCTTCAAACTCATTGTCGAGGGGTATCATGTCGAGTCTAGATATGCCTGCGTCGGCAGTCCAGTAAGGGTTGATAGTCCAAATGCCATCGACGCCTAGGCGATTGCGAATACGATTGTACAAAACGACGTTGGTAAATCCTGGGCCTGAAATGGGATTTATAAAACGCGTATCCCCTGGGTCACTGAGTAGACTGAAATCATCATAAGCACGGAAATCGAAATTGCCTATTTGAAAAAATAATTCGAGACCAGTCTCTGGAGTCAGGATGATGGTATTTCGACCTGTGTCATACTCAGAATTCTCCCAATACTTTCGAAATTCAGCACCAATGGACAGACTCAAAGTATTGATTTCAGTCAATTCAACTTCGCCGCTTAAGCGAAGTCCAAACTGAGTTATAAAATCCGATTCGGCATCATTGCTTGAGCGACCAATATTAGAATCATAGGATTGGGTCAAACTAGCCTGTAAATCAAGATCCATGTTACCAATGCGTATGTTTTCCCCACCACCGTTTTCCTGCATTGCAGACAAACTCAAGGTGCCGAATCCGATCAACAAGAGCGCCTGTGTGGAACATTTCAACGCAGCCCTAAAAGCCATTGTGAATGAATTCAATGGCAGAGCGTGTGAGGGCATAGGATTGCCAAAGTCAGTATCGACGAATCGCCGGCTAATACGTAAGTGTCGCAAAGAATTCATAAGATTAAAATTATAGATTATAATACAAGAGGATGTGATTGCTGCATATACATTAAAAGTGGCTAATAAAAGCTTTAGATTAAGATTGACCAGACTATTTTACAACTTACTAACATTTTATCGTCAACGAACGTTTTTAACGACAAAAATGCTTCACATCAGAAATCGCCTTTTTAAGATGTCTCTTATGAAATCAACCTGTTTATCATTTTCAGCCTTAACGGCAAGCCTCCTGCTATTTAGTGTTGCAGGTGTCGATGCGAACCCTTCTCACCGTTTAAACCCAGTACCTGACACATTCGAAGACCAGACGACAGAAGATTCTGTAACCTCATCTACTGGGAAAGGGGGCAGCCCGGTCCCATCACCTAAATTATGGCCAAAGACCAGTAAGCGTGTTGATTACGACTTCGCCCGCGCGTCTTCAGGAGGTAAAGTTGCCTACGTGGGTTCTGGGTCAGTTGAAACCGCCTACAAAATAGTAGATGGTGACATAAAGACATTTTTCAATTTTGATAAGGCAGGCGAGGATGCACTCTTCATTGTATCTCTTGCTGAAACCTATCCGGTGTATCAGGCCTCAATCGCGACCGACGAAGCCATTCAAAAAGTTGAGATATGGACACTAAGCAGCTATCCTAGCAAACTATTTAGGGATCAGAACGCCACCGACGAAGATACCGCTAAACTGGTGATACCGAGCGAATATTTAGCGAGCCGTGCGACTGCGGGCCGTATCGATGTTCCAGCCGACCAAGATGTCAACTTTCTCACGATTCCGTTGCCTGATACGACCGCCCGCTACTTACTCGTACGAGTGGTCGCAAAAAACCCAATCAATACAGTAAAAGTCGGCACATTCTCTGTCGTTGGCAGAGTGCCTACGGACTATCTTGGACCCGCCTTTGTATCCCCTCCTACTTCCGAGCCACCCGAAGTGGATCCGCCAATTACTCCGTGGGCAAGTGAGTAGCCGCCAAGCTATCGGTCCTCTAGGATTTCTTCCAGAAGTTGTTCTTCTTCAGGAAGCAGATTCGCACGATTAATGCCAGCAACAAGAGTTTTGGCATCCGCGTTTAATCCTTCCTTATAAAGGATTAAAGCAGTGATCAGTCGCCAGCGATCGCGGACTTCAAACCAGTTGACCGGCAATTCTACGAGTAAGCTGAGGGCGTCTGACGAGCGGTCATTACAGATCAGACCGAGAGCTAAAGTCATACGGTAAGCAAGCATGTTAGGTTGTGATTGATGCAATGCCTGCGCTTGGGCGAGTGCATCAGGCGCTTCTTTACGCATCAGAAAGCTTAGGTAGAGCGCGTCACTCTTTGACTCCAAATGTTCAGGGAAGTATTCGTTGAATTTGATAAAACTTGCGTGCAACGCTTCGGTGCGCCCCTCTTTTTGGAGAACAGCCAACAGATCCCGCATAGCTCTCTGTCGCATTTCAGGAGATTCAACCAGGCGTTGCAGGGCCACGATCTCGAATTCAGGCAGATTTAGCTGATTCGCCTTCTTGGCGAGATAGTAAAGCTTTGAGCTCTCTTTCCCCGCAGAGACTAGGGCACGCTCCCAAGCCAGTCGCGCACGACGCTCATCAGACATTTCAATGAAAGTGCGCATGCGGAAAAACTCGCGAACATAATCCTCTAAGGGCACACGCAAACCATCGAGTAAGCTACGAATGGCCTCCCATTCCTCATTAAGAGCCATGGCATCGAGCAGGATCAGAAACAGGTCTTGGCGCTGCATTGCCAACTCTACCGAGACGGCTAGACGAGTATAGTGCTGAAGGCCTTGACTATTGAGCCAGCGTCCGAAAATCACCCTTTCGGTAGGCTCGTCGAGCGCAAATAAGGCGCTCGCACGTTGATAAATTACTTTCGGGTCGGCCTCTGGTAGCCGGAGGCGCAGTTTCTCGGCTAACAATAAAAGATCACGACTATTATCTTCACGATTGACGATAACATCAATAAGCTGTTCTACGTCAGCCGCTTCAAGAGGCAGACTAGCGAGCGTTTTGAGTGCCTCCTCTTGACGTAAACCTTTGCTCAACGCGATCGTTCGCAAATGGTCGACTCCAGCTTGGCGCACTGCTGAGTCAGGGGAGATTTGGCTTAGTTGAAAGAATAGCACATCTGCCTCGTGGGGAGCACCTCGCTTAGCGACCAAGGTAGTTGCCACAGACAAAGCCTGCTCGAAATCGCCCTGAAGCATCGCCGCGAACGCCTGTAAATAATCTATCTGCATTGGGTGAAGGCCAGCTTTGCGTTGAGTCGCAATCTCCTGATCAAAATCCTGCCATCGATTCGCGTGCAAGTAGGCCCTCGCGAGTTCCAGTCGATCCTCTGAAACCACAGCAGACAACTCGACTACCCGCTCCCAAAAAGGGTACGCAGAAGCGGGATCGACTGTAGTGTAGATACGGGCCACGATTCGTGCGATGTCGGGATCGTCTGGACTCAACGAACTGGCAGCGCGAGCCAACTCCCACGCCCGACTCACAGCCTCGGGCGTGGTCAAAGTCAACAATGCTTCAGCTTCCGTAGCCATAGCACCAGCACGCCAGAAACGAATCTGACGATAAGCGGGGTAGCTCAACACTGCGATTAGTGAAACAAGCGTAATAAGCGTCCAAATTGTAGTTTTTTGTAAAGACATGGTTGTTTTTTTAGCTAAGATGCGCCTCCCTAGAGGCAATATTAGACTAAATTAAGTAATATGATCCGCCACAAACTCACCGCAAAAAAACAATTATTTATTGGAAGCCTCTTTGTCAGTTCAATACTGCTGATGGGTTTGCTTAAATACGTTTTTGCAGTCACAGGCATCCTGTCACTCACAAAGGATGCGAATCTAGAGATTTATTTAATCGGGGTTTTTGCCGCTATATTCCACTTACGTGAGCAGTGGGCTGATATACTACAATGTTCAATACTTCCAGCACCTTTTAAAAGTGTATTATTGGGAGGCAGACTTGCTGTAGCTCAAGGTATCGCATTTATCCTAATTTACTTTTTGTTACAGGATATTGCAATCAGTCGTGCCTTTCTCATCTGGTTTTTAATAATCAGTCTACCACTTAATACCCTATTAATTCTCTGGCTTCCTATTTACCTACGCAAGCTCTTCAACCGTTCCAAAAAGCGGACTGCAGTGCTCGTCGGTAAAGGACCAATTCCTCAAGAAGTGGTTGATTACGCCGAGCGCTGTCGCCACTTCGGAGTCGATTTTTGCCTGCACTTTGGTGACCCGCAGGATCATGTTACGGGACTCACTCGACTCGGCAGTCTTGCTGACATGAACAGCAAAACTCTAAGCTCGGCTCCATCCTTGAGCCGCGTTCTCTTCTTTGTACAAGATTTAGAAGACCCAGATTACCGATCCGCGTTAGACCTTTGCCATCAACTTGGACTTAGAGTCCAAGTAATGCTGGATAAAAAATCACTTTTCGGAAATCAGGTGCAGCATATAATCGACGGTGACACGCACTTGATCACATTCGCAGATGAGCCGCTGCAAAACCCATTGAATAGAATAGCCAAACGCTGCATCGACATCGCAGTAAGCCTAGCCGTGGTATTGATCGTGCTGCCACCGTTAACTCTAGTCGTTTGGCTGGCGCAACGGCGTCAGTCGCCTGGGCCATTGTTTTTTCGACAATCCCGAAATGGATTGAACCGAGAAACATTTACGATTCTAAAATTCCGATCAATGCACTACTCGTGTGGATCCGAGGCTGTTCAAGCCTCAGCCGCTGATGCTCGCGTATACCCCTTTGGTAGACTGATACGACGTATGTCTTTAGATGAATTCCCCCAATTTATTAACGTGTTGAAAGGAGACATGAGCGTCATCGGTCCACGCCCACACATGACGACTCACGATGACCTATTTGAGCAGGAGTTCAAAGCGTATCGAATCCGTCACTACGTAAAACCTGGAATTACAGGCTATGCGCAGATACGAGGCTTACGAGGCGAAGTCACTTCACCAAAGGACATACAGGACCGGGTGCGACACGACATCTACTATATTAATAACTGGAACCTTCAATTAGATTTTTATGTCGCCTGTAAAACCATCCTCACTTTGCTGCAGCCACCCAAAAGTGCATATTAATGGGAGGTTCAACGTTTAGATTTGAATGCGTCTCTCAAGGTGTAATAGAGCACCGGTATCGACTGAAAATATCTGGGCACGTAAAGTCTAGGACGTTTCAAGCAACGCATGGCCCAGCCAAGGTATAGCCGATCAGCCCAGCGAGGGATGTGAGCCTGCTCGCCCGTTAAAAATGCTATTGCCGCTCCCGTACAGATCAGAGTGGGTAACTCAGCGTCCCCATCCGATTCACGCCATTTATCCTGCAGCCAAGCCCCCAATCTTTCTTGGACGCCACCACCCAGATTGATCAATACATAACGTGGGGCTTTGGACCGCAATCGCTCCAACAAAGCGACATCCTCGACTGCACTTTGTTGATACATCGGAGCCACATATTGATCTTCACTCTCGATCATAATACCTAAGCCCTGCAACCACTGTCGATTTCTACAGCTGGCTTCTGGCGAAGGGTCGACCAGATAGAGTGCACCTGGTCTACGTAATCTGGGATCCTCCAAAACCTTTTTAAGGAAAGCTAATCCGGACACCCGCTGTATGATCGTCTTAGGGTGAACCAATCGCCACATCAATACCATTGCTCCACTGTCAGCCATCGCGAATTGGCTAGCGGCGAGTTGTCTAGAATAAACTGGATCCTTAGACGCCAGTAACAGACAAGGACCTGAAGGCGCGGTGATCAGACCTCGCGATTCGAGCGCAAGATTCGTTAACTGTCCCACATCGCCTACAGCAAATGGGACATTGAGAATACTCACAGTTTGTATCGAAGTCGAAACCATGGTATCAATTCTCACCACGCTTACGAAGCTCATACGCCTTGGCTACACAGAGAAACTCATACACCGCATGCAGGCGCGCAAAATACCAACCACGTCGCCCGTCAAGGAAGCCACGTTGAAAAAAATAAACAAAACAAAAGCGCATGAAAGGTCGAAATGGCAGACGTTGAGCGAAGTGTTTTAAACGACGGCGCGCGCCCACAGCCTTATGTTGTAATGAATCAGAACCAGCCTGAGACACCGCGCTTTCTAGGGCAACATGGGCCTCCCAATTAGAGTAGCGATTATGCTTCTCAACAAAGGTAGACACATCTGGAAAGGGATAATGATCCATCTCTGCTTTGAGTTGTTTCGTCTCACCTTTGACGATCACATGCTCATGCACCTCATTGTCACCACTCTCCGTGGCAACCTCGGTTAGTTGCTCGTAACGCCCAAGACGATGACGAAAGAGACGTAAATTCCAATTAGGATAATAGGCGTGCTTCATCCAGCCCCCCATGAACATGAAGCGGCGATTGATCCAATAGCCATCTACTTTGTGCCCAGGGTCGCAGACGATTTCACAAAACTCCATTTCCGCTTCAGCAGGGAGCACTTCGTCCGCATCCAGGATGAAGATCCAGTCATTATTGAACGGAAGATTTTCCAGCGCCCAGTTTTTTTTCTTCGGCCAAGTTCCATTAAATGCGAATTGCACGACTTGCGCGCCAGCCGCTTCGGCAATGGCCTGCGAGCCATCTGTCGACTCTGAATCGACCACCCAGACTTCATTCGCCCAGCTGACGGAAGCTAGAGCACGGGGCAGGTTTTTCGCCTCATTTTTGATGGGGATGATGATCGATACAGGAACTTTCATGGCTCAAGAAGTGATAGTTGATTTCAAGTATAGCTGTAAGACGTCTCAGTTCACTCAATGCGTCGAGCAGGGTTACCAGCGACTCGTGTGAAATCAGCGACATCGCGAGTGACTACACTGCACGCACCTACAATGGCGCGCTCACCGACAGTTATACCTTTCAAGATGAAAGCACGTGCGCCAATAAAAGCTTCTTCACCCACTACAATTGGAGCAGTCAATAGCGGCTTAGCATCCTCCTCTAAATCGTGATATCCAGTGCAAAGGTAGGCCTCTTGAGCCACGATACAGCCTCGCTTCAACGTAATGAAACCTAAACTGTAAAGATTCGCTCGATCGCCGACACAGGCGTAATCCTCTATGGTCACATGCCAGGGAATGTGAATGCGTGCTCGCTGGTGCACAAAAGGACGCCCCTCAACTTTTGCCCCAAACAAACGCAAGCACAACAGCCGCCAACTGTTAAACGGCTTCGGCGTCCATGCGCACAATAATGCCCAAGCCGCCCCCCAGAGCAACATGCGCACTCGCCAACTCGCAGGCCAAGGGCTCGATGATCGTAGCCGACTATTCACCTTTTCACTCATGATAACAAACCATTACTCGCATGCGAACAACAGTCGCATCCATCGACCCATTGAACAATCTCAAAAAAGCCTGCACCACTCTGATGCTGAAATTAGCTTATCGGTCATGCCACAATAAAAATCAAAGCGCTCAAAAAAGAGCGATTCCTCGGTCACGTCCTCGATTAATTGTCGAACCCACAACTCGTCAGATGGATGTTTGAAATAGGTGCAGGTTGCATCGACAACTTTTTCTAGGTTTTCTATGCAGTTACTTTTCCTTTCATCATAAAAACGTTTGTATTTACTCTGCAAATCAGACTGGGGCGAACCGAGAGACGATAATAAGCTCACGGTGTCTAAGGGACTTTTTGTTAAACTCTCATAATTGATCTTAAAGTGGGGCACTGTTTCGGCGCTCGAGCCTCCAACTAATTGAGTGTCCCATAGACTATATCAAATAGGTGGAAATAAATAAGCGAGTGAGCTCATCTCGACTTAAGCATTGAAATCAAGCGCCGAGCACTGGCGTCCGCTTCGAAGTTTTTTTTAAAACAACGGACGGCTTGAATGCGTGTCTCTTTTCTTTCATGAGTAATCAAAGCAAGGTGTTGCTCTAACAGTGCCAACGCTCCCTCTTCAGTATCGTTTTCCGCGTGTCCTGCCTTGGCTTTGATGACCTCTCTCCAAATATCGACTTGTTTGGACAACAGGACAGGTGTGCCAACAGCCAGTGCTTCCGCAACGACCAATCCGAAATTCTCCTGATGCGAGGGAAGAATCAGTGCTTCGGCTTCTGCTAAAGCAGCCCATTTGGCATCGCCATACAGAATACCCGCAAAATGAATACTTGGACAATCCGATGCAGCAGCTTCAAGCTGAGCTTGATAAGCTGCATCGCGAGCGGGGCCAACAAAAACGAGTTGAAAAGGAGGCTCGCCCACTAAGGCGATGAACCGACGGTAGGCGCGTATCAATAAATCCACTCCTTTTTTCTCATGCAAGCGCCCCAGAAATACAAGGTAGGGCGACTGGCCCAAAGTCGGAACGGCTTGTTGAAAGAGCGCCTTGCCTTTTGTCGAATCGTAACTCGGCTTCTGAATTCCCAATGGAGCAATGATTTCGTCTTGTATTCGATACAGCCAAAACGACTGCCGTGCCTTCTGCAGTTCCTCCTCTGCCGTAAAAATCACTCCTTTGGCATCACGCAGGATCCGGTATTCTGCCCAAGGCCAATAGAGCCATTTTTTAAGATGCTTTAGTGGATAATGACGCTTGAACCAAGGGTCTAGCATGCCATGTGGCATGACATAATAAGGAATTTCCCCTTTTAATGCCCGGTAGGCTGCCCAACCATGGTATTGCCAGAGACCATCGATGATTGCCGCATCAAAGGAAGCGGTATTGTCCCGAAGCCAGGGAGCCAGCTTCGGCGTATAGCCATAGCCGTTACGACGCGGTCCGAGTGCGACGACCTCAAACGGAAGCCCAACCAGCCAAGGAGCAGTAGGCTCGTCCAGCGTGACGACTGTCAAATCACATCCCTGTGCAGAGGCGGCTGAACCAAACTGTCGAATTGCTTCAGCGACCCCACCACCTGCAGGGTTCAAAGAGTGCACAACACGCAGTAAACGAAAAGTATTCATCATTTTGTGGTTGCGAGTGGGCCACATGCCGCAAGTCCCCAAGTCTTGTAATCGCTTTGCAATTGCTCGAAGGTAAAACGCTCGGCATTCTTAAAGCCTTTTTCTATCAGCGCACGCGACTGCTGAGAGTTTTGTATCAGACCCATCACTGCTTCACTCATGCCTTCAATGTCTCCTGGTTCAAACAGAGCGGCTGAATCGTCTAGAACTTCTGCCAGAGAGCCAGCATTCGAGGCCACAACAGGGCAACCGCAGGCCTGCGCCTCAACGGGAGGCCAACCGAAGCCCTCATACCAAGAAGGAAATAGGAAAACCGAAGCAGTGCTGTACAGTGCACTGAGAACCTCCGTGGTGACAGCACCACAGTCCACCACTGCCTCAAGTGCATCGCTCTGTTCCAGCCGCGCCTGTTGTGGTGACGAGAGCTTCCCGCCGCTCAGAACAAGGCTGAGTTTCGGCATCTGGATGCGGCACTTTAGGAAAACGTCGATGACTGCTTCTCTGTTCTTATACCAGGTTGCCCCACCATGATGGTGAATAAAGGGGGGGCGTATTTTCAAAGCCGCTGCGCTCAGACGAGCCGCGGCGACATCCGTAGGAACGACTTCTAGGGGCTGGGCTGATGCTGGGAATAGAATCGGCCAACCTGCTGCGGGTTCTTCACGGCCGGTCAAGCGTATGAAGTCATTTTTGGAAGCCTGCGATACAAATCCAGGGCAAGGCACTCTTTTCAGCGCGTTGAGTATCCAGTGTTGCTGCCAGCGTGCGGTGATTCGCGAACGGGGACATGCGGGAGCAAATTCGCCGCGCGCCCGACGCACCGCTATCAAGTCATGACAGGTGACCAATACGGGGACTCCTTGAAAGTAAGGCGCATACGGCGCATTAGAATGGTCGACAATGTGAACGAAGTCCGGCTGCTGCTCAGAGGCCGTGAGACGCGCCCATCGGCGGCGAAAAGTGAGCGGGGTGAGGACATATTTATCAAAATAGCCGGCCAACTTCCCAAGCCCAGACAGCGTGTTTACTTTACTTCCATAACGCACTGTCGGATGCCAGCACTCCACCTGCCAACCGAGTCCCTCCGCGGCCTCAACCAGCAGCTGCTCATACTGCAACATGCTACGCTGCCTGTCAGGCGTGTAATTGCCGATTAATAGAAGGTTCATGGTTTGAATTCTGCCGAATGAGTTCCTTCTAACGCATGGAGTTTCTTCAATCGCTTTAACTCTAGAACATCCCATCGATGACTCCGTTCCAAAGTAAACACCAAGCCAACTGCCAGCCAGAACCAGATAGATTGCGGCGGTTGGATTCCTAAGCTGCCAGTTATACCAGTGACGACAATATAGCCACTTGCGGCACAGACCGCTAAGTGATATTTTGACGCCTTTAGTCGTTGGCAAATCGAGACACACAAGACGATGATATAAAAACGGAGCCCCATCCACGTGATGACTAACCACCACCCCCCCTCGAACAAAGTATTTGGTAAATCAGCTTCGCCCCAGATCCGACGCTCGCGCCAAGAGTTGGCATACGGACTCAATTTTTCTGAGCCATTGCTCATGACTCCCAGTCCATAGCCGAGAAGGTTTGGAGGCGCATCACGCAATCCGTAACGCCAATTGATAAAAGCATGCTCGAAACGCCCTTCCACTTCACCAGACAAATCATTCGAGGAACGGCGCTCATAAACCACGAATGCATCGGGAATGATCCACTTTCCCACGAAATAACTAGCGATCACAAAAATACCAAGACCGAGCACTTTTTTAGCAGTACGTGCTTGATTTCCCATGAGTGCAAGCGACGTCGCGATCGCAAACATAGTCATGGCTCCTAGAACTGAAGTCCGAGACCCCGTTGCGAAGACAGAGATGATGTATGCCACCAGTATCACCGCGAATGGAATCGACTTAAGCAACTGGGGAACTTTTTTGGGTGTTCCCAAGACATAACGCAGGCCGAGTCCAAATACCATTGCATTCAAATACATAGCAAACTGCGCCACAAAGGGAAAAGTTGACGACACGCGCAGTATCCCACCAGATGAAAAGCCACTGAGATCCGTCCCACCAATACCTTGGTTCAACCAGTGGCTAGACGGCAAGCTCAACTGCAATAATGCGACTGCAGTCGTCGGCAAGACCAACAAGGCAAGACAATAGCCAAACTTGCGAAGAGACTCTCTATCGTCGGGAGGAAAAGCTCTGATTGCCGCGACGGCTACAATTGGAAACAACAAATACTGCTTCCCTCCAAAGAGTACCAATAAAGGATCGATTGACAGGGTATTTAAGATGACTGGAAATAGCAGGATCAAAAAAAGAACCCATGGCCCAGTGATGACGTTTACGGATTTTTTGATCCCCTCATTAAGCAACAAAATGAGCATCAAAAGACAAATGCCATCCTTCAAAAAAAACACTGCCTGTGAAACCAACGATGGTAGTAGCTTACGTAGCAGGCCCTCAAAGATGAGCGTAAGCACCAGTAAATAGAGCAAACGCCGCCAAAGAAGAACGTTCTTCATCAATTGCAGCCTCCCCTTAAATCTTTTTCGAAAACTTTCAAAGCAATCCCCTCAGCAGCAGCCTCCACACTATAAGCTTCGATCGAGGGGCGACACCAATCGAAATCATGAACGAACAAAGCTAGCTCCCTCAATACATCTCTCAAGCCTTCGGCTTGCTCATCGATAAACACAGCAACCCGCTCCCAGCCTCCAAACTCCAAATGACTGCCGACCGCATCAGAGAGTGCCACGGCACATCCTGCCTGTAAGGCTTCATTCGCAACAAGTCCCCAGGTCTCTCCCATCCGCCTCGACGGAAGCACCATAATATCCGCAGCCAAATAGTGTTTGGGTAGATCCTCCTGATCCACAAAACCAGCAAAGACCGAAGAAATCTTATGTTGCTCACACAAGCCTTTCAATTGTCCTTCAAGTGGACCGGAACCCGCAAATACTACCAAATATTGTTGCCGTTCTATCTCTGGCATCATCGCGAGTGCTTGGCAGATCAGCTCCGGATTCTTCTTAGGAATAAACTTTCCGGAGAAAAGGACCACTTTGGTCTCAGGCTGGCACCCCCACTCGGCCCGCAGTTGAGTGCGTAAATCATCTCGCTCGACAGTTGAAAGTGCTCGGATCGTATCAGGCACACAATACGGCGCACTTCCAATCGCCGCAGACTTCATTCCATGACGCAATAGATGGCTGCGATTCGCTTTACCACAGGCAAATGCACCGTCGATCAGTAAATACAAAGCCCGATAATAGAGCGCCCGCACCAAGCTTTTAAACCGACTGCGCTTAAAGGCCGCATCTTGCGTTTCATGCCGTATCCAAATTTTGCATCTCCTTCGCTTGGCTCCAAGGATAGCACGAAAATCCATCTGGTAGTTGCATTGCGATAGCAGCATGTGACATGGCTTCAACTCATTTAACCACTCATTAATACCTGCTCCTTTGAGCGCACTAAATCGTCCCAAGGAGACCTCTTCGCCACTGGATAAAAAAGCATGTGGATACCCTTCCAGCAATTGCTCGCCCCATGCCAATTTTCGTCCAAACTCAGGATCTGCCAATTTACCCTGCACAGATGCATCACAACCATAAAGCACGAACACACTGCCTGGATACAATTCAGCAAGTTTTCGATACACTGGGGCCTTGTATTGGATCGGATGCGAATCAACAATCAGCAAAGGCAAAGGTTTTATGAACTGCGATAAAGCAGGATTTTCTGTCGATACGGTCACTGTATTAAAAATAATAAATTCAATCGAAGTATCAGCTACAGCTTTCGATCCAACTTTTTTTGAAACTCAGAACGAAACTCTTGCAACATATCAGCGAGGGCTTGCACTAGGTTTTGGCCGGACTGCTCCCATCCACCAAGTGTCGAAGCTTGCCTGTGCGCACTCTCTCTGAAGGAATCTCGACGCTCCGTATTTTGCGCTAAGCGAGCAAGATTTAAACGAATGTCCTCACTAGAACGACTTTCGACATGATAGCCACAAGTGACATTCTGAAAGAGTTCCTCAACTCCAGATTCACGCGTAGCAATAATTGGTAGCCCATGAGCAAGGGCTTCTCCTAAGACCAATGATAAGCCCTCTTCTAAGCTTGGCTGAACGAATACATCAGCATCGCGATACCTCGCCGCCAGTTCTTCGCCCTTCAACACTCCGACGACCTCAATGTCAGCACTCAGGCTCAAATCACCAAATCCCGATTGCTTATCTCTGGGACCCACCAAAACCAAGCGCTTGCGAGGATGATCCAAAGCCTGAAAACCTTCGATCAGATATCGAATCCCCTTTCGAACCGAAAGGCTACCCACGTAGAGTACGGTGAACTCGCCATCGATCTTCGCCTTCTCTTCGCTAGGCCTGCCATGGCTCGAAGCCGGAAAACCATAAGGCACGACCCATACTTTTTCTTCAGGAATACCTTCGGCAATAAAACTACGCTTCACCGCTTGTGACGGGCACAGAATGGCATCGGCCTCCTCGTATTCCAGGCACCGTCGCTCCAACTCGTAACGCGGAAACCCTTTAAACTGTAATCCAAGTCGCTGGTGCTCCTCTTGTAAAATACGCTCTTGAAAGCGCGCATGTGTGTTCACTGCTTCGACCACACACAGTGTCGAGGCCTGATTTTTCTTAAGTTTCCGAAGCGTGTGCAAGCCTGCACCGCTATAAAACAAAAACACATCCGATTCGCTCGCGTACGGATAACTCACCGCATCCAAGCGACATTTACTCCAACAAGCCAATCGCTCCGAAAAAGCCCTCGGCATACGGTAGCGAAGCGACAACACATAAAGTGTTTGTAGGTAATCAGCTCGATGCAGCTTTCCCTCTAGACATTCTGGGCATGATTCACGTCCGAACCTAGAATAGCCACTGATAAATGTGTGCAAACAACCAGCACTAACTAGGGACTGCGCATACGGGTAATGATGCGAGCGATTCGGTGAATTGTAGGTCACATTCATAGCGATTGCTTAAAGACATTCAGATAATCGGCGGCAATCTGTGTCGGCTCGTGACGAGCCAGCCAGTTCTTAATCTCACCACATTGTGCGGACGTCTCATTCGTGTGCCTTTTAGCCACACGACGCAGTATCTCCGCGAGCGCTGTCGCATTGTTATTTGGAAAAACCCGACCATATGCACCGACAGCCTCGGGAAGCCCGCCCGAATCTGCGACAATCGGGATACTTCCACAGGCCAGAGCTTCAATCGCAACTAAGCCGAATGGCTCTTCCCATCGGGAAGGCACTACTGTGTATCGAGCTGCAGTATAGAAAGACTGAAGCTGATCCATAGATTGAGTCCCTACGAACTCGATATAATCTGACAGTCCCAGCTGTTCTACTTTCGCTTCCAAAGGTGCCTTCAGAGGGCCATCGCCAACGATCTTCGTACGCATGAAGCATTCTTCCTTCGCGAGTTCAGCCAGAGCATCTACCAATAAATCGACTCCCTTATCAGAGACCAAGCGCCCCACATATAACACATCAATATCACGCACCTGATCTGCTTGATAAGAGGTATTCGGAAACCGAGACGGGTTCCTGAGCACCCGAGTTCGCTCTTTGGGCAAATGCCCCGCAATCACATTACTCACAGCAAGAAAGCGGCAGGATTTAAACAAACTACGACGTATCAATGAACCCATACCACCGCTCTGATAACAAGGCAGCCAAGTATGAACCGTCGCAAACCATGGTTTATGAAAGAGAATAGGCGCCCATGCAGTGCGCGCTGAGGGATGGTTATGGAAGACCACATCCGCCCAACGAGTGCAAGCGAGCACATCACTTCTCTGCGGCTGGCGTGTAATAGGTAGCTTTTCGTCTAATGTCGTCATGCCCGGCGTATCGGTTGTGACTTTAACCTCCATGCCCTCGTTGAGCCACTCATTCAGAAGTAGCTCACCCACAGTTTCGATTCCACCCACCGAAGGTGGAAATACCTGGCTGTGCATATAAATTTTCATTTCGAGGAGAACGTAGCTCTCTAAACTGTGTCAGCTGGTGTGTCGACTGTATGCAAAAAACGGCGGGCAGCCTCTTGCCACATGTCGACACCGTCACTCTTCTTACGATTTGCAACTTCTACTATCGCATCTTCCTCCAGTCGAAAAAATCCGTCTTCCCAGTGGGGTAAGCAATCGTCCGACCAATCGCCATCGAAACGACTAAAAACTACTGGCAAGCCACAGCTGCGCATCGTCGCCACCGCGCTACTCTTTTGCCAGAGAGCGAAAGGAACCGTGGCTAGACCTACGTCGGCTTGGCACATATAACTGAGCGCACTGTCCGTCTCCAGGAAACCCAGGCTCTCGACAGTCACCCCAACTTCATTTCCAGACTCAACAACGCTTTGCAATGTCTGCTCATCCATACCGCCTTTTCCCAACAACCAAAGGCGCGCTTTTTTATTCATGCGTTGACATGCAAGACCAACTATTTGAATCACCTCACTCGCATTCCATTCTGGCGGAGTGTTACCAAATACGATGAATCTTAATTCATTGTTAGAAGCTTGAATGGCTTCGTCGGCAATGACCTTAAATGCGTGATTCCCGTGCCCATGAATATTAGAAGCTAAGGGAAGAATGTTCGATTTGATATCGATGGAACCGAGCGCCTTCCGGTATGGTTCCGCGTGCGTATGCACACAACTTGGCCTCAAGTCACGAAAGACTCGCCTATGAACTGCACGTTGTAAGCGTGAGTACAGACGCTCTTTCAAAGTGCCTGTCCCATCCGCCTTTATCCATATTTCATGGCACATGACATGCACTGGAAGTTCGCCAATAGTCTCACGTAGCCGTCTACCTAAATTTAATGGCAAGCCTTTGTCATGATACCCAAATGCAACCCACTGCAAACTGATCCAATCCGGGTTAACTGCTTTCACATACAAACTCAGTGCTTCCCAACGCTCGTTCCAAGAAGATGACTTCGGCAGCCGTAATACCCGACACCCTTCTCGAACCTCCTCGCTAGAAGAAACGACATATGAATCTGCAACAGCTACAATGTTGCACATGACTCCACTCTTCGAAAGTGCATTGCTAAAGGCTACTGTGTAGTCACCAACAGCATCACGTCCCGGTTCAACTGACGTGCAAATCAAAAGAAGCTTCATACTATCAGGAGTCAATCCGTCGTATTCTTCTCCAGGCGACGAAGAGACTATAATAAATGCGCAGTCCGAGCATGCGCAGAAATGTTACTAGTATTGATGGGCGCGAAATAGAGTCCGGCAAACCTTCTTCACCCCCAGCCTTAGCCTCCATGAGTATTTCTTCCCAATCACAATCCCAAACATCTGCCCATTGATATCGCCTGAACCCATTTGCCTGAAACCGATGTAAAACCTCGATATCCCACCATAGTGGGCGGCTACGACGTAACAGCGAGAAATCGACATCATGCTCAGCAAAACAATCCATCACACGCTGATCTACTGGAGACACGTTTCTTAAACCATATCGCATGAACAACTCAGAATTGCCCCTCCAAATTAAAGTTGTAAATGATTTCCCATAATCTTTTTCCCTAAAAGCATACAGACGCCGCTTTGCTAACATCGCATCGAAATCCAACGCGTCCAGATGAACGAATTTGATAGCATGACAGCAAAATTCAGCCTTTTCAGGCCCTTCTGGCACACGCCTTGAATGAAACCAAATACCTTTATAAGTAGTTCCATCATCAATATAACCCAAAGGAAAAGACGGACCATACTCGATCCACTTACTGGTCGATTCAACAAAGGATGGTTTATCAAACAACAGTGTCGTCCCTCCAGGGAGTTGCCGGACCTCTTCGAGCTCTTTATAAGCTTCAGGAGAGGGGCAGAACAACTCATCGGCATCGATTGCAAAAAGAATACACTGATCACCAAAGCGCTTTCTAGCCGCATCAATCAACATTCCAGAGCGAGCTCCATCATCCAAAATCGCGCTCCGGTTTTCAATGATTGTCACCGAATCAAATTTTTCCGCGATCGCTACAGTGCCATCCGTCGACTGTTGGTCCGCAAGAAAAACGTGATCAGCAAACTTAAGTGTCAATCGGAGAAATGTCTCGATTATATGCGCTTCATTGCGCACGGGTACAAGCGCCACGATCTTTCTAAATTCTGTTTGACTCATATTTTTGTTATCAGAAATACTAATATTAGCTATTTATCCTGCGTATGCATTCGCAACCCTATTCTTGAGATTCAAAAGTATAGCCGAACAAATCAATCGAAGCCGAAAATTTGTCTGCGACCAATTTGGCCGTCTCTTCATCGTAGTAGGATTGATACCCAACTCTCTTGGAAACATTTAGGTGAGGCAGGGCTTCAAGTGGAAGCTGATACTTGTTCACCAGTTGCTTCCAATCTTTATCTAGAGACTCAAATTTCAAAACATCGGTGACCAGTATTTTCCCGTTATCCACAATCCATTCTGCGTAATCCTTCGCCTGAAACTCGTGAATGTAATACTTAAAATAATCAGAACGGACAAAGTTTCGGAATGACCCCATCTTCTGTATACTGTCCACTCTCTCAACCAAGGACACATGGCGGGCGGCAATTTGAGTCCACCAGTGATACGAGCTAACAGCCCAGTCCCATGGATTCCTAACAACTGCAAACGAGCAATACCGATCCCACTTGCGACGACCGATACTCGCACGCATTATCCGTGCCGGTTCATGCTTGCCCAAGCCGGGATATCTGTCGCGAGAAGGTCCAAGCGGTTCTAGTACCTTACGTATGGATGTGCCGCCAGTCTTTGGAATGTGTATAAAGACAAGCTCCAAATCTTCGATCACATTCTCAGCTGGTCGATTCGTCGGCCACCCTGCCACGCGCTTAAAATTAATTTTGGCTATATTGAGCATTTTATTTATTGGCCATAGCCATATAATAATCGTAAGTGTTGCGTGCGATCTCCGACCAGTCGAACTTACGAGATGCTTCGCGAGCCTGCTCTCGGGCACGCAAGCAAGTCTCAGTATCTGAGCGAAGAAGAGAGATTAGCTTCTCAGCCATTTGAGGAGCATCACCTCTAGGCACTAACCACTCCGTTGGCAGAATATCACAAGGACCAGGCACATCGTAAGCTATAGTCGGTAGACCCGCTGCAAGCATTTCCACCACTCCGATTCCAAACCCTTCCCAATAAGACGGGAAAACTCCTAAATGGCAATCCGACAGAAGATTCGCAAGCTCGCTGGGTTCAAATTCCTTTACGACCTCAATCGACCCTCGCAGATGACTCGGAAAAAACTGCAAGACCGCTTCTTTCGAGACAAACAATCCTTTCGTGCCAATAAGGCGAAAGCGCACGTCTGGGCAAACTTCTTTAATATGAGAGACAATCACTGGAAAATCCAAGCAGCCCTTACGATAGTCAAATGTCCCCACAAACGCGATGGTTGGTCTGCTCCCGATGCTATCTAGGGAATTTGCTTCCAATGTGCGCCGATGGCCATCTGTTAGACCATAGGGAAATACGGCTATTCTCTCTTCTGGAATCCCCAGCTTCTCTAGACAGGTTCGATCCTGCGAGTTGCTCACATTGATAATATCAGCATGACGAAGATTCTGTTCACGATAGGCACGATTCGCTTCCTGTAATCGCCTTTGTGAACGAGCCTTAATAGGTCGCAGATAGCGCGAAAGCATTTGCTTCATCGTCGCAGGGGGTTCTGGATGTGCCTGAAAAATCGAGTGCTCTCCAAGCAACACTGACCGCGTGACTTTCAATACTTTACAATGCTCAGGTTGAATCCATGGCAACGCAGTATATGGATAGTCCACAACATCGTATCTGTTTGCATTCGCGATTAAAAACTCACGCAAAGCGTTCTGATATTTAATTGCGTCATTTACAGGAGTATTTTCAGAAAATAAATCGCACTCCCATCCATGAGACCGCCAGGCCTCCGCAAAGTCGAGAACAACACGCGCGGCACCAAGACGACTGTCAATATTAGCAATCTGAGAACACAGGAGTAATTTCACAAATATAAGTCTAGTTTATGAGTTTTTATTTTTCCAAGCATGAATTGCCCGGCGCGTCCCTCTTTCAGCTGCATCCATCATACGACGATCAAAGGATGCCATCCGACACCTTCTAAGCCAACGGCGCAAACGTTGTTTGAAATGAACAGAAGCCGGCTCTAGCTCATTACCCCGCACACAACTCAGCAATGCCCCCGAGTAATGCATCTCCTCAAAAAGTTTAAGCAAATACTCTGACTGCAAACGTTTGAGAGGAATCAAATGCTTGAGCCTTAGCTCACTGAAACGTCCGATCCCTAAACCGAGATCGTAGCTGCAATGAATTAAATCGGTATCTCCGGATGACGCCAAAGATTCTCCACAACGATCCAATGACTTACGTAAGGGGTCACTTTGCACAAGATCTCTATAAAACTCTGCAACGTTCCTACGCACACAAAGACCCGCCCCACAGGGTTCGATGTCGTGATTACCGGGCAAGAAACCCCAACGATCTTCTGGCGTTTCCCGTATCGCGAGCAGATACCAATAAGGACGTGTCCATTCCGGCGGGTCCTCCGAAAACACCGCCTCGATACTCCCACCAAAAGCTCCTAGCTCTGGTCGGGTGCGGAACAGCTCTAAAGCATGCTCCAAGTAGTCAGGACCGAGAACATTGTCGTCGTCGACATACACGATCAGTTGACCACTACTTTCTTTCAAACCACGCAGGCGCGCAGGCGTCAGTCCAGGCTTCGGCTCAGTAACCAACCTCCCATTCGTAAGCCCCACACAAAGTTCCTCGGCCTTCAAAGGCACAGTCGAAGCATTATCGACTAAAACCAACTCCCATTGATCTACTGGTAGAGTCTGTTGGCGCAGGCCTTCCAACGTTTCTCGCAACGCTTCAAACGCCGGATTGTGAGTGCATATAACAACGGATATATTCATTAGAAACTTCGTAATTCAGTCGCATAGAGTCGGCAATAATCTTTGGACACAGATTGCCAGCCATAGCGAAACACATTGGCTCGACAAGCATTATCAATTCCATCCGGTGCTGCCTCTAAATGTGAGAGCAACTGTCTTAGGCACTTTAATAATCCATCGGCATCACCCGCTGGAAAAACCCAACCGGTTGCCTCTTCTACTATAAACTCTTTCATAGGCCCAGCATCAGAGCAAAGAACGGGCGTCCCGCAAGCTTGAGACTCTAGAACGGTGAATCCCATTAATTCCGGGAGCGGTCCATTTTTATCACTACTCTCGGATGAGATAACCATAACTGCGGCATCACGATATGCATCCAATACATGCGCATCACTACTCTCCGTTTCAAAACGAACCGCTAATCCTTCGGCAAGCTGGCATAGCTTTTCAAAATAAACAGGATCTCCGACTCGACCTATAATCCGTAATTGATACGTCGCAGATTCCAGTAGTCGAAACGCTTCAATTAATGTGTGAACTCCTTTATGAGGTAACAGCCTGCCGACAAAAAGGATCTCTTTCCGTCGGACCTGTTGGCGCTCACTCGGTGTAAAAGACTCTAAATCGACCCCGCCTGGAATCACCTCGATACGCCCTTCAAAATGTTTTAGCAATGGCTCTACAGCCTGCCGAGACTGAGCCACAACTTTGTGATAACAACGATAAACTGGTAACCGTGTATTCAAAACCCAAGCACCACCACCACCATGATCGGTGCCGATTACCGGAAGCCTCCAAAGACACCCTGCCAGTGCGGCGAGGTCGGACACAAACGTACACAACTGATGCACGTGAACGACATCGGCCTTATGAAGCGACGCAAAGTGGCCGATTGAAAAAGGGTTGAGTAGCGTAAAATATCGCCAGAACCATGCCTTAAAGATTCTGTAATGCACCCCATCTTTCACAAAGGTTTTTCCGTTTCCCCCGAAGCTATAGATGGAAACCTTGGTATTCGGAAGCTTTGCCTGAAACTTAGCGAGTTCATGCACATAGCGCTCGCCGCCGCCAATCACTGAGGTTTCATCAAAAAAAGTCGGGGTGACATGTATGATATGCATGGACGATTTCACTAATAATCTAACTTCGACAACATACCCGGAAAGCGTGCCTCGAAATGGGCGGTGACTTTAGGTGTAAAATGCTCCTTCCAGTCGCCAGCGACTCCTTTCCGATAGTGACTGGATGTATCCTCCTGCCCTGGCTTGCGCCCTTTTGCATTACGTTCAAAACGATGCCTGTAAGCAATTTCTAGATAGGTCGCTGCGGGAATCGAAGGAACCGCCCACTGCATGCGCACACGATTGCGAGATGCAATACGCACAGCATCATAAACTCGATTGATCAAGGCACGTATTTCATCGCTAGCGCACACATCACGCTCGTCGACAAATCCCCAGTGAATCCCCGCGCGCAGAAGCCAACTATAGGGATCTCGGACGACGTCTTCATATCGCAGCTCCAATACATTCTTCTGCTCGTAATCCCAAGTCTGCATTAGATCAATCGTTGGTCCGCTAAATTCGATCTCAGCGAGTAAGCCATCTTCTTTGCTAAGGGATGCTAAGCGTTTGCGATGCTCAATTAATTCAGTCCATCCCTCAGTTGGATGGCTTTTCATATGCGAGAAATAACCAGAAACCACCACGTCGCGAGGATCGCGAATCAGGTGCACTCCGCGAATAGGAGGAATGCTCCGAACCTGCTCGATGTTCGCATTCGTATAAGCGATAGTGCCGAGCGGATTTTGTTTTAAATGCTCCGCTAAATCTTCATCAAACTGCCTTGGGTTATCAAATGTGGCCATTGAACGACGAGTCAATCGACTCACGTCAGCCAAAATCCCCCGCAACCAAGTCGTCGCGCACTTGTGATGCCCATAAAAGGCAATCGGTTCTATGTTAGATTGAGTCATAATGATCTTCTTTGCGATTCAGGTGATTAACTTTGTCGGCTCAGCGCATACACCTGCCAGAATAGCTTCCAACGCTTAGGCCGCCAGAACTCGCGAGCATTTGCCAATAAAGCATAAAGGTAAGCAACCTTACTGTTACCCGCCGCGGCCGCTTTCATTGACCAGTCCGCATATAAATCAGTCAATGTATTCAAGTGTGATCGGCCGAATGCTAGTTGTTCTAAGGGCAGGTGCCCATGTCTCTCACGGTATTCATTCAATGCTTTCAGGCGAAGCACGCACTGCTGCTCCCTACGAGTCACATTTGCACTGGCTGCATGCTGTCGATAATGAAGCAAAATACCATCAAGGTTAGCAAGTTTCCCCACATCACTGAGACGAAGATAGAGATCGAAGTCCTCTACGTGACAAAAAATTTCGCGATATCCACCCAGTTTCTTTAAACATTTAGTTCGTACCATAAGTGTGGGATGGACGATTGCAGTCGCTCCCCCTTTAATGAGTCTCTCAACAATGATACTATGATCCGTGGCAGGATGTATAGGACAGAGCATGCGTCCAACTGGATCCACCATTGACACACCAGTTCCGCAAGCCACTACGTCTGGATGCGTAGACATAAAATCAACTTGTTCTTCTAAGCGAGTTGGCAGGGAAATATCATCGGCATCCATGCGCGCAATCATCGGGGCCTTCGCTTCGGCCAATCCAAGGTTCAATGCGTGAACGATCCCCTGTGCGCCCCCCTCTAATACACGCACGCGCGTGTCGCGCTTCTGCCAGCTGTTTAAAATTTCAGCTGAACTATCGGTGGAGCCGTCTTCAATGGCGAGGCACTCCCAATCCTGCAAAGTCTGAGCTTCCAAAGAAGCGATCGCCTCTGGCAAGTAGTCCGCGGCATCACGCACGGGTAGAAGAATTGATAATCTAGGCATGCGCATCCGAAGAAAGACCTTTGAATAGATCATGATAGGCAGTTTTCACCGACTTGGCGATCCTGTGGGACTGCTCGATTAGGATTTTACGTCGACTCGGCGGCATTTCCCATTGAATTCGAACGGCCTCTATCAGGTTTTCCGAAAATCCTGAACGTGTATGATTCAAAATGCGTATACCCTCCGGGAAAAAGTCGGCAAGCCCCTTAAACTTTGACTCATAATAAGCGTTAGCTGCGAGTGCGACTACAGGAATACCGCGTGCCAAGGCGAACACCGCAGCGTGGTAACTACCCGTCACAACGGTGCGGCAGCAGGCAACGAGTGCAACAAGATCCTGTGGTAAATCAGGAAGCTGATAGTCACTGGAGAGCGTATCGCCGGCAAGGAGTGACATCGTTTGAGGACCATCCCCGCGAGTTGGACACAAATCTACTGGAAGTGGCATCCAAGCAGCGTCGAGTGCCAAGCGCGTCGCCTCCAAGCTAGCTGATAAAGCTTTAATGCCTCCTTCATCTATTCCAGCGTATGCCGCAACTCGCAAATTGATACCAAGCGTATTTCCCCGCCAAGAGGTTTGCCGTTCAGATGTCAGTAGGGCGAAAGCATCATCACCAGTGACTTTCCACCTCGTCGTGTCACAGCCAAGAGATTCTCCAAATTCCAATCCATCAAGACTTTCGCGTAGACTCACGCTTTGAGCTGCACGCAAGCTCGCACCCGCCATGCGGCGAAGTCTGAGGATGGTTAGCGGCCCTAGCCCTTGGCCTAATAACGCCGTGGGCCGTTGTTTGAAATGTGCCCAGCGAAGCGTGTGCAAGATACCTTCTAGATGCGCGCCGAAATCGTCAGTGAAATAGCCTCCACCAGTCGAAACCACCACATCTGCCCATTCGATCGCATTTAACCAAGACTCTACCAGCGCTGCTTGTTGTGATCCGAAATTCCGTCGAGCTTGCATCGCTTCGAGTGCTTTAGCTGGCTGAGAAAATTTGTAGTCCTTCTCCTTATTGTAAACGTAGTCGCGTAATGTCGGTGGTAAGATGCGTTGTGGAACACGAAAGCACTTTGCCGCTAACCATGCGGCTTGGCCAGCGGGCGAGATCGGCTCAACTCCAGAGCAAAGCTTTGCGAGCCTTTCCGGCTCTGTAGTAAAGACTCGAAGCTGAGCATCAGGATGGATCCTAAGCATTTCGCTACAAGCCGCTTGCAGCATAGCAGCATCACCTAAATTACGTAGATGGTAGCCACTGTTTTCTATAAGGATTTTCAAAGTGATTCTTTTACGATATAACGATAGATACCTATCCGTTAGATGTAGGCTTCAATCGTGTTATCCAACCTGAAATTCTTCTACGTTGGTTACCAAAAAAATGCGACCATGGAATACATGCCATAGGATAAACAATAGATTGTTTTCGCGTGCTTCGATACAGAGAATACATTTTAGTAAATATATAATACCACATATTATGTGATATGTGTATCAACAAGTTGATACACCAAGTAGGCAGATTTACCGACCCATGAATTTTCAAACGCAAAACTTCCCGCCGATAGTGAAAACCATTATAAAGCCCTAGAAATAAATGAGCGACGACGGGCTGGTAACGAATCTGATCGTTCCAGCACTCAAAAACGCCTTGCAGCACATTCATACGAACGTGCCCATCCATCAATTGAATCGGACCGATCATCACACGTTCAAGCTTATCATTTTTTGGTGAAATCCCAAGTTTTGCCATCGCAATCGAGATAAGAAATTCTTCTGTCGGGTCGGTGGTCGCTGGCACGTTTAGCGCATTTAGCGAAGCAGCCATATGGGTATACTCTTGAGCCGCTTGATCAAAAAGTGCTTTCGCTCTGTTCGATTGACGGAAATAATAACAACCACCGTTGATTTTTGGCATGTGGGAAACAGAAAAAAAGCGACAAGCCTGCTCAACATCAAAACGCCAATTTCCTGCAGATTCTAAACTGCCAAATACACCGAAATCGCCATCACCGAGCTTCTCCCAAAGCCTGTTAGTGTTTTTCAACACCAAAGAATCCGCATCAATAAACATCGTTTCAGCGAAAGGTGTATACTCATAAATATCGAGTTTGCGATAGGTCCCCCGCTTAGAATCGTCTTTGAGCGCTATCACATAGTCAAAGTATTGAGCTAAAAAACGTTCACCACTTTTATCACAGACGATAGCTCGTGGTGTATCCGAATCCCAATACTTAAGGCTCAAGGCCAAATTAGCGGCCAAATCGAGAAATCTTTGATCTCCAAATGCGAGCGTTAAATAACCTCGCTGAAATTCAGAACTGGAGTTCATCGTATTTTTTTAATCTAGAGCCATAGCTGGCCAGATTCAAAGAGTTTGAGCGCTGACCATTTCTCCAAAGCGAGAATGCTTAAGATTAATCAGTTCGTCATAAGTGCCTTTCTCAACGAAGCGACCGCCTTCGAGCACGCAAACCACGTCAGCGTTGCGTATAGTGGACAGACGATGAGCAATAATGATAATCGTCGTGCGACCTTTCAGTTGGTCGATACTGCTTTGGATCGCTCGCTCTGATTCGGAATCCAAGGCGGAGGTCGCTTCATCTAAAATCAGTAGCCCCGGCTTTTTGAATAGCTCTCGGGCAATGAACAAGCGTTGTTTCTGGCCGCCAGAGATACGAACGCCGCGGTCCCCAACTATCGTGTTAAACCCTTCAGGTAATGCCTCAATAAATTTTAGCGCATTTGCTGCTTCAGCTGCGGCGACCACATCGGCTGTAAAAGCCGAATCTTCACCATAAGTTCCCGTCCAAAGGCCTATATTATTGGCAATTGTGTCATTAAAAACGACCGTATCTTGAGAAACGTAACCGATCTGATTGCGCCACGAATGGAGGTCGATATCGTTGGCAGCGATAGTGTCGATCGACACTTGTCCGCTTGTTGGCTTAAGAAGCAAGGTCAACAGGTCGACCAGGGTGGACTTGCCCGCGCCCGATGGTCCGACAAATGCGACGGTGGAACGAGCGGGGATCGTTAATGTGATATCTCGCAACACATCAGGCAGTTCAGCATGATAACGATAGCCCACCGCTTCGAGTCGAATCTCCTTCGAGAAAGGCGGTAATTCTCTAGTGCCATTTTTTTCAAGCTCGGAATCTAAGCACTTGAATTCGTTCTCAACGATTTCAAGGCTGCCCACTTGGTTCATCATATTCTGCCATGTGCTTTGCAGCAGCATGATTTGCCCCATCGCCCGGTAAAGCAGTATCAGGGAAACCATAATAGTGGCCATCGAGGACTGGAAGAAATGAATTTGCACCATCAAAACAATCAAGATCGCGATAATCGAAACTGGTTCTCTGACAGCGCCCGTAAATGAACTGGCAAGCCCCTGATTGCGCGCGTAACCCGTGAGTCGGTGAATGCTACGGTGAATTTTTTGCTTCAACGGAGCAATGGTTCCAGTCGAAGCGACGTATTTGTAGCTCTGCAGACATTGAACTAAAAAACCGCTGAGTTTACCATTTTCTACAGCCGTCTGACGAGATAGCTTACCCACATAGACATTAAGGCGACGAAAGGTGATGAGAACCGTCCCGCCAAATACCATGGCCATTAAGGCAAAGCGCCAATTGACCAGCAGCGCAACCGTCAGATATCCGGTAGTGGTTAGTAAAGAGACTAAGAAAGTTTTGTAGGCGCTAAAAGTTTGAATCAGCCGCGGCACCTGCCCATTAATAATATTGATAAAGTGACCTGTATCATGAGCGGTATAGTAACTGAAATTCATCTGCGAATACGCATTAAATAGCTTACCTTTTATTTCACGTTCGAGCTGAGCAGTTAGAATGCTGCCGTAGGCATCGGCACAGAAACGAATCAGTCCTTTCGCGCCAACGAGAACACCAATGAGAATGAGAATGCCACCGGTCGAGTTCTGTAAGCCAAGTATTGAAACTAGATCACTCACCCAACCCGATAGTTGATTGTGCCCAGACGAGGCTGCAACATGACCCTCCACACCCAAAGTGCCAATAAGCGGCAGCACCAAAGTGATACCTAAGGATTCGACCAGCACAGCAAACACGCTGAGGACGAAAACGAGGATTAATCGCTTACCAACATACTTCTGAAAAATACGAAAGTAAGTGACTAATACTGCAGGGTTAAAAATCATAGAATTTAGATTATGCGATCAGTTGCTGGTAAATGTCCACTCTACCGACCTTGGTCGGTTGCTCGATCTTCGCGCAAGACATTCATAATCAATAATTTAAACTTTCACAACGAGCTTCATTTTATAGAGCCGAGTCCGAATTTGATGTAGCCACTAGAAAGCCTAGGCAAGAGGAAAAACCATCATAGCGAGGGCCCCGTAAAAGTCTCAAGCCGTAGCTAGCACTTTAACTGATAAGGTTCCTAAAGCAGAGAATCTTTATAAGCACCCACACGGTTCGCATGGGTGAAATCAAATATGAGTGAATACCTCGACAATTCTTTAGTAGAACTTGTCTTTAGTTCAAAGCTACACAGGCTCATTACATGGAGTCCTGTATTACCCCCGCCTGCCAATCTGCCCGCGATATCTTTCATGAATTGGAAGAACATTACGACGAGCACAATCTTTACTTTCAAACCATCGGCTCCGTGCTCGAAGCTGCCGATGCGCTAAAAGTGCCACATCGACTGAAGCTGATACTCACCCAGCCAAAGAACGAGATCATGATTCACTTCCCCGTCCAAATGGACGACGGATCTTGGCAGCTCTTTAAAGGCTACCGAGTGCAACACAACAATGTGCTCGGCCCTTACAAAGGCGGCATTCGCTTTCACCCTGAAGTAAAACTCGACGAGGTAAAGACTCTCTCGCTATTGATGACGATGAAATGCGCCCTCGCCCGTCTCCCTTATGGCGGAGCCAAAGGCGCACTACGAGTCGACCCGCGCTCGCTTAGCCCACATGAGCTACAAAAAGTCACCCGTCGCCTAACAGCGGCACTCGGTAGCAACATCGGGCCCGACCACGACATCCCCGCACCTGACGTTGGCACCAATGCACAAATCATGGCATGGATGGCCGACACCTATATTAACTTTTCCGATTCTTCAAAGAAAACCACCGCACTCGGTGTCGTGACGGGCAAGCCACTGGAATTTGGTGGTTCTGAAGGTAGAGAAAAAGCGACTGGTCAAGGACTGGTTTACGTGCTCGATGCACTCCTCCCAGGAATGCAGATGGACATCGGTCAACTCACTTACAGCTTAATCGGATATGGCAACGTCGGCTCTTGGACTGCACGCCTACTCAAAGATCGAGGCTCAAAGCTACTCACCGTAATGGATCACACGGGAGCAATTTACAATGCCGACGGCATCGATGCAGATGCGCTCGCCGAGCACGTTCGCGCAACTGGCGGCGTCGCCCAGTTTAAAGATGCTGAAGCCATTTCCAACGAGAACTTCTACAGCACCCAAGTGGACCTCTTCATTCCGGCAGCTCTGGAACAAATGGTCGACCTCGAGCACGCCGAGCACATGAGCTGTAAAGTCCTAGTCGAAGCCGCAAATGCACCGACCACACCGAGAGCCGAGCGCTACTTACTAGATAAAGGAGTGCAGATCCTGCCCGCAATTCTCTGCAATTCAGGCGGTGTGACTGTAAGTTATTTTGAATGGAAACAAAATCGCCAATCTGAAACATGGGATGCCGAAGACATCGACGCTCGCTTGAAAAAGATCATGACCGCAGCCGCAAAACGGGTGCTGGAAACCGCCGAGCGATTGGACTGCAACATGCGCGTCGCCTCATATGCATCTGCGATCGAGCATATCGATAAAGTCTACAAGGTGCGCGGCGTTTTCCCGTAGGCCTTTTCGTCTTAATCCTACTCCTAATCATAATCTTAATCCTCGATAAGCCAAGTCTTCGCTAATTAAAGATGAGATTAAGAATAAGATTATGAGTAAGATACCCTGCCCGCACCTCCCCACTCCGGAGGCACAGATGTCGCACCGTTGCCTAACTGACCTCAAAAAGGAAGCAGGCAGTGCCTCGTTTTATTTTAAAGCGCTTCAATATGGACACTACCTCTGGCTACAAGGTCATGCTGGGCGTGCCCTTTTAGCCATCACTCGCGCGCTCTACTCAAGCATTTCAGCCGACGCTGAAGTCTTAAAAACATGGCCACTCCCCTACGCCGCACTGGCGTGGGTCCTTGAGAATCACTGTAGCGACGACTTCCCTGGCAACCCGCGCATTAGTTTTCAACACCAAGCCACCCGACTACGCGGCGAACGCCAAGAACTCCGCCGCGCCAGAGCATGGGCAGTGTGGGCGCTGATCTGCAAAGTCCGCCCGAGCCTTCCAGCAGACAAAAATCAAAAATTTGAAGCACCCAGCCTCGAAGAGATTGCTGGGGTGCTCAAACAGTTGGGGCATCCGAGTGAAGCCGAAGATTGGCATCGATTGCTGAATACGTAACGAAAAGCTGACGTTTTCATTTTTAAGACAGTCTCCAAGGGCCATGCCCTACGATTTACGGCTTTCCACAGCTGCTTCATTCCTTACATTCATACTCATGGATTGGACCAATTTCGCATCGATGGACCCGCACCTATTGGTCGGTCTGGTAAACACCGAGATTCGCAATAACTGCGACGACCTTGAAGACCTTTGTCGCACACATGAGGTCCAGCAAGCAGAGCTCATTTCCTATCTAGCTGAAGCGGGCTACGTTTACTTTCCAGAGCAGAACAAGTTTCGATAAGGGCATAGGGGTTCTCACTAGCAAGGCGCCATAGTCAGAACTCAATCACTACTTCACCGCAGCCATTTCTTTATCAATGGTGGTTAAACGGTGTTGTTTCACTCCAAGTTTTGGAATGCAGGCAATCAACGCCTTCGTATAAGGATGTTGCGGATGGTTAAGCACCTCATCGACTGCCCCTTGCTCCACGATCTCACCGCGATACATCACAATTACTTCGTCGGCAAAGCCTTTGACGATGCCAAAATTGTGAGTAATCAAGGCAATGCTCATGCCGAGGCGTTCACGAAGATCGCGTAACAGGTCGATAATTTGCGCTTGTATGGTCACATCAAGCGCAGTGGTCGGCTCATCCGCGACCAAGAGCTTCGGCTCACACGCTAGTGCCATGGCAATCATCACCCGTTGTTGCATACCGCCACTCATCTCATGAGGATACGCTTTAAATCGCTTCTCGGCATCTCGAATTCCAACAAGATCCAGCAACTCAATCACGCGCGCTTTCACATCGGTGAGATCGGGGCGATGTAGTTTTACCGCCTCTGCGATCTGATACCCCACAGTAAAGACAGGGTTCAAGGAAGCGGATGCTTCTTGAAAAATATACGCGATTCCATTGCCACGCACACCGCGGATCGCGTCGGCGTTCATACTTAAAATGTTCTTTCCTTCGAACAGAATCTCACCCGAAACAGTGCAAGTCGGCGGCTCAGGTAGGAGTCGCGTCAGTGACAAACAGGTCACACTTTTGCCACTACCGCTCTCACCTAGAATTGCGACTGTCTTGCCGCCACTCTCTATGGAGAAATTAATCCCCTTGACCACTTCGTTGGACTGACCACGAGAATGAAAGGCGATACGAAGATCAGATACTTTAAGGAGTTCAGGCATGATAACAATTTTGATTTTTAAACCGCTTAAGGACGACAATTTCACTGAAGACGAGAAGGTCTGGTATGTAAGTTTTTTTCAATCGATGCCCGTTATAATATGGGGTGCCAAGGCATTCTTTATTTTCAGTCATATTCTAAGCGTAAATTAAGCGTCCTTAAGCGGTCTAAGACCTACTCACTTTTCAGGTCGCGGCTCATTAAAGTTTGCAAGGCTTCGAGTGGATTCTGCCCTTCATAGCAAATAGCATAGATCTGTGTAAGAATTGGCGCATCGACACGCTGTTCTTCGCAAAGACGCTTTAGGCAATCGGTCGCGCGGTAACCCTCCACAACACTCCTCTGCCCGGAGAGAATCTCGGTCGGTGTCTCGCCCCGACCGATACGTTCACCAAACGTGCGATTGCGACTCCAGCTTCCAGAACAAGTCGCTACGAGGTCACCGAAACCACTCAGCCCAAAAAACGTTTCCTTCTGCCCACCCAGCATGACACCAAGTTTCACGAGTTCATTCAAGCTGCGAGTTAATAAGGCCGCCTTGGCATTGTCCCCCAATTGCAAACCATCGCATAAACCTGAAGCAATCGCATAGATATTCTTTAAAGTTCCACCCAGCTCTGTGCCACGCACATCTCGTGATAGATACGCACGAAGCGACCCATTACTGAAGGCTTGCTGGTAGTTTTCAGCTTCTGCGAAATCCGCATCCACCGCAAACGAAACTGCCGTCGGATTTCCTGCAGCGACTTCACCCGCAAACGTAGGCCCAGATAATACGCCACAGGCTACCTTTGGGAAAATCTCATTCACGATCTCAGCCGGCGTTTTAAAGGTTTCGAGCTCTAGGCCTTTGCACATGACTACAAACAACTTAAGCTGCCACGCCTCCTTGATACCTGGTTGTAAGCTTTCGCACAACGAACGAAGTGCTTTAGACGGACATGCGAGAAACACCGCTTCAGCTTCCATCAAAACGGGCGCTACCTCACAACCAATTTGTATGCGGTGCGGCAATTTGTAACCTGGCAGGTAATCCTTATTTTCACGCGTTGACGCAATCATGAGTGCATGCTCCATCCGGCGCGGGACTAGAGTAACTGAGTGGCCACAACGGTCCAAATGCAATGCCATGGCAGTGCCCCAAGCACCGGCTCCTAAAATACAACAGTTCATGATGGAAACTTACCCTTGCGCACATCCTCAGCATAAGCCGCAAACGCTTTGCGAGCATCTTCACCGAGTTTGGCATATTGTTTAACAAAAGAAGGAACGTAGCCCGCATTGAGCCCTAGCATATCGTTCGTGACTAAGATTTGGCCGTCGCATTCAGCGCCACTGCCAATCCCAATCAACGGCACGCTTAGCTGGCGCGCAATCGCACCAGCAGCCGTGGCGTCCGTCATTTCGCACAACACCGCGAAACAATTGGCGGCCTCAAAGGCCACAGCATCCGTAAGCAGTCGCTCGCGCTCCGCCTTTTTACGGCCAAACTTACGATATCCTCCAAGCTGATGGAAATTCTGCGGCAAGAGCCCGATATGGCCCAGCACTGGAATGCCCGCACGAGTGAGCCGCTCGACTGCCGGCGCCATCAACGCATCGCCCTCAATCTTGATCGCTTGTGCTCCGCCCTCTTGCATAAGGCGGCAACAGGCATTGAGCAGGACAGAAAAATCATCGTGCGCAATCGCAAAGGGCACATCGGCAACGAGCAAGGCTTTGGGTTTCGCGCGAGACACGGCAGCAGTGTGGTGCACCATCATATCCAGCGTGACTGGAACCGTGTTTTCGAAGCCAAGTTGAGTAGTGCCAACTGAATCGCCAACCAGGATGAGATCGACACCGGCGGCGTCTGCATAACCAGCCATCGGGGCATCATAGGCGGTCACCGCCACGATTGGACGCTGACCTTTAAGGCGTGAAATAGTTTGTGTCGTAGTGCTCACAGGAAACAAAAATTTGTATATCCGAAATAATGAAAAAAATCACTCTGTGAGAGCTTCTTCAGTTTGACAACTCTTAGTCTTCACTCAATCAAAGATGTAGATTCGCTGGATGCTTAAATACTACTATAAATGGCGCTATAATCGTGCCCAACGTGACAAATCTTTCAAACTACCTAGCTCAGGTGGAAAAGACGGAAACAGCCGAGTGTCTCTCGGCAGTTATTTAAGCCAAACTTCGGTTCGAGGCCGCACTTTTGATCGTTTTGATCTCCCCAATAAGCGACGCCGCGGATTGCAGTTGTTATGTGCAGTCGCGCTGATTGCTGGCTTTTGCTGGTTGGTTTACGAAAGCCTAAACGCAATTGCAATGCTGAGCCGATAGTCAGTGAGCGCGTCTACTGCAAACCATCTTTTTGCTTCAAGTAATCTTGTAATGCATACCAACTCTCAATGGTATCTCTAAGTTCACTCAGTATGAGGCCACGCCAGTAGTAGATTTGCATTGGTGGCTGCCCCGCCTCAATTAGAGTATCGGTTACGCCGAGTGCATCCTCGAATTTTTTTTGACGCATCAAGACTGAAATCAGTGCGATGCCTTTAGCACGATCACTGGGTGTCACAGTATATTCACGGGTCAATCGAACCAGTGCTGCGGTGTCCATCTCGACCTCGGGAAGAGCGGGCGGCGGGATATGTTTCAATAGTAAATCCACTGCCTGGTTGAAGCTCGCGCGCTCTTTCAAGATGAGAGATTTCAACCACCAGCTATTCTTTAGACCTGACTCATATTTATCGAAATAGTCGTCAATTACAGCTAAGTCTCCAAAAGTAATCCACTGACGCACAATTTGGAATCGCTGTATTCGATTCAATTGCCCCAGAGATGAATCCACCAAGAACTCATGTTCAATTTCATCTAAAAATTGAACTCCCTCAAAAGACAGCAACGCCAAAACTCGATACTGCGCATCCAACGATGAAAGCTCAGGAATGAGGCGTCTTAACCTAATATCCTCTTCACTAGCATCCAATAACTGCTTGAACGCATCAACTTGACCTCCCCTCTCAAAACCAGCCGTGTAGGCTGCACCTGCCCGTCTTAAATCAATCGGTAGCCAAGCATAACCCTCAGCCACCCGAACCGCACTCAGGCTTGGCGCCACAGCACTCGCGCGCTTGAAAACATTCGAAACCAGCTCGCGGTCTTGATTCGACAACAATAGATACTTCGCATGCAAGTGATGAGCACGCCAATTCATGGGATTCCAAGATAGCAACGATTCAACACTCGAAATCGCACTTAAGTAATCCACCGCCTCGGCATGCTTCACAGCAGTTTCTTCATAGTGAGCGACTGCTTGTTTAGAATAAAACGGCGCCTCAGTCCAAGCTGCAAGCATCCAAGCCCCTCCAAATAGCACTAAAACCACACCGACCAGCCTCCCAAAAATCGGTTTAATACGTGCCTGCCGCTCACCGTCCACACGAGGTAATGCAAATGCGGCAATCAGAAGCGCGAAATATGCAGTGCCAGAGAAATGCCCTGGTGTATCTATCAAGCTATGCGCCAAAAACATGAGCACTGCAACAAAAGCAAAAATTCGAAAGGCCCCACCCTTCCCTAAACTTAAATGACGACAGCGCTTAAAATAACCAAGCAATGCAATCGCTAAAAAGACCACACCGACAAGCCCCACCTCAGCGAAGATCGCCATAAGATCACTGCCCGCTCGCTCAACCATACCCACGTCAGAGGACTCACTACTGTATTGTGGAAAAATCGCCTCAAATGTGCCTGCTCCATGCCCAAGTAAGGGAGCATCCAGAAACATCTCCACGGTATCAGTGAACACTGACACCATTCGCGTGATGCCTACAGCGTCATCAGCCACAAAATAATTAGCCACACTCGTAGCAGCATCCTTACTAAAGAAAACGACAAGACTCGTCCCCAATAGTAGAACGGTGAAACTCATTTTCGTCCTTGCAGACAAAGACTTGGACCGCAATCGGTATAAAAACCATGAGCAGGCTCCAAAATACAGTAGTAAAAATCCCGCAACTGCTCCGCTCATCAATAACGCTAAAAGGCAAAACACGAAACTAAACACTCCCACAAGGTGCATCAACTTCCGTGAGCGAAGCCCCTCAAGTGCGAAACCAAAGCCAATGACGCCCGATAAGGCAAAAAAACTCCCCTGCTGAACCGAACTGGCAAAAAAGCCACTATCTGATGCATCCGCCAACTGAAAATTAGTCAGCTCGTGGTAATTCCCCCATATGCACGCTCCCGCGAGAGCTGCACTCAAAAGTGATAAGGTAAAGCAAAAATACCTGCGTCCAGTCCCGTTGATTTCCCAAGAAGTTGCCACATAAAACCATGAGACCGCACCTAAAAAGACCACTATGGACTCTACGCTAATCCACGGATGCACGGTTAACGTGGAGGGTAAATCAATTCCATAGACTTCGACTGCATCAATACGCCAATCGGGCGACGGCCAATAGAATTGAGGAACAAAGGAAAAGAATAAACAGCCAAAAAAGCCAAGAACCCCCAGATTTACCCATCGCCCTAAACTTTTCTTCGGCGGGCTTAACAACAGTGCGAGACCTGACAAAAACAAAGCACCACCTAGGGTAGCCACACTTCGACCTTCACCAAAGAGCAACAAAAGCAATAAACCGATCAAACCCAGTAGATACGCACGCCAGACACCTCTTTCACTCGTCCCCTTAGGTAAACTCAAGCTCCGACGAGAAGGTAGCGGCACAGAGGAAAAGGATGAGGATTTCGATTTGCCATGTCTACGACTGCTACCACTCGATCGTCGAGAAGAAGCTTTGCGATGTGGATGCGTAGATCGCCTACGCTTGCTTGAACCTGAATCCATACTGAGTGCAAAAGTGAAATACTAACCAACAGCACTGATTCACCAAATCAAGCTCAGAGCTGCTACTGATTAGTGATCTTGAGCTAAACCCAAATACGGCAACCACAGTCTGAAACCCAGAGATCCGAAGTGCGTTGAAAAATACACCTTATTGGTGTAAATTACTTGTAAAAGCCACAACATCAAACCATGCATGTTACATGATTCTTCATATAATAATTTAAAAGAATTCAAAGCTCTACCCCAATGCTCCAATTTAAAACAGCTAGATTGTTCTCTTTTGCAGCGAGCGCGCTGCTGCTCAGCTCAACTACGACAATTAGAATCGAAGCCAAGGTAATTACAGAGAGCACCACGGTATCCAATAACGTTTCAACCGATCAATTGGTCAACGTGGCCCGTTGGCACTACGGAAGCACTCTCGTTTTACCGATAAACAACGAATTTCAACGAATCACTACGTCGGAAATTCAAAATTTTGAAGAGGCTGTTTTTTTGAGTAGTAATACCGTAATCTCTTATAAAATAAATCAAGGTAAGCACAGATACATCATCGATTTTGGAGCGATCACCCCAATCTCGCGTTTTTTTATCAACAACCACACTGCTTCTGGCACCCTCGCACTCGCACACTGCGACACACTAGAAGCCATCGATAGTGATCACTGGAACCCCCTTGCGCTTCCTCTCAATTTTGGAAACGGTGTGATTCCATCAATAACTTTCAACGAAACCCACACGCGCTACCTGCTCATTAAACTCGAAATTCAAAAAGAAGGCGCAATCGGTAATTTTGGGGCCACAGGCTCACTTTCACAAAAGCAAGCGAGTGCCTTCAATCAAATCTTTCAAGACTAGTAATACGAAACGATGTGGATGCGTTGATTCAATGTTTCCAAAACCAAAACAAGGTTTTTTATTAGTATAGGTAAGGACGGATTGACCTATCACAGTGCTGCCATAGCAATTAAAGAAACATGGCTCACCACCCGCAAAGCGATCAAAGCATCACAGGCGTCCTCGAACGAATCATCTTCTTCAACGAAGAGAATGCCTACTGCGTGGCTGAAGTCTCCATCACCGAGGGCAAGCAACCAGTCACCGTCTTAGGCAACCTACCGGGCGTCCAATGTGGTGAAACCCTCAAATTAAACGGTGAATGGACTCGCCACGCGACGCATGGCGACCAGTTCAAGATCGCTAATTTCAAATCACAACTCCCCGCCTCTATCCACGGCATTCGTAAATACCTTGGAAGCGGCATGGTGCATGGTATCGGCAAATCCTACGCCAAGAAAATCGTCGACCACTTCGGCGCAGATACCTTGCAAGTCATTAGCGAAGATTCAGGACGCCTACATGAAGTGCCGGGCATCGGCAAGACACGCGCCAAATCCATCAAAGCCGCTTGGGATGAACAAGCAGCCGTGCGCGATGTCATGATGTTCCTGCAAACGTATGGAGTCACGCCATCCCAGTGCGTCCGGTTGGTTAAAAAATACGGCAGTGGTGCCAAGCGTATCCTCCAAGACGAGCCCTATCGCCTCGCTGAAGACATCGAGCGCATCGGCTTCAAAACTGCAGACAAACTCGCACTCAACCTCGGCTTTCCCACCAATTCCAAAGAGCGCGTCGATGCCGGCATAGTGCACACCATGCAGGCCCTCGAAGACGACGGTCACACACTCGGCACCCAACAAGCCATCACCGAACACGCGCTTAAGCTGCTTGGTGTCGAACCCCAACTCATCCAACAACGGATCCAAGCGCTGATTGATCGCGAACAACTGTTCTTCGTCATCGCCTACGACGAAAAACAACAAGTCCTTGGCCCTGCCTGCCAACGCCCGAAGCTCGCAGGTTCTGAGAAACGCATCGCAGAAGCCTTGCACCGCATCCACGACACCGCGTCCACAATTCCTTCCATCAAACTCGATGCCGCGATAACATGGGCACAAGAAAAAGCAGGCTTCCAATTTGCCGAGCAACAAGCCGCTGCGCTCAAGCAAGCACTGAGCTCCAAAGTCGCCATCATCACCGGCGGTCCTGGCACAGGTAAAACCACCATCCTGCGCGCCATCGTCGACATCCTTCGCGCCAAGCGTGCACGCATTCTACTCGCGTCGCCAACGGGACGCGCCGCGCAACGCCTCGCCGAAGCCTCGGGTGCCGACGCCAGCACCATACACCGCCTCCTTAAATACGACGGTGCCACCCGCACATTTACCCACAACGAAGACAACCCACTCCCCTGCGACCTCCTCATTGTCGACGAGGCCAGCATGCTCGACACACGCCTTGCAGATAGCCTCTTCCAAGCGGTGCCCAGCACCGCACACCTACTCCTCGTCGGCGACGCGGACCAACTCCCCTCAGTCGGCTCTGGCAACGTCCTTGGCGATCTCATGGCCGCACCGCCCGCACAAGTCACACGACTCGACACGATCTTTCGCCAAGGCGAAACGAGCGGTATCATCACCACTGCACACGCGATCCTCAAAGGTGAATCACACCCCGGAAGAACCATCACTAGCCTCCGTGATCTCGACGCCACCGACGACTTCACTTTCGTCGAAGTTGAAGATGCAGAGCAATGCGCAAAAGCCATCACGTATCTAAATCGTGAATACATACCTAAAGCGCACAAGTGCGACCCAGTTAAAGATCTCCAAGTGCTCTCCCCCATGCATCGCGGCACCGCAGGGATCAGCGCACTCAACATCGATCTACAACAAGCACTCAACAGTAAAGAAAAAGCCCTCTCCCGTTTGCGCTCCGACCCCGATTACGTGCCCGCCCGCCAATCCCACTTTCGCGAAAAAACACGCAAGCCACTCCCAGCAGAGCTCGCCTACGGATCAGTCACCTATCGGATTGGCGATAAGGTCATTCAAACACGCAATAACTACGACAAGGCCATTTTCAACGGAGATACTGGCATCATTCAGCGCATCGCACCTGACAATTCTGGCCTCACCGTGGAATTTACTGGCGACTCAGTCGAATACACCAAAGGTGAACTCTCCGAGATTCAACTCGCCTACGCGATTAGCATTCACAAGAGCCAGGGCAGTGAATACCAAGTTGTTGTGATTCCACTGCTCAAGCAGCACTTCATGATGCTGCAGCGAAACCTTGTTTACACAGGTATCACTCGCGCGAAAAGTAAAGTCTACATCGTCGGCTCCGTGGACGCATACAGCATGGCAATTCGCAATAATGATCAGCAAGTGCGCCGCACGCATTTACAAGCACGACTACGAAAAGTAGCTGAGACCTTGTAGGCAGAACTTAAGGGAAATACTAAATATTGGTATATTTTTAATGTTTATCGTTAAAAATAGCTTGACTATCGGCATCCACCGAGTTTCACCTGTCTGCATGACTACAGATACAAACAATAATAAGAAACTCAAAAGAATGGGTATTGCCCTCATCATTATCGCAGCGCTTAGCTTCGTATTTTTTTCGCTATTCGCCCTACTGCTCACACTGATGCTAACGATCGTGCCTAGGGAAGAATTCGACGAAATACTGACCGTGCTTCCTGAAGGCATTCAAGCAAGCGATAGCATCGCGACTCTGCAATCTGCAGATCTTGCTTTTTTTGAAACGCAGACATCGTTGATGACCGTAAGCGCCATTTTTGGAGTTATTGTCTTCACATCCATCACCTATTTCCTCTTTAGAATTGGTTTGGCATGGAAGCGAAAAGAGACCTTCACGAAGCCCGTCATCTCAAGTATTCATTGGATTGGAGTCATCTCTATTTTAAATGCAATTGTCACTTTCTGCTTATCGATTACAGCTTCCGAGTCACCAGGCTCCCAAGCATTTGGTCACACTTTCCTCTACGATCTTATCATTTATGGCGGTGAAACAAATGGCCTGGGTAACCTGAGCACAGGCCTACTACTAATCGCACTCGGTTGGGTCTTAAAGCACGGCCAGGCACTAAAGGAAGAACATGAACTCACAGTCTAACCCATTAACGAACAACACTATGCCAATTATCGTAAATTTAGACGTGATGCTCGCCAAGCGTAAGATGAAGTTGAACGACCTTTCAGATGCAGTCGGAATCACACCTCAAAACCTTTCCACACTCAAGACTGGCAAAGCAAAAGCCATTCGTTTTTCAACATTACAAGCGATCTGCGAACACCTAGATTGCCAGCCCGGCGATCTACTTGAGTTCCAATCAGACGAGACTGACTCCAACGCTTAACTCCAAATTCAATGATCACAACATTACGACAACTCACACACACCATCTACAGCTACATCAAAAAAGAATGGGGTGGCACGATCCTCTTCATGCTTTTTATTATAGTGCCACTCAAGTCGAGTATCGCGGACACGAACTGGGTGCCCTCTGGCTCTATGAATCCCACAATCATGGAAGGCGATTTAGTGTATATTGACAAACTCGCATACGACCTACGCCTACCACTCACACTCAAAAGCCTCAAACATAACTCGGACCCGCAACATGGCGACATCGCTGTCTTGTTTTCCCCCGAAGACAACACTCGCTTAGTTAAAAGAGTGATTGGCCTCCCAAACGACACAATCGAGCTACGCAATAACCACTTACTAATCAATGGAATCGCAGCAACATATACCAGACTCGAAACTGAGACATACGAAGCTATGGAAGAACCACTGCGAAGCCTTGCTCAATTCGCAGACGAGAAGGTCGCAGGTAAAACTCACCCCGTAATGAGCGTCCCAAATATCCCAACCCCACTACGAAACTTTGGCCCAATCACAATCCCCAAAGGTCACTACTTCGTCATGGGCGATAATCGCGACAATAGTAAAGACTCCCGAATATTTGGAGTCGTCGAGCGCAAGCAATTCGTAGGCAAGGCCGAACGAGTAGTCGTCTCCATGAACTTTCTCGATAAGTATCAACCGCGCTTCAACCGCTTCTTTCAAGCTCTCAATTAGAGACTCCCGACATGCATCTTATCGACTCAACAAATACCTAAAGAACGATCGGGAAGTTCATTGGAACTGAACTAAATAGCGCATACTCACACGCATCGAAACTAAATCTCAAATTTCGATGCCAAGTATTCGACGTTCAGTGCTGAACGTTTAATGTTATAGGCTTCTATGCCAAAGCATTCCGATTTCATCCATCTAAAAGGCGTTCGCCAAAATAACCTCAAAGGGTTCGACCTCGATCTTCCGATCGGCAAGCTCACCGTGGTAACTGGGCTCAGCGGCGCAGGCAAATCCTCATTAGTCTTTGAGACATTGCACGCAGAAGGCCAGCGCCGCTACGTCGAGACCTTCTCGCCCTACACACGTCAATTCATGGATCTACTCGACCGTCCCAAAGTCGACAGCATCGAAAACATCCGACCCTCGATCGCAATCCACCAGTCGAACACGGTCAAGACCTCGCGCTCGACCGTCGGCACGATCACTGAACTCTGTGACTACTTCAAAGTCTGGTTCGCCAACGCCGCCACCCTCTTCGATCCAGCCACAGACGCGCCTATCACTGACGACAACGCACAGTCTGCTTGGAAAACAGTCCTCAATGATCACAAAGATCAAACCCTACTTCTAACCTTCGAGATCCATAAACCCGAAAACATCGAGTGGACCGAAATCGTCAGTTCGCTCAGCGCACAAGGCTACTCGCGTGCCGTCCACGACGGTAAAGTTGTCCGCCTCGAAGACTTCACCCCTCACACGTCACACGTCACACTTCTTGTAATTCAGGACCGCATAACCAATCTGAATCACAAGTCCCGCACGCGATTCATTGAAGCCGCGCAGCAAGCCTTTAATTTTGGTAAGGGACGCATACAGGTCCTAGATAGCAAAGCCAAACCAATCGCCGAATTCACCCATGGTCTCAGTTCACCCGAAACAGGACAAACTTTTCGTCCAGCCATCCCCGCACTCTTCTCCTTTAACTCACCGATAGGTGCTTGCCCCGACTGCCGAGGCTTTGGACGCGTCATTGAAATCGACGACCGACTCGTCATACCCGACCATAGCAAATCCATTGACGACGGGGCCATTCGCGCCTTCCAAGGCGAAGTCTACAGTGAAAGCCTACGCGACCTCCAACGCGCAGCCAAGAAACACAAGATCCGCACCCATATCCCATGGTCTAAGCTCAACAAAAAGGAGCTGAAGTTCATCATGGAAGGCGACTCGAAATACGAAGATGGTTACGGGCAATGGTATGGCGTCCACCGCTTCTTTGATTGGCTCAATAAGAACCTCTACAAGATGCACGTGCGCGTCTTCCTCTCAAAGTTTCGCAGTTACACCACCTGCACCAGTTGCGGCGGCGCTCGCTTTCAGCCCGAATCCTTAAACTGGAAATGGAACGGCTACCCACTCCACCAGCTCTACCAAAAAAGCGTCAGTGAGTTGCTCGAACTTCTCACTTCTCACTCCTCACTTCTCACTTCTCTAGAAAGTGACTCTGAAAAAGATTCCGCTTTAGCAGGAATCCTAAACAGGCTCACTTTTTTGAACGAGGTCGGTCTCGGTTACCTCACCCTCGATCGCACCTCCCGCACGCTCTCTGGCGGTGAGACCATGCGCGTCAACCTCACCTCGTGCTTAGGTTCCTCACTCGTCGACACACTCTTCGTGCTCGATGAACCCTCCGTCGGCCTCCATCCACGAGACATGGATCGGCTTATCTCGATCCTCCGTAGACTGACCGATCTCGGCAATACCGTCGTCGTTGTCGAACACGACGAAGCCGTCATGCGAGCCGCTGACAACCTTGTCGAAATCGGCCCAAAGCCAGGCCGCAACGGCGGACAACTGAGCTTTAGCGGCAACTACCAACAAATCTTAAAGTCCAACACCCACACCGGCCGCTACCTCTCCGGCCGCGAAGACATCGAAGCCCCTAAAAAACGTCGCATCTCCATTCAAAATTCAAAGTTGAACGTTGGATGTTCGAAGTTCCCTCTCCTTAGCATCTACAATGCAAGCAAACACAACCTAAACGACCTCACCGTCCACATCCCGCAACAAAGCTTTGTCTGTCTAAGCGGTGTTTCCGGCTCAGGAAAAAGCACCCTACTCAACAACGTCATCTACCAAAACCTTCAAGCAAAGAAAGGTCTCGTAGTCGAAGAGCCTGCCAGTATCAAAGACATAGAGTCCACGCTTCCGCTCTCGGACATTGTCCTCATCGACCAAAGCCCCGTCAGTAAAACACCTCGCTCCAACCCTGCCAGTTACTCAAACGCATGGGACGAAATACGAAAACTCTTTTCAAAGCTCGAAGAAGCTCAGTCCTCAGGCATGGGGCCCGGGCACTTCTCATTCAATAGCGGCGACGGCCGTTGTCCTACCTGCTCAGGCCTTGGCTATGAACGTATCGAAATGCAATTTGTCTCCGACCTCTTCGTGCCGTGTGAAAGCTGCGAAGGCCAGCGTTTCAAGCCAGAGGTCTTAGAAATTGAATATAACGGACATTCCATCGCAGACATTCTCGAAATGGACATCGACGAAGCGATCCTTCTCTTCAGCGACAACAAAAAGATCACCCGCTGCCTACAACCCATTATTGATGTCGGCCTCGGCTATCTGAAGCTAGGCCAGCCCCTCAACACCCTATCTGGTGGCGAATCTCAACGTCTAAAACTCGTCAGCTATCTCTCACGCATCCCCCATCAAGCATCAAAAAACACGCATCAAACTACCCAATCCCGACCATCGACTACCCACTCATTAATCCTGATCGACGAGCCCACCACCGGACTCCACCGCGCCGACGTCAAACGCCTCATAGCCGTCCTGCAAAAATTAGTCGAGACTGGCAACTCACTCATCATCATTGAGCACAACTTAGACATTCTAAAAGTCGCCGACTGGATCATTGAACTCGGCCCCGAAGCTGGTGCCAATGGTGGCAAAATCATCGCCGAAGGCACACCCGAACAAATCACCAAAGCCAAATGCGAAACCGCAAGCTATCTGCGCGAAGCGCTCGTAGGGGCGTCACTTGTGACGCCCGCCGACCTACAAGCCGCCGAGGCAAAGTCCCCCTACAAGAAAACTACCCACTCCTCACTACCCACTACCCACTCGAATGCCCTCAGCATTCGCGGAGCCAGAGAACACAATCTAAAGAACATCTCCTGCGAAATCGCCCACAACGCCATGACCGTCGTTACTGGCGTCTCTGGTTCTGGTAAATCCTCACTCGCCTTCGACATCATCTTTGCCGAAGGTCAACGCCGCTTCATGGAATCGATGTCGGCCTACGCGCGACAGTTCGTCGAGCAAATGCCCCGCGCCGATGTCGACGAACTCAACGGCATCGCACCAACCGTAGCAATCGAACAACGCGTGACTAAAGGCACTCGCAAGTCGACCGTCGCCACCATCACCGAGGTCGCACAATACCTACGCCTCATGTATGCCCGCATCGGTATCCAACATTCCCCTACAAGCGGCGAAGCCGTAGTCAGCCAATCAGAACCTGCACTCCTAAAGCGTCTGCAAAGCATCCTCAAAGAATCGAAGACCAAGAAGCTTCTTCTCTGCGCGCCATTAATTCGCGGACGTAAAGGCCATCACGAACCACTCGCCAACTGGGCCAAAGACCACGACTACTCAAAGATGCGCATCGACGGTCAGCTAACGGACCTCGCCGACTTCAAGAAACTAGACCGCTACAAAGAGCACGACATCGATCTGGTTGTCGCAGAATTAGCCATTAGCTATCAGCCATCAGCCATTAGCCATCCTCTAAAAGAGGCATTGCGATTAGGTAAAGGCAGCGCCTTCCTCATCACCCCACAAGGCGAGGTCCTCTCATGGCTCTCCACCAAACGAACCGACCCCACTACAGGCGAGGCCTTTCCCGAGCTCGATCCAAAGCACTTCTCTTGGAACAGTCCGCGCGGTTGGTGCCCAACCTGTCGCGGCTACGGACAACTCTTTGAATGGATGGAACAGGAAGAAGACTC
>JABBCA010000090.1:61257-79193 GCA_018607135.1 Opitutales bacterium
ATCGAAGAACGCATGCGCTTCATGGACCGTGTCGGCCTCGACTACCTCGGTCTCAACCGCGCCACTGCCACACTGTCAGGCGGCGAAGCCCAACGCATACGACTCGCCGCGCAACTCGGCTCAAATCTCTCAGGTGTGCTCTACGTTCTAGACGAACCTTCCATCGGCTTACACGCCCGCGATAATGAAAAACTCATCGGTTCGCTCGAACAACTCCGTGACCGTGGCAATACCTTGATCATCGTCGAACATGACGAGGCCACGATGAAACACGCCGACAAGATCATCGACCTCGGCCCCGCCGCAGGCATCCATGGCGGCGAAATCGTAGCCAGCGGCACGCTTGCTCAACTCAAAAAGAACAAGCAATCCATCACCGGAAAATACCTCCGCAAGAGTATGCCGCACCCACTCCGTGGCGAATATCGCGAACTTCCCGCACCGTGGAGCCCACGTAAAAAGAAAGGCAACGAGAACTGGATCAGCCTACAGGGCGCGGCGCTCCGAAACCTAAAAGGCTTCGACGTGCAAATCCCTAAGCAACGACTCACCGCCATCTGCGGGGTCTCCGGAGCCGGCAAAAGCACGCTGATTCGCGACTTGTTAAAACCGTTGGTGGAACGGGCGATTGAGAGCAAATCAGCTAAACTGACTGCAAAAGATCTTGTCGCGAATGAACGTCGAACGTCCAACGCCGAACGCTCAACTTCGAATAAAAGGAAAGCCGAATCACACATTCATACTTCAACGTTGGACGTTGGACGTTCAACGTTCCCCACCTTCAAATCACTGTCGAATGCCGAAAGCATTCGTAAAGTGATTGAAGTCGACCAATCCCCCATCGGTAAAACACCACGCTCCACACCTGCTACCTATATCGGCGCGTTCGATATCATTCGCGATATTTTCGCGAAGTTACCCGAAGCCAACATGCGTGGCTACAAAGCCGGCACTTTTTCATTCAACACCAAGGGCGGACGCTGTGAAACCTGTAAAGGCGCGGGCCGCGTGAAGCTCGAAATGAATTTCATGCCCGATACCTACGTGACCTGTGAGGATTGCAATGGACGCCGTTATGGCGCCGAGCTCGATGAGCTGCGCTGGCACAGCAAAAGCATCGCCGACGTCCTCGCGATGAGCTTCGAGGAGGCCACAGAGTTTTTCAGCTTTCACACACAACTGAGTAGCCTCATGCAGCTCATGGTGGAAACTGGCCTCGGCTATATCACGCTCGGACAATACTCCCCCACACTGTCCGGCGGCGAAGCACAACGCATGAAACTTGTCAGCGAACTCGCCAAAGGCCAACCCACCTTCAAAGAGCGCCAATACAACAAAGGCCAAGGCAACCTCTACATCCTAGAAGAGCCCACCATCGGACTCCACCTTTCCGACGTCGAACGCCTAATCGAGCTCCTCCACCGCCTCGTCGACAAAGGCCACACCGTAGTCACCATAGAGCATCACCTCGACGTGATCGCCGATGCGGATTATATCGTAGAGATCGGTCCCAACGGCGGTGATGCTGGCGGCGAGTTGCTGTATCAGGGTGACGTCGAAGCCCTCAAGGAAACGAAAGATAGTGTAACGGCAAAATTTCTTTAATGATAAAGCAGGGGCTTCACTTTTTGGCCTTGTGCTTGCCGAAAGGTGAAGCCCATGGCAAAAAAGCGTAAATCCAACGCAGGCGTGACCACTTCGACGAGCTCAGGGATTACTTCAAGTCCCGCCCCTACGCAGATTCTTGCTAGACGAGCATATATATCTTGTTTCAATCTTGTTTCAATAAACAATTGATTTAATACATATATACCTATATAAGATGTATTTAAAAGTTTAAAACTTGTTTCATATTGAACTCGAACTCACAAGCACTTCTCACCTACCTACAGGCGAATGGTTCCACCCCGTCGCGAGTATTGCTTGTGCACTTTGAAATCAGTCGACCGACCTTATCCCGCAGAATTGCATCACTTGGCGACGCTGTTGTCATTATAGGGAAGACTTCGTCCACCACCTACGCTGCACGCGATGACAACGCTAGCGAGCTTCCGCTTTATGCAATCAACGAAGCGGGCAAGCCAGCACATCTTGGCACTCTAATTCCACTCGCACGTGGCGAATGGTTCCTCCAAAGCAACGACAAGATCGCCACACTCTTTCATGCAGAATTCAAAGACGGGCTCTATCCTGGATGGCCTTGGTTTCTTGCCGACCTTCGCCCGTCAGGGTTCCTTGGGAGGGCTTTTGCGCGACAGCTCGCTCAAAGTCTGAGTTTTGATGACCACCCAGAGAATTGGTCCGATGGAAACGTCGCTCAGGCAATCTCGATGTTTGGGACGAACCTCCAAGGCAATCTCGTCGTTGGAGAACGCGCCCTAGATAAACTCTTAAACCACGGGCATACGCGCATAATTCGTTCCGCTGAAAACGACTTCTCCGAGCTGGCGAATTGCGCCCTGCAGAGCGGAGCCGAATTCGGCTCATCTGCAGGAGGTGAACAACCAAAGTTTACAAGCTACGTAGAAAATAGGTTAGGCCCTCGACACGTCATTGTTAAGTTCAGCCCCCCCATTGACCAACCCACAGGTCGCCGGTGGGCCGACCTCCTCATAGCCGAACACATCGCTAACCAGGTTCTCTCGGCCAATGGCATAGCCTGTGCACAAACTCACATTCATGAGATTGATGGGCGAATTTTCCTGGAATCGGAACGCTTTGATCGTATTGGTCCAACAGGTCGGCGCGGACTCGTGTCACTACGCGCGCTCGATGCCGCTTTCGTCGGCCAAGGTTCAGGCTCGTGGATCAAGTGCGCTCAGCGACTGACCACAGCCAAACTCATTACAGCTGAAGACCGAGAGCGTATCACCCAGCTCTGGTGCTTCGGCAATCTGATCGCCAATACCGATAGGCACTTCGGCAATCTCAGCTTTTACCTTGAAAAAGCTTTTCCCGCAAAGCTAGCCCCCTGCTACGACATGCTCCCCATGCTCTTCCGCCCCGCTGCCAGCGGTGAAATCCCACATGTCGAATTCCAGCCCAAGCGCCCGCTGCCCGAGCATGAAGCCACCTGGCAACAAATACTCCCACTCGCACTAGAGTTCTGGCATCAACTCAGCAACGAGTCGCGCATCTCAAAAGCATTTCAGGTAATTGCTGGGAGGAATGAAGAAGCACTTCAAGAACTGAAAGTATTAGAAGCCTCAGAGAGCTCGCCAAAGACCAGCCCGTTTTTCAAGAGCGCCAAGACAACAAAGGCCAAGGCAACCTCTACATTTTAGAAGAGCCCACTACCGGACTCCACCTCAGCGACATCGAACGCCTAATCGAACACCTCCACCGCCTTGTCGACAAAGGCCACACTGTTATCGCCATCGAGCACCACCTAGAAGTGATTGCGGATGCGGACTATATTGTCGACGAAGCAAAACAGTGCGAAGATGACGAAGCCCCGAAGGGGTGAGGAAGCGGACGCCCCAAGGGCAACCTGACGAACAAATAGGTCCGAATGACGGCGATACTGGCCGAGAACTCCTACATCAAGATCCCGTGCAAACTATTAAGAAGGTAAACACGAGTATAACGGCGAAGTTTCTAAGCTAAAAGAACAGGCAAACAATCATCACATAAAATATAAACCCTAAAGTTTGCAGATCACACAAAGACGAGATAAACTAAACAGTGTTCGAAAATAAAATCTTACTAGCACTCTGCATTTTCTCCATCGTATCATTCTTTGGATACGGAGTAAGCTGTCTACTCAGCAGTCGAATGGTCGCAGAGTTTGAACGTTACAAACTAGCTCGATTTCGTTTTTTGACTGGCCTATTGCAATGCCTTGGTGCTGCTGGACTATGCGTTGGTTTCGTTAATCAAAAAATTGGGTTTGCCGCAGCGATCGGGCTATCTCTGCAAATGGCTCTCGGAGTGGGAGTTCGGCTACAGATCAAGGACCCGTTGCTGCTCGCGCTTCCGGCCGCGACTTATTGTTTAATCAATGCGTATATAGCTTGGATGTTCTATCTAAATTAAAAGCAACAAAGACATAAGTAACATCGCAGTAGCTGGAAGCGACTTCTTTATCGGATCTTTAACTTTAACGTGCATGAGCACCGCCCCAATCATAAGCATGACTAAAATTGTTGCAGCAGGAGCAACTAGTGCGGGTATAAACAAACCAATCAGAAGTGCAATTGCGATGGAGATTTTTAGAATTCCAATCACCATGACGAACCAGGAAGGTAAGCCATAGGCTTCAAACTCTTCTTTGATGTTACGAGCGTTTCCACCCCGATAACTGGTATCCTTTTGAGAGCGTATAAGCCAAACATTTATAAGCCCAAGAGCGACTAGGATTTGTAAAACTATTTGTAGAAAATGCATATCTGACACAGGTCGGTTTAAAGGTTATTCATGTGATGCGAAAGTCGCACGCTTATTCTATATATATCTGAGTTATCGTAATATATGCGCAGACCTTTCAGTTTCTTTGAAATCAGGTAAAAATAGCACTCTGCTCGACATCCATCTGCGCTTGGTTAAATTGTCACATGCGAAAGATGCGATACACTTCCACAATTGACGCAGAACTTCCACGACTTGCAATCGACCTTGGTTACAGCGCGAAGGCGCGCTCATGCGGCATGGCGCACACTCATGAAACCGCTGTATATTCCCTAAGCTTCGGCGCATGTATCGAAAAGACCGTAAACATTCTTAAGACGAGCGGCAGACACACTCTAATTCTAGAAGCGGTCCTATCTACCTACCATCAAGACAATGGCAATCCAGACATCCGAGGTGATTTTGAAAAGGGACGTGGATGGTATTACGGCCCGGGTGTATGCACTTACGCAGCTGCAATGCGTTTTCTTAAAGAAATCGACGCGCGACTACCATATTCGCTCAATACTATTCCACTGGTAGAGGGCTTTCTGAGCTATAAGAAAACCCGAACAGAACATACTCAAGATGCACGACGCATGCTTGAAGAGTTCGAAATCGCGGAAACATTTGAGCCCCGGCTTGGCAGTCAGCCCTTAAACAGAAGCATCCGCGGAATCCCAGTAATCAAACGCTATAATAAGCCAAATTCCGAAATAAAAAGGGACAATTATCTCAATCTCTAATCACACTTAGGGAAAGTGCCCACTGGGCGCAACGTAGCCCCATCGTCGACACTAGCTTGCCATGAGCGCGTCTTCAGACCGCAAGAAAACAGGCTGATTTTTGCTCGAACTGTCGGCATCGTAAGTATAGCCCGCCGCCTTAAATCCTAGCAAGTCCTCGGCTTTTGTTAAATCGTTTTTCACGACAAAGTCTGCCATCATACCGCGAGCTTTTTTTGCGTAGAATGAAATGATTTTGTAAGCGCTATTCTTTTCGTCTTTGAACACGGGGCTGACTAGCGTGCCATCGAGCTTAGACGAATCGATCGCAGAGAAATACTCGTTTGAGGCCAAGTTCACCACAATATCCGACTTGGACTTCATTAAATCCTTATTCAACAGGCCAGTAATCGTGTCGCCCCAGAATTGATATAGGTTCTTACCTCTTTTATTCTTAAGATTGGTGCCCATTTCGAGGCGATAGGGCTGTATCATGTCCAACGGGCGGAGCACTCCGTAAAGACCAGATAAGATCCGTATCTTATTTTGCGCAGTGGCGAAGTCGTCTGCAGACCAATCGTCTAGTGTCATGCCTTGGTAAACGTCACCTGTGAATGCGAGAATTGCCTGACGGCTGTTTTTCTTGGTGAAAGACGACGCAAAGCTTTGAAAGCGCTCGTGATTCAGCGATGCCAATTTGTCACTGACACTCATCAGCGCGCCAATTTCTTTGCAGGAAAAACCTTTCAGCTGATCAATCAGCACAGCGGTATCTTCCTTGAGACGAGGCTGTGTGGATCGCTCTGTAAGAAGCGGAGATTCATAGTCGAGTGACTTAGCAGGAGAGAGCAATGTAAGCATTACGAAAGTTAAAGCAATGAACACACTGGCTGCAACCGATGGTTGGAGAAATCTGTAAATTTAACGAAGGAAATCAAAGATACCCTCTGCCAGCTTTTGTAAATGGGGTGCATCTGCATCAGAAGCGACTGTTGGAGTTTTGTTGATGTCAAAAGCGACGACTTCTCCATCGTTCTCAACGTAATCAATTTTGCCAAAGTCGAGGCCGTGCGTTTCTTTAAAACGTATAAGGGCTTCGGGTGGATCGGATTCTATAAATTCAAATCGTTCGGAATTTTCTCGATTCTTCACTATCGGCTCTTTCGAGAATAAACGATAGGCGTAGCTTTTTTTTCCGAAGAATATGCAAAAGCGGATACTATACAAATCGCCTTCGCGCTCGGGAACAAATTTTTCCACAATTAAGTTAGGATCCGCCCAAACCCAACTCGGAACCTCGCGAACGCTACCCAGCACCGGATATGTAAATGGCGGCAACCGTCTGGCTAATTTCCAATTCTTTTTGGCGAGCTTCTTCTGCAGTCGTTGCACAAAGCTGAGCCTTTTCTTCTTCGCCTCGGCCTGACCGAAGCAATTGAAAATCGTCTTCACGATTACAGAACCGCCCCATGCATCCCCTTCGTGTAGCGTGAGTAACGAAAAGGAATCTTTGGAAATGTCGAGAATGCCTTGATTTAAAATCGGCACCTTATGCGGGTTCCGTGGCAACAGACTAGGATCGACTTTGGTTTGATCCCAGTGGCAAATCACTGCGGCGATGCCAGCAGGCACTTCATCGAGTGGGCCACTTGAAATCTCAAAGCCTTTGGCCTGCCAATTCTCGGCCAATTTATGGACGAGGTGCACGCTTTGATAGTCACGTCGACCCGTAGTCAAGATGTGTAGCTTCGCACCGTTGAACTCTCTAGCAACACTCATACAATACAAATTCTTCTGAAACACCAAATGATGCGCTCAATACACGAGGCTCATCACAGTCTTATCGCTGCCATGCACTTTATGCGAACCGAGATGCATTACCAGCATTGCCTTCAGTCCGCCCGGACCATAAAAACAGCTCCATTTACCATTGCCTTGCATGCTCCCCTCTTCGTCGGTTCCAGGCTCCCAAAAAGTCACTTCTTCTTTTTGGTGCACGGATGCCTGCAGCACCCACGGCTGCCCCTTTTTAACCTCCTCAGTAATCGTATCTAATAATTCCTGACATTTACCGCGGGCGAGACGCCTTAAGGAAAACACCGCACGGCTCCCCCAGTTGCGTGCGACATCAGTGCCCGCATATTTAACGAAATAATTGCGCTGGTTATTCTCAATTTCAGCAACCTTCTGAATGCCTACTTTCACGCCGTCCTCAAGCTCAACACCGTCCGCCTCAATCAAAGCAGTGTGCGGAAACAAGGCACGCACTTCATCGGAGAAATGCTCACGTGTGCGACTCCAGAAAGGCCATGCCATCACATGCTTCGTGTCATAGAGCGCGATCGGAGGTAGATCGAAAAAGCACTCCCCTTTCTCCGAACGCTCTAGTCGATCCGCGAAAAAGTTGTGATGATATAGACTGAAGCAATCGTGACTACGAATGAAGTTACAATCCGAATGGCGCGCCTCATCATAAGAGAAGAAACGGCCGCCCTTTTCACGCACACGCTGAATAAAGAAACGTGCTCCATGCGGGCGCGATGCATTGTCGGCCAAATGGTGAACCACAGGATCGCTACCAATATAATCCTGTAGCGAGGATTGAAACTCCTCGGCTAGGGAACGCGCAAAACGTTTTGGAGCTCCATAATGAGCAGGACTTGCTGCATAGAGATCGCGCAAGGTTTCGACGAGATCCCAGCCAGATCCTGAGCACTGCACCTCCGTCAATTGCCCGAGGCGTGCTTCATCAGTGCGAAAGTAAACTGGCGTCTTCCACACAGAATCAGGCAAATTCTTATGAAAACCCCAGCCAAAGCTTTCTGGCACGTCCGACAAAATGCCTTGGGCGATGATGGGATCGGCCTCTCCATTCAAACTCGCGCGAAACAAGTGCATCGCAGATGTCTGAAAGTCCTTGATCACCTCATATCGCTGCTGCGCCGCGGCAAAATCGGCATCACCAAGAGTATACGGTCGACTTCCGAGCAATGCCTCGAATCCTGTGGATGCCCCGCTGAGTTGGTTGAAGCGCTCATCCATCGACTTAAAGCCATTGAGAAGTGCCTGAGTATTTTGCATGTCGGTCATAATTGCATGTAAGTGAGCTTTACCAAACAGATCAATGCTTATAGCACATTGACATGCCCAGTTTCACTTTCATTACCAGCACGGACAAAGACCACGCAAAAGGTCTGCTAGATGAAGGTATTGAATGTAGTGTCCCGCAGGGGTTTTCAGCAGATCGTGGAGTGCTGAAAAACACCCACAGCCACTTAAAGTGGCATTGCGGCGCGCACGCACCTGTCGAACACACTCAAGCGAGCGACGGCAGCTACGCATTCTTAATCGGAGACGCGATTGCAGACACAACCGACGAATACTTAAGTGCGGAGGAGCTATTGACCATGGTAACGGAGCACCGCGAAAAGGCGAAGGCTCGTTTGATGCGGTATAGTGGATTCTTCGCGTGGGTTGTAGTGATCGCAGAAGATTGCGTCTACTGTGGCAGCGATCCATTTGGGTTCTTTCCAGTTTACTATTTTCAAGGTAAAGACTCCCTCTGCATTTCGACTTCACTCAATACACTGCACGCTCATCCGGAATACGATGCGTCGGTCGACCCTGTAGGTTTTTGCCGCTACATCATGGAGAACGGCTGCTCTAGCGACCGCACCTTAGAAAAGTCAGGCAAGCGCTTAAATATTGCAGAATCTCTTTGCTACAATGCTACGAGTGGCACACTCCGAACCAAGCAACATGTGTTGCCTGGTCATACGACATCAAAAAGTGTCCATAGTTTAGAAGATGCCATTCAACATTCAGTGGATGCAATGACCAAAGCGGTAAACCGTCACACGCAAAAACCTGTGGAAACTTGCCTGTTATCTGGTGGGTTGGATTCGCGTCAGTTACTGGAAATTGCTCATGGCCTCGGACAACGTCCAAAATGTGTAACACTAGGACCACGCCATTCATACGAATCTATCCACGCTCGTAGAGTCGCCCGCAGACTCGGACTTAAGTGGGAATGTTCTGGCAGCTACAGCGAACAGGCGGAACGACTGCTAAATGACGAGCTCCATTTGCTTTCACTAGGTGGCGGTTTCAATGGTATGATGTTTTGGTGGCGTAATATTGAAACACTCCGAGGGAAACGTTGCTTAACAGGACTTTTTCTAGATTTAACTTTTTCGTATATCGCCGCAGAAAACACACATCCGAGCGCACAGATAGATGACGGGTTCGCGCGCAACACACTGATCTATTCCTTCGGAGTATTGCCAGATACCTATAAAGAAATTTTCAATAAATCGCCCTACAAGGAGGCACTGATCACTGCAATGAACGAAGTTCGCGGTGAGCTAGAATCATATTCAAGTGATCCCAACGAGCGCTACTGGCAATGCCTAACGCGGTATCGAGCAAGGTCACACCACGGGGCAATCATATGGAAAAACGCCTTCTACCACTGGCCAATAATGCCAGCTTTAGACGTGCCTCTAACAGAAGCGATCCGCAGCATTCAGACTCACAACTTAGTTGATCGTAAATTACAGAAGGAAGCACTTATCAAAAAATGTCCCGAACTGGCTTCGATACCACTTGCTGGAATTGGCCAAAAACCCCAACCACTGATCCATATTAACGATAAGCTTGATAAATTCGCAAAGATTGAGCGTAAATATTTTCGCTTTATAGAGAAATATATAAAAACCAATCGTCTCGATAAACGAGCCTCTGAGCGAATCTGGCTTGAAGCCGCGCGACGCGCGCACTCAACGTTGAACGATTCGAACCAGTTGCTGGACACGGAAATTGCAGCAAAACGCATCTTGAGTTTTTCCAATAGAATCAGTTCTAGTAAGTCGATTTCACGTGACCATTATTCGTCTGCCCTTTTAGTCGGTGGGCTCAGTTGGATAGACCACAAAAACAGCGCTTTTAAACAGCAGCCATAGATTATGCCAAGTTTTACTTTTTACAGCAGCAAAGACAATCCACACCTCAGTGAACTCGTCAGCAAAAGCACGGACTGCGTAGTGCCTTCAATGTTTGAAGGCGTTCGCGGCAACCTAAAAAATAAGTGTAGTTACTTAAATTGGCATTCTGGCCACCAAGCTCCCGTCGAGCACTACCAATCGAGCGACGGCAGCTACGCATTCTTAATCGGAGACGCAATCGCAGACACCTCTGACGATTACTTAAGCGCAGAGGAATTATTGACAATGGTCACCGAACAACGCGAACAGGCGGAGGCTGGCTTGATACGGCATAGCGGATTCTATGCATGGATTGTTGTGCTGGCAGACGATTGTATATACTGTGGCAGCGACCCGTTTGGTTTCTTTCCCATTTACTACTTTCAAGGTAAAGACTCGCTCTGCATTTCGACTTCACTCAATGCACTGCACGCGCACCCAGAATACGACGCTTCCGTCGACCCAGTAGGTTTTTGTCGCTACATCATGGAGAACGGCTGCTCCAGTGACCGCACTTTAGAAAAGTCAGGTAAACGCCTACAAATTTCAAGGACCATCCGTTACGATCTAAGGTCCGGAAAACTTACAACGACGCAATTCCCCTACCCTGGTTCGCTAGCGGAAAAACGAATCCATACGCTCGAGGCAGGCATTAAACTAGCAGCTGAAGCATCCATAAAGGCAGTCAAACGCCACACTCAGCGAGGTATCGACTCCTGTATGCTTTCGGGCGGATTGGACTCGCGCCAGCTTCTAGGTATAGCTCATCAACTTGGACATCGCCCAGTATGCGTAACTACCGGAACCAAACATACCTATGAGTCGATCAATGCACGAAGAGTCGCACGCAACCTAGGGCTGAAATGGGAATGTAGTATGAATAAGACTGAGCCCGGTCAAAAGTTGTTGGATGACGAAATGTATCTAACATCACTTGGAGGTGGATTTAACAATACGCCAATGTCTTGGGCTGAAATACCATCCATACGCGGCTCACGCTATCTAACAGGACTGTTCTTTGATGTGCTCATGTATCCAATGGATTCAGTCGGGATAGAGGAAGGCTTTTGCAATTTCAGTTTCGCGCAGAATTCATGGATACACAACTTCGGTGTAATCCCCGAAATACTTGAGGATCTTTTAGTAAATGACACATTCATTACAGGATTTCACCAAGCCATCGAAGAAGTGCGCGCTGAATGGGAAGCGCTCCCATCCGATCCAATTAGACGCCAATGGCAAACGGTAGCCCGATATCGGGCACGTGCCCACCATGGATACATTAGTTGGAAAAACGCATTCTACAACTGGCCAATAATTCCGGCAATGGATGTGCCACTGCACGAGGCAATACACAGCATTGCTTATGAATTGATGCTGGACCGCAAATTACAAAATGAAACGTTCATGGCCACTTCGCCAGACTTGGCGAAAATCCCACTGGTATCGGTAAGTTCAAAGCCTCGACCGTTAATAACCACACGTAAGACTCGCTATTACAGAAAAATGGAACGACTTGAGCGACGCTATGAACGCCTGAAACAAAAGTGTTCAAATGGAAACTCCAAGACGAACACCGCACGCACTCACTGCTGGGAGCTTGCCAGGCAACAAGCAATCGAACAAGTGGATGGTGCCTCAGATATTTTCGATACAGAAAAAGTGCTCAAGCTGATTCACGCCTCACAAGAAAATCAACAATGCAATAAACGAAACTATCGCCAAAAATACAGTGACCGGTTATTAGCTGGTGCAATCTATTGGTTGGTCAATCGTCCAGTATAAATATCCTCCCCTATCCATTCTTACGAACTATCAATAAAGCGTGCCGAGTTTCATATTTCACTCTAACCAAAACGAAACTGAAAAAGAGCTTCTTTTTCACCATGGCAATGAATGCATTGTCCCGAGGGGCTTCAATGGAACACGTGGGAATATCAACAGCAGTAACAGTTGTCTGAGATGGCACATCGGCACACATGTATCACTGGAACAGCATCATTCTGATAACCATGGTTTCGCCGTTTTGATCGGCGAAGCCATTGCTGAAGAATCTGACGACTATTTAAGTGCGGAGTCGCTCTTTGCTATGATCGCCAATCACAAAGAGGCAGGCGCATCTCGACTGTCTCGATATAGTGGTTTTTACGCATGGATAGTAGTGCTTGACGACGAAACGGTTTACTGTGGAAGCGACCCTTTTGGACTCTTTCCAATTTACTACTTTAAAGGAGAGTCTTCCTTCAGCATCGCTACGTCCTTGAAGGCCCTTCATGCGCATCCCGAATACGACGCAACCATCGACCCAATCGGCTTCTGTCGCTACCTAATGGAGAATGGCGGCTCCGGTCATCGCACCTTGGAGCGCTCTGGCAAGCGACTCAATATTGCGGAGTCGATCCGCTACCAGCCTGTAAGTAATAGACTTACAATATCAAAACACTCTTTCCCTGGGCAGCATGCTGCTAAAAGTATTTATACTCTCGATGAAGCGGTTGATCTATCTATCGAAGCCTCAAGCAACGCAGTGAAAAGGCACACACAACGCTCAGTCGAAACGTGCCTCCTTTCGGGTGGACTCGATTCCCGTCAAATACTGAGCACTGCGCAGAAGCTAGGCCTAAATCCAAAATGCGTTACGCTTGGCAGCCGAGATTCCTACGAAAACATCTGCGCATCTAAAGTGGCAAAAAAGCTAAAGCTTGCATGGGAATGCTCAGACAATCGATACGACGATCCACAGGAAATTCTGAAAGATGAACTGAACCTATTCTCTCTAGGCGGCGGTTTCAATGGATTAACTCACTCTTGGGGGCAGTTGGAGACTTTGCGGAATTCTCGCTGTCTGACGGGGCTGTATTTAGACATCACCTATGCACCCTTTCGAGAAGCCTATGCCAATACAAGCCTCGGTAGCTATGCAGACTCAGTAGAAAGATGTATTCATCACTTTGGGATCTTTCCCAGCATTCTATCAAGCCTTGTAGAGGAAAATACATTTAAACAAGCATTACAGACTGCACTCAGTGAAGTTCAGAACGAATGGGAGCAATTCCCAGAAGATCCGCATGAACGGCATTGGCATACGATTGCTCGTTTTCGTGCACGCCCTCACCACGGTCGACTCATTTGGAAAAATGCATTCTACTTCTGGCCTGTGATTCCAGCACTGGATGTGCCGTTAACAGAAAGCATACGAACCATCGATGGGCAACTCATGCAATCAAGGAAGTTGCAAAACGAAACCTTCATTAAAATGCAACCAGGGCTTGCCGCGATACCCTTCGCATCTGCAGGCGGAAGACCTCGCCCACTCATCAAAACACGTGAGAATGCATTCTATAAACAAACACAAAAATTAGAACGCCGCTATCTACGACTCAAGAAGAAGTATCTAAAAAACCAAACAACAACACCTTACGGTGACCTTGCTTGCTGGACTGCTGCCAAGGATTACGCAGTGCAGAATTTAGATGCAACCCAGGGTATTTTTGATATCGAGATGGCAACAAAACTAACCTCTGATTTTTGCACTGCAACGCACGCCTCAAAAGCAAACATGCGTGACCTCTACTCGCAACGTTTGCTTATTGGCAGCATCTGTTGGTTAGCGTATCGGAGGTGCCAAGACTAGACCAATGAAAAATGCATTCAAGATCTTGGTCATTTGCGACCCGCAACTTAAAGACGATGTCGAGAGAATCGTAGGCCATCAGTCGTCAAGACTCCAAACTGTTTATTGGCAACGAGGTCACAGTAAAAAGGAGATCGAACCAATATTGAATGCCCCAAAGGAATGGGACCTACTCTTCTCAGTTTATAGTGACTACATTGTCCCAAATCATGTGCTTAATAAAGTCAGCATACCCTTAAACGTTCATCCTGCGTTGCCTAATTACCCAGGAGTCGGATACGATGTGTATCCACTGATTTATGATGATGACTATTGCGGCGCCACGCTTCATTGGATGGAAGAAAAATGCGACTACGGTGTGGTTTTGGACACTCTACCACTTCCACTCCCAAAAGGATCTACCTATCCTAAGGTTCGAAAGCTGAACCAGCAGGCCGTGATCACACTCTTTGAGAAGTGGTTCAGGATCGCAACAAACGACTCAAGGCACACTCTTTACGAGCAATTGCATGCCCCACTCCAGCGGCAAAGAGGTTGGGACGGTAACTATAGTTCACTACCCGACCGACGCGAAAAATTAAATGTGTTCAAAAGCCTCAACCCAATACAATGGGAAAGCCTACAAATTCCTGATTCGGTTTTTTTCAAATGCAAGCCGTGAGAAAGTCAGCCAAATAGCTTCCTAAATAGACTCTTCTTACGATAGCCGCTCGCAAAGATTAGATTAAAGAGTTCCCGATTGACCCGAGTATCCAAACGAACTGGCACATACTCATCTATGGGAAAGTCAAATGCCTCTCTCGGTCGATTTGCAAAGAAGGACTGCGGGTCGGAGGTGTGCGTGCTCCTGCGATCAAAGCCGATATTTGAGACCAAATTCTGCTTGGGCGTGACCACTAAGCCATCTTTAGCAAGACAAGTCGCAAGCCAAGGATAAGCCCACGAATCGACTTCGCCTGTAGAGACCTTCTTCAATCGCTTAACCAGCTTTTGCCAAGCTCGCTTCGAAATTGTAGAGCGCTTCCGAATCGCTTCCTCATTCTCAAAAAAGGACGTCATCGATAAATCCATTTCCTGCCATGCACGCCGCCAAGTTGCCCACCCCCATGGTGTCGGATACTGAGTCATCGCATGTGAGCCTTTAAAGAAGCGCGGCTCCAAAAAGTTCGTGCCAGAGATCTGCCGCACTTCAGGGCTGTTGGCATAGACATCCAAGAGTTCTTCACAGAAACGAAAAAAATCAGCATTAGCAAAACAGTCGTCTTCGAGAATGATGGCACGATCATGTTTTTCAAAAGCCGAGCTCAAACCATAAAAAATTCGCTGCTGGCAACCCAGATTTACATCACTGTAGTCACATACAAGTGAACAGTCCCAATCTGGATCAATCAAACGACGAGTCTGTTCGACATTCTCGGCATCCTGCGCAGAGCCAAGTTTAGGCCCATCGGCGATTACATAGAGATGCTTAGGCTGCTGCGAACGGATTACCTCAAACACCTGTCGTGTTAAATCAGGACGATTGTAGATAATAAAAATGACGGGGGTGTTCATGCCAAAGAGTTAATATGTAAAAGCCGAAATCACTGAGCCTCTCAAATTAATCATCGCGTCATACCAAGTAAACCTATTTCACTCTGCCAGCGTGTTGTGACCAGATGTCACTCCAAAACACTGTTACACTATAGACCTGCCTAGGCTTTAAGGCAGCATCAAGGATGCAGTGTGACACAAAAAACGTTCGTCCTGCCCACAGGAGAAAACGCCATAGCGAACCGCTCGGCAGACACGGTCTTCTTTACAGCTCAGAACGGTATCGACCCATCAACCGTTGATCAACGGGTTCATCGTCATCGATCAGCCCTAATACGGCAAAAACAGGCGATCAGGTGCTTCGACGCTATGAGACTTTTCTACGTGATTCTTGCCAGAAAATTAAGATTCTCTTTGCTTGGTGTGAAATATCTCTTTTTAAATAAAGGAACGGTGCTCTGTGAATCTATAGTGAGCACTTCCCCACAGCACATCTACTTTTTACCGACGATGACATCGACCATTAAACTCAATATCCAGAATAAACAAGGAACTACCTTTGGCCCCTACCACTGGAAGCATATTTTAGAATGGCACGAATTTGACATCGTCAGCAATTTCACTTGGAACGATGTCAATGGAGAGCGCCATCCAGTCTCTGAGCTGGCCGACAAAATTGGGGTGCCAGCAACCATCTGCACCAATGCGATTCTACACGCCCCAATGCTCCACGGTAAAGGTGCGGATTCCGAATCGATGCGCAAGCTCAAGGTATTAGGCTTCCCCTCGATCAATGGATCTGTGAATGACGATCTTGGGGCTCACTTGGTGAAAAGAATGCTCATGAGCGATGACGCTCTGAATGCTGAAGACTCAGACTTTGACACTAGCGGCCTAGTAAGTATTGCCGCACTACTACCCCCAATCTCAACCAGCGTGCCCACGCCTCAAGCCATGTTAGAGAAGCCAGAATACTCCAAGACTGAAGCGCCTACAGAAAACTCGACAATAGGATCCCAGCCGCCCGTAAACGAAATTGCGCAGAAGGCAGCCTCTGACCCTAGCATAAATCCATTTCTAGAAGGCGACGAAGTTGCCGATGACGAAGCACTCGATGAGCAGTTCTCTCCTGTCAAAAAGAAGAGCGGCTCTGCCAAAATGGTCTTTTTCATCGTGGCATTATTAGCGATCGCAGGCGGTGCCGCTTATTTTGTAACTCAGCAACAAGGGGGAGACGACTCAGAGGAATCATCGGCTGTGGTATCAAATGAGGCGTTGCCTTCGACCAGCCAAGCACCTGTGAAGACCGCCGTTGAGGAAACCACCGAAACAATTGAAACTACGATCAAAGAGGCGACTGGACGAGTTGAAGCTACAGTGACCGAGGTGACTGATACGATTAAAAAGGAAGTCCAAGCAGTTTCCGAAAAAACCACAGAATTACTCTCCAAAAACGCAACTGATCTTGTCGATAAACTTCCTAAGTCTACCGCTCCAGTCTTGGATGGCTCTGCGGCTCAGGAGGCGATAAAAACCGACTTGGGTGCGGCCATGACCAACGCACTTTCAGAATCACAAGTTATGCCTGAGAGCGAGGCCGATGCAGCACTTGATGATGCGGTTCAGTCCCCGCTCACAGCTACTACTGCCGAAAATGACGCCGCGGACACTATCGAGGGAACTGCCGAGCAAAACACGGATGTGCTCGAAGTATCTGAGGTCAGTCTAGACCAAACGACAGCGGACTTGCCGAAGAAAGTCGACTTGGATGCGGCAATCACCAATGCACTTTCCGAATCTCAAACGCAAACAGGAAGCACAGATGGATCAGCCTCAGCCCCACTTTCTTCCAGTTCAGACATCGAAGGAGCCACAAACAGTGTGACAGAAGCGCCTGAGCAGACCGCCGATGCGGAAGAAGAATCTGCAGCGAGTGCACCTGCGACGCATTCGCCGGCGAAAAGCCCCGTTAATATCGAGAATGCTTCCCAAGCACAGTCTACCAGTGCAGCTGAAAAGTCACAGGTGAGCGAGTCTCAAGAATTGGCCGAGACACCCACGTCTCAGCCAGCTCCAGATCCTACGCCAGCTCCAAAATCGAGCATTACGATTGATGCTACCGGGCAAAAGGTAACCGTGAAAAAACCCGAGGAAGTCACAAAGCAAAGTTCAAAGCTCAATACAGTGATCGACGAGAAATTTCCCGACTACGTCCCCTCGTTCTAGTCGCTTCTAGAACTAGAAAATATAAGCGGCTCCAATGTAGACGGTCTCTTGCTTTGGAGCGTCCTTGCCGTCATAATGGTAGCGTATGCCCGCATCGACTAAGAAACGTGGAGTAATGCGATAGGTAGAGGTTAAACGTAATTCAGAATAACGGGGCTTTTCAGTGAGGTAAGCGGTCTTCGTAATTGGAGATGGAGTCCCCTTAGTCGATTCACTCTGAGAGTAAAGATGCGCCAGCGACAGGCGAAGATCGCCGTAAACCTTTGCAATTTCATAATCAAAGAAATAACGATCACCTAGCGTAAACTTCGGGAAAAGTGGATGATCCACATCGTTTTCGAAAGTCTGGTAACCAAGAGTGAGTGAATGCTCGAAGCCCCACATCTCACGTTTGGCTCTAAATGAAAGCGTCAAACTGTCTGATCCATCAGTCGCAGGTAAGATCACTGC
>JABBCA010000090.1:79293-93251 GCA_018607135.1 Opitutales bacterium
CTCTAAATGAAAGCGTCAAACTGTCTGATCCATCAGTCGCAGGTAAGATCACTGCGTTCGTAAGAGTTCTGAAACATCAAAATCAGCATCGAAATTGAAGATGTAGCGTGCTTCGGAACGTCTAGATCGATGCCAGAATATAGGGCACTAGTAGCCTACAAGACTCACCACAAACCTAATCAGATGCCTTTTTTAGAGCCTTCGCCCATCGACGATCATATGCAAACATCCAATGATCTGGATATTGTTTAAAGAGTAGAATCAACGCATCCAACCAAGCCTGTGTATCCACTATAAGATCACCAGTTGCAATGACTGGCGCTCCGACTTCTAGTTTCACCGCATTGATTGTATTCAGTGGCATGAGTGGCAGGATCGGCAACTGGCACTTATGCGCAAACCGCGCAGGCCAGCCCGTCGCTCCGACTTCGCTGCCAAAAACTTTTGTGTAAATGGTATCTGTTTCACGATGCACCCGCTTACGGTGTGGTGGAGCACTTCGTATGCGATCCACCGTGCCAACGACAAATCGCCCACTGCGAAGAGCTTTAAAAAGCGTCCGAGCCACTTTACTAGCTTCCGTTCGGCGCACGTCTAAAATCTCACATCCCAAATTTTCAAAGAAACGCCGTTGCGTTCGTGCCCTCTCTTCGCTGAGCGGCTCGCGAATCAACATGAGAATATCATAGTCCCTTGCCAGTGCATGCACTGCGAGTAGCGAACCTGTCGAATGCGGCATTGCCAAGATCGCACCTTTCCCGACTCGCTCATCCAACATCTGCTTAACTTGCTCCGACATAGTAAATTCAGGCAATGAATCCACAGCTCCATGGCGACTGAGCACTTCTAAGGCTCGAATCATTCTTACCAGTCCATCAATCAGGCAAAAGTAAAGCTCCCGAGGCGAACGATCTTCGATCTGCTTCGAAAAATTTACCGCCACCTGACGGACGTGCCCCGTTGGCACAAAATAAAGGGCCTTCATCACTACGCGTAATAGCCCAAACGCAACATTCTGAAGCCATATCGGCGAACGCGCTAAGACGCCCGCCATCCAATCGAAAAAATTAGCAGATTTATCTTTAAAGGCTGTAAAACTAATCGACACAAGTAGGTGACAGAACGCACTTGCGCCGATTAGACAATACCAGCACTTCTAAATCAACAATCAACTATTCCCAATTTGGCTCTTGGCTTGTGATCGTGCCGTCCTCAGCGGTCCATTGCATTAAGGAGCCTGCCTTCGCTTGAATCACGATGTGGACGAGATCGGCCGTGCCTGTATTACGCCAGCATCGCACTGCGGCGGGATCGACTCGAACTACTGAACCGGCTTCGACATCAATGATTTTGTTATCGAGTTTCATCTGCCCTTTTCCACTGAGGAAAAGATACAACTCTTCATTTTGGTCATGAATATGTTCATAGGGAACACTCGCCCCAGCTGGCATCGAACTCAATGACAACTCTAGGCCAGTCAGCCCAAGTAAGTCTTTGATCCACGTCTTACCTGGATACACATCACCCGTCTGTTTCAAAGGGACACGCGTTTCCTTCCATTTTTCCAACGGACCAAAATGGGCAACACTGGCATTTGGATAATTCTTAGCAGTAGGTATTTCTATTTCTGTAGTCATCGTATTTTTGTTTATGTTTATTGACTGTGCGTAGCTTGTGCTGCGACACAGAGTTGAAGCTTTGAAACTGAACAATCGGAGCCGCACTCAGCACCGCTCTGCCCAATGCCATCTGTAAACAAGCAGGCAGCTGCAGCGTCGAATAAGCGCAGCATCGCTTCGCGCCAGCGATGCAAGCCGTTTGCACTATTGAAAGTCGTGTTCATCTATTTTAATTGCGAAATGCAAGTAACATTAAATCAAACCAGACTTGATTGCTTTCAAATTGCAAGTAACTTATTCAGAAATAATGAAAGTAAATGTTCAAGATCAGCGCTCATGTTGCCCAGTTGCGACCTCCCTCGACATTGTAGGCGACAAGTGGACCCTATTAGTCATACGCGACTTACTTGTTGGCAAACAACGCTTTGACGAATTCCTCAAATCGCCTGAGGGCATTGCCACGAACATACTTTCACAGCGCTTACGCTGGCTGGTAGAGAATGGTCTCGCCCAACGCACACCCGACCCCAAGGACGGTCGCAAAGTCACCTACAGCTTAACAGAGCAAGGCGAAGGTTTAAAAATAGTCTTAAAGGCAATGGCTGATTGGGGCATGAATAGCCTCAAAAATGTGCAAATCCACCCAGACTACGCGTCATCAGTCTCTGCAAAATAACGCCAGGCTAGAAAACGACTCTGCTTATTCCCCTGCTGCATATTTACAACACGCACTGCGACAGCATCGGCACTAGAAAGCGCCTGTTTAAGAATCGGCAAGTGCTCACTCTTCGACACCAAACTCGTAAACCAATTCACTTGCTGAGCAAAGTATCGGCTCTCCTCTATCATCGTCTTAATGAATTGGACTTCGCCTCCTTTGCACCACAGCTCATTCGCCTGCCCACCAAAATTTAAAGTCGGCCTTTGCCGCGACGCTTTTCCAGATAGATTACGCCGTTTTTGAGCCGAGCCGACTTGTGCGGTTTGGGCCGAATCATGAAAGGGAGGATTACACATCGTAGCCACAAAACGATCACTCGGCTTAATGACTCCATGAAAGATTTGCTTCATATTCTTTTGCTGAACCACACGCACTTGATTCTTCAGATACGGATTTGCCTCACTGATCGCACGAGCCGACTTCACGGCCCGAGCATCGATCTCAGATCCGACAAATTTCCAACCATATGCCTGACTGCCAATAATTGGATAGATGCAATTCGCACCAGTGCCGATGTCTAGCACCCTGGCTCCTCGGGAGTTTTCTCCGATCAAATCCGCTAAATGATGAATATAATCCGCCCGTCCAGGAATGGGCGGACATAAATACCCCTCCGGAATCATCCAATGCTTCACCGAATAATACTGATCGAGTAAGGCTCGATTTAAACAGAGCACCGCATCCGGGTCAGCAAAATCAATCGTCTGATCACCGCTCGGGTTGGCTTTCAAAAACGCTTCAAGTTTGGGGCAGACTTCGACTAGTCGCCCAAAGTCGTATCGATCTCTATGTGGATTTCTCGGATGCACATCGCTCATAAAAAGCGAACTCAAGTATGGCGCGATACATTTATCTTGGATTCAGGAAAACCCGAAAGAATGAGAGGCCTAAATTCGCCACTTCGGTTTACTCACCTGCCACAACAAGCATCGTCACAGTTAGTCCTCCAAAGCCAAGCACCCTCCAAGTGCTGCGAGCGACTACCACGCGATTATAATGATGTGCCAGTTCGAAGAGCGTTCTACGAAAGAAACCACACTGGCTAATAATCCTTAAAGATTTCTTCGATGCGCTTCCGAAAAATTCGAGCAATTTTAAAAGCTAAAGGAAGACTTGGATCATACTTTCCCTTCTCAATAGAAATTACAGTCTGTCGGCTCACTCCAAGTTTTTCAGCTAAGGCCTGCTGAGACAAACCACGCTGATCTCTAAGCTCTCTAATTGAATTTTTCATTATGCGGACCTGTAAGTGAAGATCACCTGCCCGAGTGCTGAAAATCCGGTAATCATGTAGAAGGCCCACTCTGCTTGAAAAGTCGGCAAGGCGGTGTCCAGAAATGAATAAAATAAGCAGAGAACTCCAGATATCAGGGCTCCAAAGCAAACTCCCTTCATCAAATTACTTTGCTCAAACTCATCGTGAGCTTCGTAATACTTAAACAATTGATATCCAAAGTTCGCGATCGCTGAAAATAGAATCACTGAAGATGTCATTTGCCAGTAAAGCGATTGCTCACTGACGATGGTATGAACCATCGCAGCTATCAGATATACAAGGAAACTTATGATATACTTTTTCGATGTTACTCTTCTCATGCTTAAACTGATGTAAAGTCTACTTTACATGTCAAGCAGGCTTTACACCAATGAAATCCAAGATTCAGATAGGATGTCCATAACTGACAAAGCATGATAAAGTGTCATCACTCGATCACTGAGCAGCCACACACTACTATAGGACAGGACAAAAGAATCAATTCAGTCGTATCTTACAAAAACCGTTGGAATAGAAAGCTCTGCTAGCTACTCAAAGGGTCGTATTTATAAAACATGACTAATCCATTCCTCCTCGCATCACTCATACTCACAACGACATGCCTCTTTGCTGCACAACCTAAAGAGCTCGGCAATGTAAAGTGGCTACGAAATTATGATGAAGCCATTCAGCTCTCGTCAAAAAACGACACACCCATACTCATTCTCTTTCAAGAAGTGCCTGGTTGCCAAGGTTGCATCGACTACGGCCAGACCACTCTCACGCATCCGCTGATTGTCGATGCCGTCGAAGAAGCCTTCGTCCCACTGGCGATTCACAATAACAAAGCCGGCCACGATCTGAAGGTTCTGGAGCGTTTCGGCGAGCCCGCATGGAATTTTCAAGTCATGCGCTTCCTCAATGCAGAAGGTGACGACCTCATACCACGCAAAGACCAAGTCTGGACACCTGCAGCGACAGCCATCCGTATGGCAGAAGCACTTAGAGCTGCCGGCAAGGCAGTGCCCGATTATTTGAACGCTTTAGCGTGGAGCGACCGTATGAGTGAAACCCGAACCGCTGTCTTCAGTATGAGCTGCTTCTGGGACGGCGAAGCCAAACTTGGCGCGATTGAAGGGGTAGTCGAAACCGAAGCGGGTTGGCTCGATGGCCACGAAGTCGTCCGCCTCCGATACGATCCTAAAACCATTCAATGGCCAGAACTCGTCGAGCAAGCGCAAGCACATGGGTGCGGACGCACTGTTTACGCTCCTGATACTGCGACACTTGCACAGACTCCAAAAGGGGCTTCCTCTAAGCTGTTCATCGCGAAAAATTACCGCAGTGCCCGCCAATCCGACCAAAAGCGGCACCTTCAATTTTCCAAGCTAAAGTCACTCCCCCTAAACCCAGTGCAACGAACCAAAATCAACGCGGCACTGAGCCAAGGAGACTCGCGTATGATCCAGAAATGGCTCGGCCCCTCACAAATTAAAAAACTCTAAAGCAACCCCCATCCCCGACCCCTACCCCACTAAGAATCAAAGCCACTTAGGAGTTTTAACAAGTGCTGGGACATGCCCTCACGGGTATCTACTTCGAGAGTAAAGGGGGGTTCGTAGAGTGGTTGGCTACCGTTTTTTTTTTGCGAAGGATGTTTCCATCCTTGTCAGTCACGCACACGTGGTTTTTTTTCGCTGAGCTCGACGCTGGTTATCGTTCCGATTTGCTTTTTATGAGGATGTTTTTCTAAGTTTTCATAAGTAGACGAGATCACCAACCGCTGGCGCGGCCACAAACTTTCTCACCTCATCTACGTTCGTAAAAACAAGAAAATGGATCTACGCCTGCATATACAAAACTTATATTTTCGTTTATTCAACGAACACTTTTTCACGACGACGGCAAAGGCCCCACGTCCACTTGCTAAAGTTTTAATTCAATGTAATTACAAAAAACGACCTTGGTTACAGTATCCTTTACTAAAAACTAAGGACAATCGGGATCTCATCTTTATTCACATCCCAAAATGCGGTGGGACTTCTGTTGCCCAAAGCTTAGGTCTAAATCAAATCAGACATCTTCCCGCCTCGGCCTTTTATTTCACGGACATGGAAGCGTTCGCTCAGGCAATCACCTTCTCCGTAGTCAGGAATCCAATCGACCGTATTGCCTCGGTATTAATGCACTTCCGGTCATCCATCTTTTCTAGTGATCTCGAAAAAAAGATTTTTGCAGGATTAAATATCAATGATGACAATCTTGAGGATTTGATAGTCAAAGTTGTAACTGATTCTCAATTTTCCAAACAGCTCTTTTCAAAAACGAATGCAGGTAGATCAGGACTTTCAGTCAGCCAAACCGATTTTCTGTTTCATAAAAACACACTACTGGTTAAAAACCTCTTCACCTTGGAGAAGGTTTCAAGTCTACAAAAATGGATTTCAGAATCACTACAAGAGGATGTCCAAATAGGCCATCATAATAGCTCTCAAAGAAATAACAAATTCACACCCAGCGATTCTTTAGTATCCTACCTTCGGCCTTATCTCAGTTCTGATTTAGCAATTTATGAGGAGCTTTCAAAGTCGGGAGGCGTTGCTCTTGCTGGCTCAGAAACGATAAAACGGATTGAAAATGCCGTTGCAGCGAACACGGATAACGGGCGTTAATTTCAGTAATCATGGTTCAGTAGATCGCAGTGAACAACTTATTAGCATTATACTTTTAGGGCAAATTGAATGCCCTTCCTCTGAGAACCTTCACTTAAGTGTGGCGGCTTGATTAGCGGCGGAAAAACCCTTTCGATTTATTGGCTCGAGCCTGCACCAAACGACTTTCGAAGGTGGCATCATTGGCATTCAATATCGCTTCCTCCTCAGTTATTTCCCCCTCCTCGATTAATGCTAACAGATGTTGTTCCAGGGTATGCATCCCTTCATTTGAACTCGTCTCAATCTTACTGAGCACTTGATGCAATTTGCCTGTGCGAATGATGTTCGCCATGCCTGCAGTGTTTTTTAGCACCTCGAAAACAGGCACTCGGCCGTCATCATCCTTGCGATTCAGTAATTTCTGCCCGATTGAATATGCCAGCGAATACGACATCTGCGCGTAAATCTCACGACTTCGATTGCCTGGAAACAAATCAACAATACGACTGATCGCACCTTTAGTATCCATCGTGTGCAGTGTAGAAAACACTAAATGCCCAGTCTCTGCTGCAGTCAAAGCTAAGGATGCGGTCTCTGGATCTCGAATTTCTCCAACGTAGATAATATCTGGGCTTTCGCGAAGCGCACTTTTCAAGCCTGAGGCAAAAGTAGAGAGATTACTGCCTAGCTCACGCTGAGAAATCAAAGCTTGTTCACTCTGAAATACATACTCTACCGGATCTTCGAGCGTAATGATGCGACATTTACGTGTTTTGTTAACGTGGTTTAACAAACTCGCAATCGTGGTAGACTTGCCATTTCCAGTGCCGCCTGTCACCAAAACTAAACCATGCTTCATCGTAACTAAATCTTGCCAAACCCGCTCCTGCCAAAAGCCCAAGGTATCAATTTCAGGGATGCGTCGAGGCAGCATACGAATCACACTCGCCATGCCATCTCTGTCGTGAAATACATTTAAACGGAAATTGATATTTTCTTCGACCCAAAAATAACTTGCGTCGACATCATGGACTTTGCTCTCCGTTAGTTGTTTGCGCAGTGCATCTCCAAGTAATGGAAATATCAATTTACGTATTAACTTATCCGTAAGCACCTCACCCCCTTCAACCGTCTCTAGGTCACCATCGTATCGGTAACGCACCGGCTCCCTGACCTTTAAATGCAAATCGGAAACACGGGGCATGCCGTCAAATTCCAACTTGGGATCGGCAAACCGGCGCATCAAATCATGTATGCTATACGAGCCGTTTTGTGTCGTGTAGACTTTCTCATCGGGGCTGTAATCGGGCATCCCTTAGAGTTTCACTGGAGACACGAAGAAAGCAAGCATACGCGAACTCGAATTCAACACTCGATTATCAATCCACTTCACGAGCTTCAACGAACCAAAACTTTACCCGCAGCGCCCATCCCTAAAGTGAGTCGAGTGCCCGCCTCACCAATTTCGACCTCGACCGACTCCGCACTCAGCACTCGATTCACAACTCTTAAACTAGCACCTGGGTTCAAGCCCGCCTTACTGATATACTGTAAAAAATCAGCATCTTGATCACTGATACGTGCCACAGCGACCTCGGTATCGAGCGGGCAATTAATCAGCGTATCGAAGTGATCCACCAGCACTTCTCCTTCGGCCGATGGAATGGGATCACCGTGAGGATCTTCAGTGGGATGGCCGAGATACTGATCAATCCGCTCTAAGAGCAGATCGGAAACCACATGCTCTAACTGTTCGGCTTCTTCATGGACTTCCGACCAGTCGAAATCGAGCACTTCAACGAGAAACTGCTCGATCAATCGATGGCGGCGCAACACATGCAGTGCCAACTTGCGTCCAGGAGACGTTAAACAAACCCCGACTCGAGGCGCATAATTGACCAATCCCGCATCAGAGAGTGCCTTGACCATGGTAGTGGCTGTGCCTGGAACGACTCCAAGCGCTTCAGCGACGCGCCCCATCGGCACTTCCTCATTTCCGGATTCTTCGGCAACAAGATAAATATGCTTAATATAATCTTCGACTGTAGAACTCGCCATAAACACATAGAATCTAACGCAACCGCTCCAACGCCAAGTTCATTCTCTCTGGCATTTGCCATTCCATGTCATTTACTTTTATTCAACCTATGATCGATTTCATCCATGGCCTAAGCCTAAATACTTGGCAGTTGATAGCCGAAATGGCTTCTTACCTACTGTTCGGCTTCGCAGTGGCTGGTTTCTTACACATCTTGATTCGCCCAGAGCGTGTTCGCAAGCTACTGGGAAAGGCAGGCATCAGCACCGTAATCAAAGCCTGTTTGGTCGGAGTGCCCATGCCGCTGTGCTCCTGCTCAGTCATTCCCGTAGCGGCCTCACTGCGCAAAAGCGGTGCCAGCCGTGGAGCAACGGCAGCCTTTCTAAGCTCTACGCCGCAAACGGGCGTCGACAGTATTTTTGCGACCTACGCCCTAATGGGAGGGCCTTTCACTATCGTGCGTGTGGTGGTGGCATTTATTTCAGGTATCGTCTCGGGAGTCTTAGTCGACCTTTTTGCCAAGGAACGTCCAAAGCCGAACAAAAAAGAGACGTTATCCCTCAATCCAAAAGATGCACTCGCCCCTACTGCCGAAAAGCCCGCCCTTTCCAGCGCAGTCTTTACCAGTTTTACAACTTTAGACGAAAACCTCACTCCAAAATCTTGTTGTGAATCGCCCCGCCATTCGAAGCCCTCATTCATGGAGGCCCTGCGCTATGGCTTTATTACCCTGCCTGCCGATTTGGCATCCTCTCTCCTCTTCGGCCTACTGCTTGGGGGGCTGATTACCACGCTGATGCCAGAAGACCTGCTCAGTGGAGCCTTCAGCAGCGGCCCACTGGCTTTTTTACTCGCCACTCTCATTAGCCTGCCACTCTACATTTGCGCCACAGCTTCAATCCCTCTCGCATACGCACTGATCGCAGCGGGGCTCTCACCAGGTGCTGCTTTAATACTATTAATCGTAGGTCCTGCGACGAACACCGCGACTGTAGTTGCGGTCTGGAAGATGTTGGGCCGATCAGCTACCTTAATTTACATCGCTAGCCTAATCGCAATCGCTTGGATTGCGGGTGCTGTATTTAACTCTAGTATCAGCGCGGATCAGATGAGCGACGCCATTCATCACCATCAAGGTATTCAGCTCGCGACCTGGCAGCACATGTGTGGTATTGCACTGGTCGGCCTACTGGCGTTATCGATCCTTAATAAGCGACTTTCGGCGCGTTCCACGCGTAGTTGCTGTGCGCAGTAGATAAGATTGCGAAAAGGATTTGCTCCTGTGAACAGGTCTGCACAGCTTCGAAGACTTGGAGCCAATACAACAACAGATACTCGATATCGCGGGGCCGTGGTCGGCAGCCCTGTATGTCGGACTTTTTCTATTGAGTTCATTACTGATACTTTGGCGACTGGAAGTAATGTCGCACCGTGGTGTTGAAGGCACCGTGCTCGGCACGCTGTTCATGCCCTACTTCAGTGGTTTGGGAAATTTGATCTTTGTTGGAGTCGTTCTCAGCCAAAATGGCCCTGCCGAGGAAGTCGCGATCAATAGTTGGACCAACAATATTACCAACTTGTGTCTCTTACTTGCCCTACCCGCACTTATCTGGGGGCTTGAACTAAAGCCCAAATCAAAAGCACAAAAAGTGGTGCGCGAGTCCAAGATCAATCGACTCTCCCTCTCGTTGACCTTGGTCGCGATGATCTTCTTCTGCCTGATCGTCTGGGTGCTTGGGCAAGACGGCCAAATTGATTCATTTGATGGGTTCGCGCTGGTGGGCCTCTTTCTGTTCTGGCAGAGTTTTCACGTCTACGAAGTCCTCAAGGAAAACACACGCAGCAACAGCAGCTGGCACCCGCTGATCGTCTTCGACATAGGCCTCATCCTACTAGGCAGCTTGGTCACTCTCATTTCAGTAGATGGAATTGTGTCCATCATCCTCAGCAGCGAACACGGCTTTATGGGTCCAACACAATTAGGTCTACTGACAGGCTGGCTAATGGTGCTCCCCAATGCCGTGCTCGCTTTTTACTACGGCTATATTCGTCGAGCGGATGTCGTATTCAGCTCTCAGGTGGGAGATGGACATATTTGTATCCCTTTATGCATCGGTTTATTCGCTATTTTCAAAACCATGCCAGTCCCTGAATTCCTTGGAATGGGCCTACTCATCCTAGCGGGCGCTGCCGCGCTTATTCTAGTCTGCATCAACCTATTCGGCCGCTTACCCAAATGCATCGCTTGGGGCCTCATCGGCGCCTACGCTTACTGCTTATACTGGCAGCTGCATGCATAAAAAATGCCGCCCCATTAAGGACGGCATTCTCTAACAAACAACAAACTTACTAATTTAGTATGTAGTAATAGACGTGCATAGAGCCTTCGCGTTCAAAAATCTTTTAAGTTTCTCAAAAAAAAATCCTAAAAAACCATCTTAGAGGTTCCACACATTTGCAAGAGACTCATCTACAACACTTAAAGAAAACAGAACAGGTTCTTCGCTATTTTTAGTGGATCAATCCAAAACTAAAATGGCAATGACAGCAGAGACGGGCCATAGCGTATTAAGTTTCACAACCACCCGCTACGCGGGTTAGAGGGGGGAGGTTTCCTCCTACGCTCTTCGAGCTACGGCGGACAAGAAGGGAGACAGATTCGTCTCAATTTGGAAGTGTCAGTCGTTGGATGCCCTCTTTGAGGTGGACGACATTGGAGTTGATCTGCCTGCTTGGAAATTTCATGGCAATCATTACCTCCCCATTCTCGCCCGACTCGTCCGCCGTAGCCTGAAAGGCGAAGGAGGAAGGGCAACTCTAGCGCTAGCGGTTGTGACAAATTATCAGTTCAAAACTCGAAGGCAAGCGAACGCGTTATCCACTAAAAATAGCGAAGAGCCACAGAACAAATAGACACATTAGGGCAAAAAAAGAACACCGCAACTTTACAGGTGCGGTGTTCAAACAAACAACAAACTATGATTTAAATTTATATAGAGATAGACGTGCTAGATGCTCCAACGTTCAAAATAATTCACATATTTTCTAATTAATTTCTCTAACAAACCCAAAAGTTCCACAAGTCATTATAAATCAGTATACTTATCGCTTCGCCCTTTTGCTTTCTCGACCGGATATTTTTCGCCGTTTCGTTTCATTTTGGCCTCAATCGCGGCAGATATGTCGATTCCAGTCATATTTGCAAACTGAATGGCGAAAATAAAGATATCAGACAACTCTTCCTCGATCTTAGCACGTAGCTTAGCGCTTTGTGCGTCCTCACGCGACTGTTCCGGAGACTGCCAGAGAAAGTGCTCCATCAATTCAGCAGCTTCAGCAGAAATCGCCATCGACAAATTCTTTGGGGAGTGAAATTGCTCCCAATCTCGCTCCTTGGTAAATGCCAGCGCCCGATCCTTAAGCTCCTGGAGACAAGTTTCTGAATCATTCATGCGCTAAGGATGAATCTCCTCTACAACGAGCGCAAGGGCACAGTTCAGTCAGTGCTCTCCGCTATGATACGATCCACCAACCAATCGTCGTTTTGTTTTACCCAATACGCACGATAATTCACAGTATCCGCCATTTGCGAGGTGCCGCGCAGCACGACTTTGCAAGTGGCTGAAAATGTAGAAATCGCCTCAGTCTCAGAACTGCTTACTTCAATTTCATGCCGTGAAATTCGTATCGAAGCTTTCTCAATTTGACCCCAAACACTCAGAAACCCAGAACGCATCGCATCCGATCCGCGTGGGAGTGATTCGCGAGGCATGTATTCAACCAGCGCATTTTCAGTAAAAATCTCTGCTAGTTTACGACTTCGTGAAAGCGCCCCAAACTGCGAAACTGCGGCTTCTTTTTGCACAATTTCTGTAAGCACACGCAGTTGACGATCAATCGCTTTTTCGGGACTACCACTAAAGAAAATCCACCCCACGAGCAACGCTGCGGCAAGCCCACCCGTATACACTATTCGCTTATCAACATTCATGACCCACAGCACTCAGGGAGACCAATTTATATACCATTCATAAACACTATTAGGCAAATTTCCTAACTGCAATTTTTTAAGTTTGGTAACATGGGTCGAGCGACTTGCAAATGAAGAATCCAATCGAGGCACAGCACTTGCTCTCTTGAGAGCACAATGCTGACTCTTGCGATACTGGAACAAACTAGCGAACTCTCTCCATGGATCTTAGTGATTTGTGGCACATTAATTACGGGACTCTCGCTCTGGCTCTTACAACGCCTACTGATGGCTCGTCTTCGTAGTATAACCAGTAAGACGCGCTATACCATCGATACCGTATTGGTCAAAGCCGTAGCGATCCCATTATCGCTCATGGCAATCATGCTAACAGTTGCCACATCCTACTGGCTCCTGACCTATGCAGAATTACTACCAAGCACCCCAATACGACTTCCATGGATGCTCGTTCAAATTCTTTGTGTCGCAGCGGTGCTCATCTTTCTGGATCGAATTGTGCATGGAATCGTCAGTGGCTACTCAGAACGCTCACAGACCATACGCACTAGTCGCAGCATCATACAAACGATCACACGCGGCATCATCGTCATCCTCGGCACTTTGATACTGCTCAGCACCATAGGGGTCTCCGTCACCCCACTGATCGCGTCACTCGGGATCGGCTCGCTCGCGGTCGCACTCGCACTGCAACCAACCTTAGAAAACATCTTTTCTGGCATTCAACTGGTCATTGATAAGCCGATACGAGTCGGTGATTTCATCGAACTCGAATCTGGGGAACAAGGCTTTGTGGACAAAATCGGCTGGCGCTCCACATGGGTGCGCATGCTGCAGAACAACATAGTGATCTTACCCAACAGCGAAATTGCACGCTCTAAGATCATCAATTACTACTACCCAGAAAAAGAGCTCTCCGTTCCTGTCGATGTCGGGGTGCACTACAGTTCCGACCTTGAGCATGTTGAGCAAGTCACCTTAGAGGTCGCCCGCGAAATACTCGTTTCGCATGAATGGGGTGTCGACGACTACAAGACCTTTGTTGTTTATACCAGTTTTGCGGATTCAAGTATCAACTTCACCGTAATGTTGCGCGTAAAAGAGTATTTCAACCGCTTCTGGGTCAAATCAGCCTTCATCAAAGCCCTGCATAAACGCTACAAAGAAGAAGGCATCGTCATTCCATTCCCGATTCGGGCAATTAATACTGAGCAAGAGTCCGCGCAACTACCGACCCCAAAATAAACCGCCACTCCGCCTCCAGACGAAAGAAGGCCGCATCACCTGACGCAGGAAAGGTTGCAGTGCGCAGTGCTTGATTCGTAACGATGGACTCGTTTGTAATGACAACGCCCCCATCGCTCCATGCGTTTACACTCAAGTCAATGCTCACCTTTGGTAAGAGCAAAACATCGGTGCGACCGATGACCTCTGGATATGTCAACTCAAACGACGACAAATGCTTTCGATAGCTAGTAGGCGATACCTCCGGCACTAAAGGGTGAGTCCCAAACTTATACTCTAGGGCATTCGCATAGCCGTCTGCATCTGGATCACTCTCCAAATCGAAGTCTGAGCTGGTCCACCCAGGCATCATATGAGCCACCTGCCACTCCATATAATACCAGATCTAAAAAGGTTTGACCCTTAATATTATGGCTCTATGAGTTTAATGAATGAGAC
>JABBCA010000064.1 GCA_018607135.1 Opitutales bacterium
AGATCGCCGATTTCCTTTCCGCCATCGACCGCAAGATCGAAAGCGTCGCCACCCAAATCACCGAGACGCAAACCTTCAAACGCGGCTTGCTCCAGCAGATGTTTGTTTGAGGTAGGGACCTCTCGCCGAGATGTCCGCTCGGCGGGCGATTACAAATTGGGGAAATCCACAAGATACGGCCCTTCAAGGCTTCAACGCGAACGGCGGTTGCGGACTTCGGCGAGCTCAGTCGAGCTCGCGAAACCGCCCTACCACGCACTGTGTCAAATAGACCAATTTATTGGCTAACAGTGAAGAACCCCGCACGTTGTTAATCATTTTTAGCATTTTTGATTAACAAATAAGTTTGTCTTACATGTATGACACACAAAACCACTTGTTAATCACTTCTGGCCCATTTTGATTTACAACTTGCATTATCGCCCACAAGTGATACACAAATCACATTGTTAACCATTTCAACCCGATACTGAGCGACAAATGAAACTAAACCTCGAAACTGCCGTATACTACCACGACGGTGCCTTCCCCCCTGCGTCGATTGATTATACCCGAGTGGTTCAAGCGCTGGTGGAAGCAGGCAGTGCACTTTCACGCTACGACCAAGAACTCAATCTACTGCATAATCGAGAGCTTTTCCTAGTGCCGCTTCGAAATCAAGAAGCGGTGGTTTCCTCCCGAATGGAGGGAACGATCAGCACAGTTGATGAAATTCTACAATACGACAGCGCGGAAGACGAAGACGGCAGCGCGGATACAAATGTGCGCTCAGACATCGTAGAAACGATCCTCTATCGTCGCGCTTTGAATTACGCACAGGATGAAATCTCCGATGGCAGGCCCATAAATAATACTTTGATCCGCAGTATGCACCAAATGCTGCTCTCGATTGGTCGCGGTGCATCGAAAAATCCAGGGCAGTATAAATCCGAGCAAAACTACATCGGTGATGAACGCAGCGGCATCATCAGCTATGTGCCCATCAGTCCTGAAAAACTCCCCGAGGGTATGGATCGTCTGCTTGAGTATATGGCAGAGACGGAGCATACGGATCTAATCCGAACCGCGCTCGCGCATGTCGAATTTGAGGCACTGCATCCATTCAAAGATGGCAACGGGCGTATTGGGCGTATCCTGATTACGCTGATGTTATGGTCTTCTGGCACGATCTCTTCGCCACACTTTTATATCAGTCGCTACATGGAAGAAAACAAGGCGGCCTACATTGCGAACATGAAGGCGGTCTCTTCCGAAAACGATTGGACGAGCTGGCTATTATTTTTCCTCGAGGCAGTGAAGGAACAGGCAAACTACAACCTCACAGTGATGAATCAAATACGAGAGCTCTATGAGGCAATGAAAGGTATCTTTAGCGATGTCACTGGCTCGAAGCATGCGATCACTCTGCTAGACGCAATCTTCACTTTTCCAGCATTTCGGTGCCAGCAAATCAGTCGGTATACGAAAATTCCGCCCGCAACCGTGAATCGTTTCACCAATGCACTGCTCAAAGATGAGCGAAAGTTATTGAGGGTCGTGCGCGAAGCAGCTGGTCGGCGACCTGCTATCTACTCGTTCGAACCGCTTCTGGAAATCATTCGTGTATAACGATCGAATCGAAATACGACGTGCTAGCGGCTTGACCCATAACTTGACTGATCATTGACTCACTTACCTATCCATGCGCGAATTCATCCAGCAACTTTGTAAGCAAGACCTTGAGAATGAAGTCATTGAATTTAAGGAAGCAAAAAACAGCTACGACTTTGACAAACTGGGCAAATATTTCAGTGCGCTAAGCAATGAGGCGAACCTTCAAGGACAGCCTAAGGCATGGCTGATTTTCGGGGTGCGCGATGCAGGTAAGGAAATCGTCGGCAGCCAATACCGCCCAGAGTATGCGCAGCTAATGAAGGTGAAAGAAGAAGTCGCCAATCACACGACTGGTCACCTCACCTTTAATCAAATCTACGTAGAAACTGTAGAAGACAAACGCGTGCTGCTCTTTGAAATCCCAGCGGCACCGAAGGGCATACCCATTGAATGGAAACGCCACTTTTATGGACGCGACCATGAGGCACTCGTCGGGCTCAATATCGACGAGATCGAAAAGATTCGCAGCCAAGCGGTGCAATCTGATTGGAGTGCGGGCATCTGCCCAGCCGCTACACTGGCGGACCTTGATGCGAACGCGTTGATTAAAGCGCGGGAAATGTATCGAGTGAAAAATCCTCGTCTAGGGGACGAAGTCAAGAACTGGGACGATGCTACTTTTCTCAATAAAGCGAAATTAACAATCAACGGACAGATCACCCGCACCGCGATTATCTTGCTAGGAAAATCTGAGTCCACTCACCACCTAAACCCTGCGGTCTCGCAAATCACTTGGGTGCTGCGTGACAAAGACGGCATCGAAAAGGACTATGAACACTTCCACAGCCCTTTATTACTCGCGGTCGATAACGCCTTTCAAAAAATCCGTCGTATCCGCTACCGTTACATGCTGCCGGGTGACCTCTTTCCAGAAGAAGTTGAACAATATGACTCTTACCTGATTCGAGAGTGTTTGAATAATGCGGTCGCTCACCAAGACTACGAACGCGGCGGACGAGTCAGTCTGGTGGAAAACGAGAATGACTCCTTAGTCTTCGCAAACCAAGGAAACTTCCTCCCTGGAACCGTCGAAGCAGTCATCCGCGCAGACACACCTTCGACCTACTACCGTAATGCGTTTTTAGTCGCGGCAATGGTGAATCTCAACCTTATCGATACAATTGGTAGTGGAATCAAAAAAATGTTCTCTTTGCAAAAGGAGCGATTCTTTCCTCTTCCGGAATACGATACTGCAAATAATGAGATCAAAGTGACCATCATCGGGAAGGTGCTTGATCTAAAGTATGCGACTAAGCTAGCCACGATGCCAGAGCTCGGGCTGCAAGACATCATGCTGCTCGATGCCGTGCAAAAAGGAAAAGAACTCTCGGCTAATGATGTTCGTTACCTCCGGCGCAAGGAGCTCATCGAAGGGCGACGCCCCAACCTCCACATTTCATCAAATGTCGCAGCCCAAACAAAGCAGGAAGTCGAATATCTGGCACAAGTCGGAATCGACAAAGAATACTGCCAAAAAATGATTCTCGATGCCCTCAAGAAATTCGGAACGATGAAACGTTCTCAATTTGAGCAGCTGCTCTTTTCAAGGCTACCTAGTAATTTAGACGACGCTCAAAAGCGAAATCGCATCCGCAACTATCTTCAAGAGCTCAGAAGAACCGGGTTAATCGAACCAGATGGTGTGATGTGGAAACTCAAACAAGAGTCTCCAGCCTCTCCTGAGAATTAGTTGAGTGCCCATTTAGCTCCTTTTTAGTCCCTTTTTAGCTCCTTTTTAGCTCCTTTTTAGTCCAAACCAGTCACTTCTAACTGACACAAAGCATCTTACAGAAGCATCGCCTTTGGTTCTTTTAGCCCTTTTGAGACTTATTTAGAGCTTGTCCCACATGGCTTGATCGAAGTCTAGGAGCTCCTCCCTTAAAAAAT